>JAUNJO010000007.1:22595-49362 GCA_030533225.1 Eubacteriales bacterium
GCAATACAGCCGTCGGCATGGATTTTTGAGGGCTTCGGCACTCGGCGCTTTTTTATATGGCACGCCTCGTTTGCCTGCGCTGTTCCTCAAAAAGTCCTACACCTCCTCGTATTGCCTATGGGAAATTCCGAAGTATCAATTTCCCATTTTTCGGCAATACAGCCGTCGGCATGGATTTTTGAGGGCTTCGGCACTCGGCGCTTATTTATATGGCACGCCTCGTTTGCCTGCGCTGTTCCTCAAAAAGTCCTACACCTCCTCGTATTGCCTATGGGAAATTCCGAAGTATCAATTTCCCATTTTTCGGCAATACAGCCGTCGGCATGGATTTTTGAGGGCTTCGGCACTCGGCGCTTATTTATATGGCACGCCTCGTTTGCCTGCGCTGTTCCTCAAAAAGTCCTACACCTCCTCGTATTGCCTATGGGAAATTCCGAAGTATCAATTTCCCATTTTTCGGCAATACAGCCGTCGGCATGGATTTTTGAGGGCTTCGGCACTCGGCGCTTAATATTGTTTTCCCCAATAAACCATGTGCTTTGCGGGTTTGCCGCAGCATACGCATACATCGGAAAGTTTTTCTTCCTCAAAGGGAATACAGCGAGATTTCACTCCGCCTGTTTCGTCCTTGATTTTTGCCTCACACTCGGCATCGCCGCACCACATTGCCTTGATAAAGCCGGGTGTTTCCTTGGCTGTGGTTAAAAACTCCTCGTAGGTTGTGGCTGCAAAGGTCTTTTCCTTCATGTTCTCAAGCGCTCTGTTGTACATTGCCTCGTGGATGCAGTCAAGGAGCTTTGAAATCTCCTCCTCAATATTATCAAGAGATACAAAAATCTTCTCTCTTGTGTCACGGCGAACAAGTACGCACTGATTCTTTTCTATATCCTTGGGACCGATTTCAAGACGGAGGGGAACACCCTGCATTTCATACTGGGAGAACTTCCATCCCGGTGAGTTTTCCGATGCGTCAAGTTTAACTCTAAACTGCTTTTTGAGTTTATCTGCGAGAGCGTAAGCCTTATCTAAAACGCCCTCCTTGTGCTGTGCAATAGGAATAATTGCAACCTGAATAGGTGCAACACGGGGAGGAAGAATAAGTCCGTCATCGTCACCGTGTACCATGATAATAGCACCGATCATACGGGTTGAAACACCCCATGAGGTCTGGTGAGGAAAGTGAAGCTTGTTGTCTCTGCCCTGATAGGTGATGTCAAAGCTCTCTGCAAAGCCTGTGCCGAAGTAGTGAGTAGTGCCGCCCTGAAGCGCAACGCCGTTGTGCATCATAGGTTCGATGGTATAGGTGGCTTCTGCACCTGCGAATTTCTCTTTTTCGGTTTTTCTGCCGACAACGGCAGGGATAGCCAGGGTTTCCTTATAAAAGTCCTCGTAGACCTTCAGCATACGGAGTGTCTCCTCCACTGCTTCTTCCTCGGTCTCATGCATTGTGTGACCCTCCTGCCACAAGAACTCGGAGGTTCTCAGGAAAGGCCGGGTTGTCTTTTCCCAACGGACAACCGAGCACCACTGGTTGTAAAGCTTGGGAAGATCCCGGTAGGTGTTGATAATCTTTGCATAATGCTCACAAAAGAGAGTTTCCGATGTTGGACGCACACAGAGTTTCTCGGTGAGTTTTTCGCTTCCGCCGACGGTTACCCAAGCACACTCGGGAGCAAAGCCCTCAACATGGTCCTTCTCTTTCTGGAGAAGGCTCTCGGGGATGAACATAGGCATATATACATTTTCGTGACCTGTTTCCTTAAATCTGCGGTCAAGGTCCTTCTGGATATTCTCCCAAATTGCATAGCCGTAAGGTCTGATAACCATACAGCCCTTAACACCTGAGTAGTCAACAAGCTCGGCTTTTTTGACAATGTCGGTGTACCATTTTGCAAAATCCTCGTCTCGGCTTGTGATAGCCTCAACCATTTTCTTATTGTCTGCCATATTAGCACCTCTTCTGCCTTATTTGTAAACATACAAAATTATTATACATATATACTGGGGATTTTTCAAGTGTTTTTCGGGATTTATGAGGTTTTGGGCAAAATAAAAAGGAGCCGATTAATATCGACTCCTGATTATCGGTTTATACGGCACAACTTAAGAGTTTGCCTCGATGTAAGCAACAATTTCGCCAACGGTTTTGATGTTCTCAATATCCTCGTCGGGAATCTCAACCTCAAACTCATCCTCAATTGACATGAGAAGGTCAACAACATCAAGTGAATCAGCGCCTAAATCCTGCTGAAGATCTGTATCAACAAGAATCTCTGATTCATCAACATCAAACTGATCAGCTAAAATTGCTTTTACTTTTTCTAAAACCATTATAGGAACCTCCCGGAAAATTTATCTTGCCCTTGTATTGTAACCAATAGGAGAGAAATAATCAAGTCCTTTGGAGAAATTTCGGGCCAGATATATAGTTATTTTAGAAAGCAAGCTTTCTTTTATTTGATAAATCCATATTATTGTTATTTCCCTCTTATGTCAATATTTATTAAAAAAATGTAATCAACTTTTACGTAAATGAGTAAAGTCCATTTGCAGCGTGTCGAACATTCACGAATTCTCAGAGAAAAAAAGCAAGCGGAGACCGCCTCTGTGTGAGGTGCCTCCGCGAAATACTGCAAAATTACTCAGCAGGGAAGAACTTGTCATGAAGTACGGAAATTGCCTTGTCTGCGTACTCCTTGCGAATAAGAACGGAAATCTTAATTTCGGAAGTGGAAATCATGTGGATGTTGATGTTTGCATCAAAGAGAGCCTCGAACATATCGGTAGCAACACCTGCGTGGCTTTCCATACCTGAGCCTACAATGGAGATTTTTGCCACATTGTCGTTCATGGAAATTTTTACATCATCATAGCGGGAAACAAAGTTCTTCTCCAAAAGAGCCATAGCTGTCTCTGCGTTGTCCTTGTTGATTGTGAAGGAGATGTCCTTTGATTTGTCTCTGCCGATGGACTGGAGGATAATGTCAACATTGATGCCCTTTGCAGAAAGAACAGAGAAGAGCTTGAAAGCAAGGCCCGGCTCGTCGGGAATGTTGGTTACAGATATACGAACAATGTCATCGTCCTTTGCGATGCCGCTGATTAAGAATTTTTCCATTTTTGTTTTCTCCTTTACTATTGTACCGGGTTTATTTGTGAGACTTGAGAGTACCTCAAGTTCAATATTGTACTTTTTAGCAAGCTCTACCGAGCGATTGTTGAGCACCTGTGCACCCAAGGATGCAAGTTCAAGCATTTCACCGTAGGAAATCTCATCGAGTTTATGAGCGTTAGGTACTTTTCTTGGGTCAGCAGTGAATACACCCTCAACATCGGTGAAAATCTGACACAGGTCAGCGCCCATAGCTGCTGCAATAGCAACTGCAGAGGTATCAGAGCCGCCGCGACCGAGGGTTGTAAGGTCGTCGTATTTATCCATACCCTGGAAACCTGCAACTACAACGATATTCTTTCTTGCAATCTCATTCTTCAGACGGGTGGTGTCTACCTTCTTGATTCTTGCTCTTGTGTGAGAAGAAGTGGTAGAGAAGCCTGCCTGCCAACCGAGAAGTGAAACAGCGGGATAGCCTAAGCTCTGGATAGCCATTGCGAGAAGTGAAATTGAAATCTGCTCGCCTGCGGCAAGGAGCATATCCCGTTCACGCTCGGAGGGATTGGAATCAATTTCCTTGTACTTGGCAATGAGGTCGTCGGTGGTGTCGCCCTGTGCGGAAACAACAACCACAACATCGTTGCCTTTCTTGTAGGTGTCGGTTACGATTCTTGCAACATTCATAAGGTGCTCTGTGTCCTTAACAGATGAACCGCCGAATTTCTGTACGATTAAACTCATGTGTGTGTACCCTTTCTATATTTTCTAAAATATATACTATTATAAATTGCCGATTCTGATAGTGGAGAGAATTTCAATATCAAGACGCTCCAGTGCCTTGATACCTTCCATAATCTCACCGTAGGGGAGAGCTTCCTCTGTTACGAACGCAAACTCGCCCCGGGGTGCGTTTGCTCTCTCAAGTCGGGAGGCGGCACCGAAAATATCCTGCACCATAGTATATGCCGAGGAAATATCATCGGTCAGCGCACGGACATACACCTTTGTTTTGGATAGCTTGTAGTCTGCGATGTTGTTTTCCTTTGAGTCAACCCAGAAGAGTCTCTTGCGAGCCTTCAGGTGCTTACAGCAGTCAACGGTGTCGGCAACAACAGCAGAGGCTGTGGGGAGTTTTCCTGCGCCCTTTCCGTAGAACACTACATCGCCTGTGCAGTCACCGCGAACCATAATGCCGTTGAATACGTCATTGATATTGGCAAGCTGACTTGTGCAGGGAACGAACATGGGAGCAACTACAATGTCCATCATGCCGTTTCCGAGAGGCTTGCAGCTGCCGATAAGCTTGATTACTCCGCCCCAGGATGCGGCATATTCAACATCCTCCAGTGTGATTTTTGTGATGCCTTCGGTATGTACATTGTCGGGGTAAACATGCTTGCCGAAAGCAAGGGAAGCTAGAATACAAATCTTGCGGCAGGCATCGTGTCCCTCAACATCGGCCTCGGGATTTCTTTCGGCATAGCCTAAATCCTGAGCGAGCTTCAAAGCTGCGTCGAAAGCCATATTTTCAGTAATCATCTTGGTTAGAATGAAGTTGGTGGTACCGTTTAGGATACCTGCGATTTCATCAACATTGTTAGCAACCAAACACTGGTCGATGGGGCGAAGAATTGGAATACCGCCGCCGACACTTGCTTCGAAGAGATAGTTTGCGTTATTTTCCTTGGCAATCTGAAGAAGCTCTGCTCCGTGGCGGGCGACAAGCTCCTTGTTGGAGGTAACAACGCTCTTTCCGAGAGAAAGGCAACGCTTTGTGAAGTCATAAGCGGGGTTGATTCCACCCATGGTTTCAATGACAACGCGAACTTCCTTGTCGTTTACGATTTCCTCAAAATTCTTTGTGAATCTGTCACAAAGAGGACTGTCGGGGAAGTCTCTCAGGTCAAGAATGTGTTTGAGATAGATTTCCTCACCAACGGATGAGAAAAGCTTCTGCTTGTGGGTTGTGAGAATCTCGGCTACTCCTGAGCCGACAACTCCATGTCCCATTAGTGCTACTGATATCATATCTAAACTCCTTTAATAGAGAAATATAAAACTTGTTTATTCCGTTTGCTTATTCAGCGGGGTCCGTGCTGTTTGGCTCCAAAGCACCCGAAGGAGAGGTTGTGTCACCGAAATCAATAATGACAGTGGGGAGCGTTGCTTCTGTGCCGGTAGTATCGGTGGGGGATGTTGTCTTGTCATTGGAGCCGATACCCGGACCGCTGTGAGAGGTACAGGTTTCGGGCATATCGTCTGCTGAATAGTAACCTGTTCTTGTGTCGGAACAAATTGCGCCGGCAAGCTTGCCGGTATATGAGCAGAACTCGGCCTCCACTACATTTTCGGACAGGGTGAAGGTTTTGAAGTCCTTATCCTCAAGGTACTGAGACATAACATTAGAGAATGTTCCTGCGGCAATGCCCGTGGAGTAAATTCTTTCGGGATTGTCGAAGCCTGTCCATACCGCCAGAGAAGCATAGGGAGATACGCCGCAGAACCAGCTGTTGGTGTCACCGTCGGTTGTACCGGTCTTACCTGCAATTTCCCAGCCGTAAACCCCGGCTCGCCAAGCGGTGGTGTGGGAGCAGTTGTTCACATTGTACTGAAGGATACGGTTCATAACGGAAGCGGTATCCTTTGAGTATGCCTGTGAGTAGATGTTGGTTGTGTTATCTATGATGACATTTCCGTTGCGGTCGGTGACCTTGTAATAGGTGTAAGGCTCGTAGTAGCGTCCGCCGTTGCCCAGATAAGCGTAAGCGGCGGCCATTTCACGCACGGTAACTCCGCCGTTCATACCGCCGAGAGAGAAGCTGGCGTAGGCGTTCTTGTCGCCCTCCTCGGTGAGATGCGTAAAGCCCAAGTGATTCCTTGCGTGGTTGTAAGCAACCTGAGGCCCGCCAATCATCTTGATAGTCTGTGCTGCGGTACAGTTTGCCGACCACTCAATGGCATCTACCATGAACAGACCGTCCTCATGATTGTATCCGTACCAGTTGTTGGGACCGTGAGTGCCGTTGGGGTAAACCCACTCCTCGAGGGGTTGGTCGGAGATGATTGATGACCAGTTAAGGAGACCTTGATTAACTGCGTAGGGATAGGCGACGACAGGCTTGATAGATGAACCGGGCTGAAGCGTCGCCATTGTGGCGCGGTCAAAGACAAGGTTGCCCTCCTTTTTGTCTGCACTGCCCACAGTTGCAATTACTCTGCCGTCGAGACCTATAAGGCTCATGGCTATCTGCAGACCGTCATCGTAGGTGCGGTCGATACTCTGGGCTTCTTTTTCTATCATTTCCTGTGCCTCAAGGTCCATAGCACAGTAAATCTTGAGACCTTCGGTGTAAATCTTGTCAATGGCGGCATCGGGGGAGATGTTGTAGAATTCGGCCAGGTCATCGGCTAAGTCAAAAACAAGCTCGTCCATATACCAGTTTTGAACTTCGATAGGAGTATTAACTTCGTCCTCTTCGGAAGAATCTTTGAAGGTCATGGTAGCGGATTCAGCCATAGCTGCGTCGTACTCGGCCTTTGTGATTTTCTCCTGTGCGTACATCTCATCTATGATAAGCTCGCGTCTTATTTGGTTGTTTTCGGGATAAATAAGAGGGTCCCAGGCGGAGGGGTTCTGAGTGATACCTGCGATGGATGCACATTCGGCAATGGAACACTCGCTGATAGATTTGCCGAAGTAACGCTGTGCTGCCGCTTCAACACCCTGACAGCTGCCGCCGAAGTTTACTACATTGAGGTAGGCTTCGAGAATTTCGTCCTTGGTGTACTCCTGCTCAATCTTGAGAGCTCTTACGATTTCGCGGATTTTACGGCTGACACTTACCTCATCGTCCTCGGTTAAGTTCTTGATAAGCTGTTGAGTGAGGGTTGAACCGCCGTAGGAATCGTCACCGCCTGCAAGATTCAAAACAGCGCTGCCGGTACGAATCCAGTCAACACCGTTGTGCTTGTAGAAACGCTTGTCCTCAATGGATACAATAGCGTCAAGCATAGCCTGAGGCATTTCGTTGTAGTCAACCCAGAAACGGTTTTCTGTACCGTAGAGAATTTGATATTCCTCAAACTCGTCGGTTTCGGGATCCATAACATAAACTGAGCTTGAGAGACTCAAAGAACGGGCATCAAGGTCAATGCCCGTAGGCTCTGCTGCCAAACCCACAATGTAGAAAAGTATGTTAAAGCACACAAGCATTCCCGCAATAGAAAGCACAAGCAGAACTGTGAGCACCGACTTCATAAGAAATGAGCCGGCGGTCTTGAGATAAAACACAGCGGTGCTGTCCTTGGGGTTCTTCTTTTCCTTGTAGGTTGATATATCGGTTTTTCTCATAATGCAGCCTCCTCGATTAACGGTTAACTCGGCCAAATCACATTGAAATAATTGTAAATAATATACTCTATAATAATAGACTTTACTATTATACCACCGATAACCGAAAAATTAAAGTTTTTTTGCTCTATTTGGGCATTTTCTTATAAAGTGTCAGTATGTAAAGTGAATATGCCGTGATTTTTGTGGAAAAATAACTGCGAAGGAGAGCTGAAACCATGAATCTGAGTGTTCTCAAGAGACTTTTTTATGTTACATCGGTGATTGTGATTGCCTGCGTTATTGCGTCGGGAGTTATTATGATATTCACAGCAGACGACACCAAGGCGGAAAAGACATCTGTGGGAGCTTTTGTGGAATCAAACGCAGGTTATGTGCTGGGTGCCGAGGGCGGAGTGATTGTAGCTTATCGCAAAGGGGAGGAAAAACCCTTTATCCACACCACTACCCCTGTAAATTCCCTGCCCTATGATGTGCAGAAAAGACTGAGTACGGGAATTGAATATAAAACAAGACAAGAGCTTAACGCGGTGCTTCATGAATATTGCAGTTAAAAAATATCCCTCCTACCGAAGTAGGAGGGATTAGCTTTTATACAGGCTTTGAATTATAAGGCTTTCACAAGTCCGATTTCAAAACCGGTTTCAATGTTGGCAACATACTTCTGGATAGCTGTTGCATCACGGACATTCACTATGCCGCTGACATCAACATCGGCAGCAACGAGCTCGGTACCGCTGATAGTCAGTAGGTTTGCTGAGTGCTTCTGAATTAAGGTGGCGTCCTTGATATTGACTACACCGCTTGCGTCTGCATCGCCTAAGATATAGGTGGTGGCGGGGGCGGTTGTGGGAAGGTCGGTCTCGGGTACGGTGGGTACAGGCTCTGTGGGATTGCTCTCACCGATAGTGCACCATGCGCCGGAACGGTAACCCGAGGACTGCTTCTCGCCGTCAAGAGCAAAGCAGTTACCGAGAATTTCAATTTTTGTTTCCTCGATGTTATCAAGTGAACAGCAGTAGTTGTAAATCTTGTCACCGTCTATGCGGAAGAACTCAATGTACTTGGAATCGGCAGGAATTTTACCTGTGTAGAACATGGATTTTGAGGTGCCCATAGTAGTGTATCCCTCGGGAATTGCCGTGGAAGCCAAAGGCTCCTGCTGAGTGAGAATGTTCATGTCCTTGTCGTAGGCGGTAACCGCGGCGCCTGTGTACCATGAGAACTTTGTAGCATCAAAGTAAATCTGCATAAGGTCTGAGTTGCCTACATCTGTGCCGGGAGTGTAATCAACAAACTTTGCACCGTCAAAGAGCTTGCCGTTGATAACTTCGGCATCTGTCCAGCTTTCGTTGATGGGGGCAGTCTGGGATTTCCATGTGTTGCCCATATAATTCTGGAACTGAAGAGTGAAGATACCGCCGTAGGTAGCGAGAAATTCACCTGTGTAAATCTTTTTGCCGTTGTAGGTGTTGCCTGTGTCGGTCATAATGCTCTGTGACCACTCCTGAACACCTGCGTCCTTATCAAGGCGTCTGTTGAGCTTAACGGTGTAGCCTGCGTCAATGATTGCCTGAGGAACGGCGTAATAGAGGGTAACGGGTGTGTTTACTTTTTCAAGTACATCATCAGGAGTGATTTCCCGGACTGTATCCCAGTATCCGCCTGCGTCTTCGGTGAGTGCATAGTAGGGTTTGACAGGGTCAAAGGCGGAAATGGGAGTAAAGACATTCCAAAGGTCATAGGGATAGGAACTGTCTTTTCTGAGGAATACCATTGCCTGAGTGTTCTTTGGGATTTCTGCGGACCAAACTCGGGAATTGCCGTCGTCCTTGCCCTCGTAGGTGAGAGGTATGGGTTCGTCTCCGTCACACTGAACAAAGAGTGCGGCATTGTTTTGCTTGATGTTCCATTCAGTCTCGTCTGCAAGGTAAATCTTGACTGTTGCTTCGTCGGGACTTGCGGGAATGTAGGGATAGTCGTACCAGCAACCGTATGCGGTGTCCGTGGTGTCGGAGCCGAAAACTCTGAATACTTTGTTCATTCCTGCATAGTTGATGTCGGTGGTTTGGTACTTATTGACTCCGTCGGAGAATACTGCGGTAAACTCCAAAAATTCTTCTCCCATGGCGTCGTCGGAGATTACAAGCTGATAGATATTATCGGAGCCTTCCACCTTGTCCATTTTTGTGCCTGGGAATACTCCGTAGTAGCATGTGCCGGCGGTGTAGATGTAAACATCGTCGCTCCATGTTGCAGGCTTTTCGAAGTAGATGGTGCCCTGTGTCGGGGCAAAATCGGTCCAGGCACCTGTTTCTGTACTGTAGAGCTTGTAGTAGCCTTCGAAGGCGACATATTGTGTTGCCTCTCCGGAATTGCCCGTGTCGGCAAAGGAGAGAGTAGTTGCTTCGGAGATATCCTCATGCTCGAAGAAGGTGTGAGCGTAGATGTTGTCCTCGATATTTGTCATGGTGAAGCTGTTGGGCTCAAGGGAAGAGTCAACCTTTACATATACTTTTACGCCCTCCCAAGACTCGGGTTTTTCGAAGAATATGCGGTAGTCGTTGTAGTTTGTGAAGTCTGTGGGAGCTACCTCACCGTAGGTGGCATTAAGCTCCGCTGCGATAAATTTCTGAATATCGGTGTTGTCGATTTTTGCATTTTCGCAAAGCTTTTCGGCACCTGTTCCGTATGCGTAAAGGCCTACATCGGCGCCGGTGTGACTCTCGCTTGTGAAGAGTGCGTTTTTCAGGTCGCTCTTTGTTGCGCCGTCGGGAACATTCAGTCCGCCTGTTTCGTGGTCGGCAGTAACAATGAGAAGTGTGCCGGGATTGTTGTCGACATAGTCTTTTGCCACCTTGACTGCGTCATCGAATACCATAAGCTCCTTGAGCATATTGTTCATGTCATTCTGGTGACAGTAGGAGTCAATATCGGAGCCTTCAATCATAGTGAAGAAGCCGTTTTCGTTTGTAAGACGGGAGAGAGTAAGCTCGGTCATCTGAGCAAGTTTCGGCTCTTCATCGGCAGTGATGTAGTTGCTGTCAAAGATGCCGAGCAGGTTCTTGTCGGCAGGGGCGTTTGAGGCTTCCTCAAAGGTTTTTGCAACGGTGAAGTTGTTTGCCTCAAGGAGCTCCTCTCTGCCTGTAAAGTAGGTTGCGCCGCCGCCCATGAGCACATCGGGCTGAAGCATAATCTGCTGTACAGCAATGGTGTTGTAGCTGTAGCGGGAGGTGACATGTGCGGTAAAGCCGGCGGGAGTTGCATGGGGAAGTACCTGAGTTGCAACTACACCGGTCTTGAGTCCGCGGTTCTTTGAAAACTCAACCAAGTTTTCGACTTTGTTGCCGTCTTTATCAAGACCGAGGTTGCTGTTTTTGGTCTTGACACCGGTTGACATTGCGGTTGCGGCTGCGGCAGAATCGGTTGTGCCTGAAAGAGATGAGGTGGTTACGGTAGTCTGGGCGGTGAAATCCTGAAATACAAGATTAGAGCCCTTATAGACTGCACCTGCCTCAACCTGCTCCTTACCCATGCCGTCGCCAATCATGAAGATGACATTCTTAACTTGGGTTTCGGATTCTGCGGATGCGTTGATAATGCCCACTGTGAACACGGATAAAACCATGCACAGCGTCAGCACTGCGCTTAAAAATTTTTTTCCGATTTTCATACTTTAGTCTCCTTTACTAATAAAATATCGGACAAAGATACAAGTATATTATATACGAAATTATCGGGCGTGTAAATACGGTTTTTGCACAAAAACCATAAAATATAACCATATTTTTACTTTTTACAATAGTTTGTTCTCGATGTTAAAATATATCTGTGTTAGAAAGTTTTTCATCTTATATATCTTTTTAATCGGCACACAATATTTTTGCGATGAAAACAAGGAAAGAAAAAATATCTTTACCAAGGCGTCGCAAATGATTTTTTGAGAAATACTTTTTAGAAAAGGAGTAGAAACAATGGCTAAGAATAACATCGTAGTTCCCGAGGCTAAAGACGCACTCGACCGCTTCAAGATGGAAGCAGCAGCAGAGGTCGGCGTAAACCTCAAGCAGGGCTACAACGGTGACCTCACATCTCGTCAGGCAGGTTCCGTTGGCGGCCAGATGGTTAAGAAAATGATTGAGTCTTACGAAAAAGGCCTTAAGTAATCAGGAATAGGAAAATAGGCCGCCGAAAGCAAAGGGGCGGCAAATAAGCAAAAAATCGCTGAATTCCAAAAGGAACTCAGCGATTTGCTGTATTTACCGTAAATTCTTTGTGTGAATCAGTAACCCTGTACTGCCTCCACAGACTCGTCGTTTTCAATCCAGTCTTCGACGTAGACTGCGGTGAACTTTGTTTTGTTGTTGCGGATAACAACTCTTGTGATGCCTGCGTTGATAATCATTCTCTTGCAAAGTGAACATGCACTTGCGTTTTCAACATACGCACCGGTATTTGCGTCCTTGCCCACAAGGTAAAGTGTTGCACCGATCATGCGGTCGCGGGAGGCGTGGATAATGGCGTTTTGCTCGGCGTGAACGCTTCTGCAAAGCTCATATCTTTCACCCCGGGGAATGTTGTACTTTTCTCTGACGCAATGTCCTAAATCAATGCAGTTTTTACGGCCTCTGGGCGCACCTACATAGCCTGTTGAAACAATTTGGTCGTTGTTTACGATGATTGCACCGTAGTTGCGGCGCAGACATGTGCCTCTTTCTAAAACGGTTTCGGCAATGTCCAAATAATAATTTTCCTTATCAATTCTTGTCATGCTCAAACCTCCTGAAGTACTGTGCAGGTGTCCTGCATATTTCTAAGTATATAATGATATATTTAGCATAGAATGTCAACCTCTATTTTAACAGTACAGCGTTTTGTTGTCAATCAAATAAGTATGTAAAGAAGTGTGAGTGTACATAATGATGAACTATATTTGGGCAGGAATGATAGTCTTAAGCTTCATAGCGGCAATCTTTACGGGTAACATTTCCGAGCTTTCCTCAAGTGTGGTGACAGGGGCTTCAAAAGCGGTGGAACTTCTCATTTCCATTTTGGGAATAATCTGCTTTTGGTCAGGGATGATGGAGGTTGCAAAACGCAGCGGACTTACGGATTTGCTTGCCCGTATGTTTTCCCCTGTGCTCAGACTGCTCTTTCCCCATATTCCCAAGGGTAGTCCTGCCATGAAAAGCATGAGCCTGAATATAAGCGCGAACCTCTTGGGGATAGGAAATGCCGCTACTCCCTTCGGAATTGAGGCAATGCGTGAACTAAAAAGACTTCACGAAGATGATGATACAGCCTCTGACGATATGGTGCTTTTCGTGGTGCTCAATACAGCTTCCCTACAGCTTATTCCCACTACGGTTGCCGCCTACCGCCAGAGCTACGGCAGCAACAGTCCCTTTGATATTATGCCTGCGGTGTGGGTTACATCTTTGACGGCTTTACTGATAGGGGTGACGGCCGCCCGTACCCTCAGTTCTTTGCGTATTGGAAAAAGGGACAGAAAACTGAAAGCGAGGGCAAAGGCATGGAACTGATTATACCCTTGATTATTGTGTTTTTTATCATCTTTGCACTCATTAAAAAAGTCAAGGTTTTCGACGCGTTTCTTTTTGGTGCGAAAGAAGGTCTCTACACGGTTTACACTATTGCGCCCACCTTGGTGGGGCTGGTTGCGGCGGTGACAATGTTAAGCTCAAGCGGTGTGTTGGATATTTTGGCACAGTTAATTTCTCCCCTTGCCGAAAAACTCGGTTTTCCCGCCGAAATCGTGCCTGTGGCAGTTTTGCGGCCGATTTCGGGAGGCGGTTCAACAGCACTTCTTGTGGATATTCTGGAGCGTTTCGGTCCTGACAGCTTCGTGGGCAGAATTGTGTCGGTTATGGCAGGTGCTACCGAGACCACCTTTTACGCGGTTGCGGTATATTTCGGAAGTGTTGGTATAAAGAAAATCCGCCATACTCTCCTTTGCGGACTTTTGGCGGATTTTACTGCTGTGGTATTTTCTGTTTTGACTGTCAGACTGTTCTATTCCTGACGGACACACAAATCAACGGACACGCAAAACCTTGTTGAGAAAGGCTTTTCCGTTAAAGGGAATTATGGGGTAGAGGTAGCTTTTACCTGATATTGTTCTGTTTGTAAGGAGAAGTATCACGATGATAACAAGTCCTGCAATGAAGCCCAAAATGTTGAATACTGCCGTGAGCACAAGGAGCATAATTCTCATGAACTTGATGCAGTAGCCAAGCTCATAACTGGGTTGACTGAAGGAGGCGAGAGTGACAAATGCCATGTAGAGAATTGCCTCGGTGGAGAACCAGCCTACATCAATGGTAAATTCCGAAAGGGCAATGGCGCCGATTATTCCCAAAGTACCCGAAAGGCTTTGGGGCGTGTTTAGTGCTGCAAGTCTCAATCCGTCAATGGCGATTTCCAAAATAATAAGCTGTGCCAGAATGGGAATATTGTAGTTTTCGGTAGTGACCACGAATTTGAGGGCTTCGGGCACAAGTGCAGGATTTTGCTGAGCCAGAAGCCACAGAGGAGTTATGAAAAGCGAGAGAATCACAATGAAGATTCGGGCAATTCTGAGATATGAGCCTGTAATGGGCGGAAAGTAGTAGTCGTCTGCCTCCTCGGTGATGTCGAAAATCGAGGTGGGAAGCACCAATGCCGAGGGAGAGTTGTCCACTAAAATTATGATGTTTCCCTTGATGCAGTTTGCCGCGGCGGAATCGGGCCTTTCGGTGTACTTGATTTTCGGAAAGGGATTCCACCATTTCTTCGGGTAGATTGCTTCAATGAGGCTCTGCTGATTCATAGCCAGCGAATCCACTTTTATGCCCTTAATCTTTTCTATAATGCTGTTTAAGAGTTTTTTGTCTACCTTGTCCTCCATGTAGCAGACAACTACATCCGATTTGGATTTGTTGCTGACGAAAAATGCTTTTGTGGTGAAGTTTACATCCCGTATTCGCCTTCTTATCAGGGCGATGTTTGACACAATGGTCTCCACAAAGCCGTCTTTTGAGCCGCGCAGTACCTTGTCGTCGTCCGGCTCGGAGGTCTCTCGCTGAGGGTAGGAGCGTGTGTCCATCATAACAGCACCGTCGATACCGTCTACGATAATGGCGGCAATACCGCTTAAGATGTTTTGGATTAAGGTGTCCACATCGTATTCTACATTTACCTCGATGCAGGGCACACATTTTGCGGCAAAGTCCTCTGCGGTGGTCTCATGGATATTATCAGAGGAACTGTTTTTATTACTGTCCTCGGGGAAGATGTCCTCGGATTTCAGGGAGTAAAAAAAGGTCATGATTTTTGAGACTACGCTGTCTTTCACAAGACCGTCTATGGAGTAAATTCGGGTTTTTCTGCCGGCGATAATCATATCCCTGCGCAGAATGTCGAAGTTTTCATCGGCACGAAGAATTTTATCAAGCATATCGGTGTTGTGCGTGTAGTCTTTGTTTAGTTTATATGTTTTTGTGCTATTAGTTTTTTCCAAATAAATCACCCAAGGTTAGTTTTACCACTAAGCCTTGGGTTTATTTATTTTCTTAGGATAAATTTTGGTAACTTTATGAAAAATATGGCAGAAAATTATGAAGTTTTAAGAATTTTTTTGAAAATTGCATTAAATACTGCAATTTTTACCGTTTTTCAGCCACTGGTACGGAGCATCAAATTAATTTGGAGGAAATATGAAAAACAGAAATCTCACATCAAAAGAAAAGGAGTTTTGCAGAAGATACGTTTTCTGCTCTGATCCCAAAAAGGCTGCTGTCCTTTCAGGTTTTGCGGAGGACCCCGAGAAGAAAAGTCAGGAACTGCTCTCAAAAGAGGAGATTGTAGAGGAAATCTCAAGGATTTGCGCACTTCGTCGGCAGACGATGGAGGAGCTTGCCGCGGTTGGCTACCAACGTCTTGCCTTCGGGAGCATTGCCGATGCGGTGTCGCTTCTTTACATGGACAACCCTACAGCCGCCCAGCTTGAGAGCATGGACTTATTCTCGGTGTCCGAAATCAAAAGACCCAAGGACGGCTCAATGGAGATTAAGTTTTTTGACAGGCTGAAGGCTTTGGAAAAACTTTCAGACGGTGCCAAGGAGGAGAGTGGGGCCACTCCCGTTTATGACGCTATCTGTAAGGGTGCCAAAGCTTTGAGCGACTGTGAAAGGGGCAAAAGCAATGAAGCTTGAGCCTTTCTCAAAAAAGCAGATGCAGCTTCTCACCTGGTGGAGTGAGGGGTCAATTTACAGTGGCTATGACGCAATCATATGTGACGGCGCGGTTCGTTCGGGAAAAACCTTTTGCATGGGGATATCCTTTGTGCTTTGGGCGTTTTACCGACACCGCGATGCTTCCTTTGCTATTTGCGCCAAGACCATACGTTCAGTCAGACGAAATGTGACGACCCCAATAATACCGGTGCTAAAGGGAATGGGCTTTACCGTCAGAGAAAATATCTCGTCAAATTACCTGCAAATAAGCTACAAGGGAAGGGAAAATACTTTTTACCTTTTCGGTGGCAAGGACGAGTCCTCTGCATCCCTCATACAGGGCATTACGCTGTCGGGTGTGATGCTGGATGAGGTGGCTTTGATGCCCAGGTCCTTTGTTGAACAAGCACTTGCACGATGCTCCAAAGAAGGTTCAAAATTCTGGTTTAACTGTAACCCCGAACACCCTGCTCATTGGTTTTACCTTGAGTGGATTAAGAAGTCCCGGGAGAAAAACGCTCTTTATCTTCAATTCCTTATGGACGACAATCCGGCTCTATCCGAAAAGGTGAGAAAACGCTACGAAAATCTGTATTCGGGCACTTTCTACCGCAGATTCGTAAAGGGTGAGTGGACTGCCGCAAGCGGTGCAGTCTATCCCTTTATGGATAGGGAGGATGCCTTTTGTGAGGTGCCAAAGGGTGAGTTTGAGGACTATGCCGTTTCCTGCGATTACGGAACGGTGAATCCTGCCTCCTTCGGACTGTGGGGGCTTAAATCGGATGTGTGGTACAGAATTGATGAGTACTACTACAACTCAAAAAAAGAAGGCATGCAGCGTACCGACGAGGAGCACTACGAGGCGCTTTTAGGACTTGTGGGAGACAGGACCGTATCAAGAGTGACCGTAGACCCCTCCGCTGCAAGCTTCATCGAGGTGATAAGGCGACACGGCAGATTTCAGGTTTTGCCCGCAGAAAATTCGGTGACAGACGGCATTCGCCGGGTGTCCGCCGCCCTTAAGGAAGGTCGGGTGAAAATCTGCGAAAACTGTCGGGACTCGGTAAGGGAGTTTTCGCTTTATCGCTGGGATGACAGAGAGGGTGCAGAAGCACCCATCAAGGAAAACGACCACGCTATGGACGACATAAGATACTTTGTAACAACTATTTTATATGGCGGGGAGGACAGCTTCTTTGCCTTTGCCGCTGACAGGAGGAAAAGCTGTGAAGCTATTTTCTAAAAAGAACAAACCTCAATCTCCCGCGCCGGTCAAGACTGCTCCGTCAAAGCCTTGCGGCCATCCTTTCGGTGCTGTTGAAAGGTACACGCCTATGAGCAGTACAGAGCTTGAGCTTTACTCGTCGCTGCGGGAGGCAGTGCCGATTATTGACGGTGCAATATGTAAGCTTGTGAGACTTTTGGGTAGTTTTCAGGTGTGCTGTGAGGATAAACGCTTTGAGAGTGAACTTCAGCACTTTGCCGACAATGTTAAGTGCACAGGCGGTAACAAGGGCCTTTACAGTTTTATTTGCACATACTTTGACCAGCTTTTGACTTACGGTACGGCTGTAGGAGAAATGATACCCACAGGCGACATGAAGGGTGTGTGGGGACTGTACAACGCATCACTTCATGATGTGGATGTGAAAGCAGGAGAGAGTCCCTTGGAGACGGTTGTGTGCCTCAAAGACGCCGAGGGCACACCGGTGGAGTCTCAGGCTTTGGTGTTCTCAAGCCTTTTGAGTCCCGAGCCCGGAAGCGTGAGGGGAAACAGCATTTTGAAGGGACTGCCATTTGTAAGTTCAATTTTGCTTAAAATACTGTCTTCAATAGGCACAAACTGGGAGCGAGCCGGAAATATTCGCTACGCGGTAACCTATAATCCCGGTCAAAATCCCGGAGTAAATGCCAAAAAGCGTGCTCAGGAGATTGCCGAGGAGTGGAGCCGTGCCATGCGTGACGACAGAAATGTCTGCGATTTTGTGTCTGTGGGTGATGTGTCAATTAAGGTTATCGGTGCAGACAGTCAGATTCTTGACTGCGATGTGCCCATCAAAAGAATCACGGAGCAGATTGTGGCAAAGCTTTCGATTCCGCCTTTTCTCTTGGGACTTTCCTGGTCATCAACTGAACGCATGAGCTCGGTGCAGGCGGATATTCTCACAAGTGAGATTGAGTATTATCGCGCGGTTCTGACGCCTGTTATCACAAAAATCTGCGAAATGCACCTGCGGCTTCTGGGCTGTGATTCAGAGGTTTCGGTCATTTGGAGCAACATATCGCTTCAGGATGAGACAAATCTTTCTCAGGCAAGACTCAATAATGCCCGTGCAATGGAGATTGAGAGTAAATTGGAGGTGACGCCTTGAAATTAGGCGAAATTATTAAAAGCCACAGTGAAAAAGTAAGCTCGAGAGACCTGGAGCTAATCAATAAATACACACGAAGGCCTTACAGCATTGACGAACTCTACATCTTTGATGTGAGCCTTTGCGACAATGATGTGGACAGGGACTTCGAGCGATTTACCGTAGAGGCGCTGTTTGAACTTGAAAAGCTTTTTGTGGGCAAGACAGGAATCAGCGACCACAACCCCAAGGCAGAAAACCAAACGGCAAGAATTTTTGAGTGCCGTGTGGAGAATGTTGAGGGGAAGAAAACCCAAACGGGTGACGATTACTTTCGGCTTGTGGGCAGAGCCTATATGCCTAAGTGTGACAGCAATAAGGCTATTATAGAAAAGCTTGAAAGCGGTATTGCCAAGGAGGTAAGCGTGGGCTGCAGTATGGGAAAATCCCTGTGCTCTGTGTGTGGGGCCGACATGAGAGAAAATCCCTGTACCCACCGCAAAGGTCATGAGTACGCAGGAAAGCTTTGCTACTATGAACTTTGCGAGGCGACAGATGCTTATGAGTGGAGTTTTGTTGCGGTTCCGGCACAGCGTCAGGCGGGTGTAATCAAAGGCTTTCTTATGGAAAGCGGAAAGGATACAAACAGAATGAAGGATATTATCAAATCCCTTGAAAAGGCGCAGGATTTCTCCCTCAGCGGTGAGGATGCAAAACGCCTTTATGACTACATTAAAAGCTTAGAGGAACTCTCCAAAGAGGGCAAGCACTACAGAAGTGAGCTTTGTGACGAGGTGCTGAGACTATCTGCTTTGCGTGAGCCTAAAATATCTCGCAAAACCATGGAGAATGCCATCCGCGGTCTCTCTCTTTCGGAGCTTCGCGAGTTTCTCGGCGCTTACAAGTCAAAGGAGGAGGCAAAGAGCGTAAAGCTTCAGCTTCTTCCGAATAAGGAAAAGACCTGCAGCGCAGGTAATAAAGAATTTAAGATTTAACGGAGGTTAATATGAATACAAGTTTTAAGGGCTTCGGTGAAAATGCAGTAACATTCGAGGCTGATACCACACTTACAACTGCAGGAGTGCCTGTAAAGATTACAGCCGACGGTAAAGTCGCACCCTGTGCAAACGGTGACAAAATCTGCGGTGTTGCGCTGAGTGTCCGCGACGGCTTTGCCTGCGTTCAGCTCAAGGGCTACACGGAACTTCCTCTGGACGGCGAAGTGACTCTCGGCTTTGTGAGTATCGCGGCAAAAACCGGTGGAAAAGTTTCGGTAAATGCCGCAGGCCGCGAGGTTTTGGTCCTCAGTGCAGGAAACGGCACAGTGGGCTTTATTCTTTAATTTAAGGAGAGATATTTTATGGCTATTTTTGAAAAAATTTCCCTTGAAAAGGGTATGTATGCCCAGAGTGGCAAATCTATGACTGATATTTTGGAGGAGCTTGACCCCTCCACAAATTATGTGGGTACCGAGCTTGAGGGCCTTGACGCTTTTTCCCGTCAGCTCAAGCGTTTTGACATTAAGGTAAGCGGCAGGAAGAGTGACCCTGTGGAAAAGTTTTTCCAGACCACCGATTCTGCGGCACTTTTCCCTGAGTATGTAAGCCGTGCTGTCCGTCAGGGCATGGAGGAGGCTGATGTGCTCTCTGACATCATCGCAACCAAGACTTCCATTAACGGCATGGACTACAGAAGCATCACTTCAACTCCAAACGATGAGGACAAGTCACTTGTGAGAGTTTCCGAGGGTGCGTATATTCCTCAGACAAAGGTGTCAACCCAGGAGAATCTTGTGAAACTCCATAAGCGCGGAAGAATGCTTGTGTCCTCCTATGAGGCACTTCGCTTTCAGCGCCTTGACCTCTTTACCGTTATGCTCAAGCAGATTGGCGCTTATATTGCCCGCGCCCAGCTCAAGGACGCTGTGCAGGTGCTCATAAACGGCGACGGCAACGGCAATCCCTGCGGTGAGATCGCAACTTCTGCAAAGGGTGCTATCACCTACGATGACATGGTAAAGCTTTGGGCAGAGCTTTCTCCCTACGAGCTTAACACCATAGTTGCCCCAACCGACGCAATGTGCAAGCTTCTGTCAATCTCGGAGTTCAAGGACAGCAACTCAAAGCTTGACTTCCACGCAACAGGCAGAATGATTACTCCCCTGGGCGCCAAGCTCATTCACACCACCGCTATGGATTCAGGTACGGTAATCGGCATTGACAAGAGCTGTGCTCTTGAGATGGTTCAGGCAGGGGACATTGTAACTGACTACGACAAGCTTATTGACCGTCAGCTTGAGCGTGCAACCATCAGCTGTATTGCCGGTTTTGCCAAGATTTTCCCTGACGCTTCCAAGAAGCTTACATACTAAGGGCAGGTGAGCGACTTGAAGTTAAATCATGTTATTGACAGGTTCGCTCTTATATCAGGTATTCAGGGTGAGGAGCTTTCCAAGTGGATTCCCGTATGCATAGATGCCCTTGAGGAAATCCGAGGTATGGCTACCTCACAAGCGCTTTCGGATGAAGCCTCCTGCAGGAGGCTTTCATCCCTTGCAGGCGCTTATGCTTACTACAAGTTTACACTTTTCTCAGGAGAAAACGAGAAGTCCGTCAGTACAGGCTCGCTGAGTATCACCCGGTTTTCCGAGGCAAGAGACCGTGCCCGAGAACTCTTTGAAAGAGAAAAGGCGGGGGTGCGCGACCTTATTGAAAACAGCGGTGACTTCTGTTTCAGGAGTGTGAAAGCATGAGTGTGGCAAACAGTGCTCGGTACCTTATGGAAACCTACGGGGACACAGTTTATGTGACCTGTAAAGAAGAAACTAAGTCGGGCCGTGCGGTTGTTGAGCCTTTGATGTACAAAAACAAAATGTACCTGGGCGGAAATGTTGTGCCCACTGGTTACCTTGACAACAGCCACTATGTTATGACTGCTCCCCCTGAACTTTTAGGGGACAATCCCGGGGATGCGATTATTACCTACAACGGCCAAAAATACGTGGTTAAAAGAAGTGAGATAATCAGCGCCGACGATGAGGATTTGTATCTTTGGGCGGTGCTTGAAACCTACGGTGAGGAGGTTTTTGATGAGTACGCATAAAACAGTTTCCGAGGTTTTTCATACCCTTGTTAAGAGGGTAAAGACAAACAAGAAGTTTTCCCATGTTCGTTTCCTGAAGACATCGGGAAACCGAAACGCCGAAAAGCCTGTGACAGGCTATCTTGCCATTTGCGGTGTCAGGGAAATCAGGTGGCAGGAGTGCTTTTTTTACGAGAGCAAAAGAGGTGACACCATAGGAAAATACTCCATTTTGGGAGAGGTGCTCACTGTGGGCAAAAAGAGGAGTAGTATGTATGAATTGCAGAGGCTTTGCGACGATTTGGCAGAGGCTTTTGCCATGGCGGACAAAGAGGGCTTTGTGGTCAGCTGTCAAGTGGACGGCGGATACTTTGATAAGGATATGGATGCCTTGTGTCAAAGAGTTGCGGTCAATATGGAGATTTACGCCAAAAAAGGTGAGGAGGAAGGCTCATGACAGAACAGATTTTTCCGAGCGTCAGAAACACCTCGGTGCTTCTGAACGGCAAAAAACTTCCCTCGGTCACAGGTGTGGAGACCTTCGAGTACACGGAGTACTACGAGGGCAGGGAGCTTATGTCGGAAAATTGCGACTCGATTCCGCTTTTTGATAAGTATACGGTAAAGCTCTGTATGGCAGAGGAGTTTTCTTTTCCGAAAAAGGGTTTTACCCTTGCGGTCAAAACTCCTCACCTGCTTAGGACCTACAAAGAATGTGTCTTAAGGACGGTTACGGAACGGCTTAAAGCTCCGAATATTCATGAGACGGTCTATGAGATTGACGCTGCCAAAAAAGACCGGGTTGAGATGACGGAGGTGTAGCATGGAGGAAAATATGCAGAAAAACATAACTGAAATTACGGAAGAAATCAGCCTTGCTTTAGAGCGAGAAAACAGGCGGATTTCCGGCTCTTTTACAGGGGAGGAAGCCTAATGGAATTACCGCTTATGCGTTTTGAAGGCTTTGAATGGCCGAGAAACCCCTACAAACTCAATGTCATAAACAGAAATGAAACACGATGGGAAAACTTTCCTCAAAAGGGCGAAACCTTGACAGGCTGTATGCGAAAATGCTCGGTGGTAAGCGGTGAGGGAGAATTTTTGGGTGAGGACTGTGTCACTCAGTACGAAAAACTCAAAGCTGTGTTCAAAAAGCACAAACGGGGAGTGCTGACTCTACCGAACGGTGAAACTATCAGGGTGTGCTTTGAGGAACTGTCAAGCCATCCTGACAGCACACCGAAAAAATTATCCTACAGCTTCAGATTTTCCGAGGAAAGCTCAGTGCCGCACAATCTTTCGAAGTCAAGCGAGTATGCAGCGGCAGGAGGCGAAAGCCTCTTTGATATTGCTTATGCGGAGGATGTGGATATAGACACATTGGTAAGAGTGAACCCTCAAATCCGAGATATTCGGGAAATCAAAAAAGGAGAGAGGGTGAGGCTGTGCTGAGATTTTTCGCCAAAGACATTTTTGGAGACGATATGGAGCTTTTCTTTTGGGAAGAGATGGAATTTTCCTCAGAGGAGGAGATTCCTGCGGACAGCCTTAAGGTAACCCTTTGGGGTGAGTATCTTCAGGAACTTTGCGAGGTTTCTCTTTACGAGAATGAGGAACTTCTCTTTGAGGGGCTTGTGGATGAGCAGACTGTGAGTGTATCGGATAAGGTTCAGACATCGATTGTGGCAAGGAGCTTCACGGGTGTTCTGCTTGACAATGAGGCTTATCCCAAAACCTATATAAAACCTGATACAAAGCTTATTTTCAGCCGTTATCTTGAGCCTTACGGCATAAAGTCGTTTGTGGGAGAGAACAAAATCTTCCCGGGTGAGTTCAAGGTGGAAAAGGGTATTTCCTGTTTTGCGGCTGCTGTAAAGTTTGCGAAAGAGGTTTACGGATGTATGCCGAGAATAAAGGGCAAGGTCATATTTTTTGAGAAAGACAAAGCACCCGGGAAACTTGTGTTTTCCAATACAGACGGTCTCACTTACAAAAAGCTCTCCTATACCCGAAACCGCTACCGACTTATCTCGTCAGTCAGGGCAAAGGTAAAGAACGGCGGTGATTACAGCGTGGTTGTGAGAAATCCCAAAGCCACCCACAAGGGAATCAAGCGGGAAAAATACCTGAATGCAATCCCAAGGGGCAGAGCAGGACTCAACAGTGCCGATAACTATATAAGTGAAGCCGATAGCAAGTACGAAGTGCTTACCCTTATCACAAACGAAAGATGCTTGGGAGTTGTGGGCTTTGATGCCTCTATTGCTTCCGAATGTAAAAGTTTGCTTGACGGATTTTATATAAGCGCAGTCCGATATATCTTTGACAGCAACAAAGAGGAAACAAAACTCACCCTGAGGAGGCGACAGGCATGATGTGGCTGACACAGTTTTTGAATCAAAACGGTAAATCCCAAAATACATCCTCCGTGGGCAGTGTCACCAAAGCCTCACAGGGAAGTGTGGAGGTCGATACCTCTCAGCCCCACTCTAACATAAAGGTTTTAGCGCCTTTCGGAGTGGCTTATGTGCCTCTTTTAGGGGAGGAGGCTATGGTTGTCTCTTTAGACGGTGTGAAACTGTGCGTGGGAGTTGTTAACAGAGGAAACAGAGACTTGCAAAAAGGTGAGCTTAGACTGTTTTCGGCAGGAGGCAGCAGCATTACCCTCAAAAACGACGGGAGAGTTTTAATCGAGGGTGACTTGTATATTAACGGTGAGGAGGTATCCCGAGGAAGTGGATGTGAAAATTGAAAACGGCGATATAGTCCTTGATGCAAACGGCGACCCCGTGCTTATAAGCGGAATTGAAGAAATGCTCCAAAGGGCGATGTTCTCCCTCAACACACTTAGAGGAAGCTTTAGGTATAACAGAGAATTCGGCTGTGTGCCCATAGGTGAGATTACGGATTCCCGCAGTCTTATGGGTGTACAGAATAAGATGTCTGAGGCTGTGGTGGACATTAACGGGGTCAGCCTTTGTGTGCAAAGTGTGGAAAATACTCCGGAGGGCACCAAAATCGGATTTTCATTAAATTACAGGAATGACACAATATTATCGGAGGTGATTTTACCGTGAAAACCTATAGCGAAATACTGAATAAAATGCTTAGTAAATACAGCGAATTGTCGGGTTTTACACCCGCAAAATCTTCTGATACCTACATAAAATTTCAGGCAATATGCGGAGAGCTTTACGCAATAGCCACAAATCTGGAATGGGTGAAGCGTCAGCTTTTTGTTGATGAGGCAACAGGAGAGTACCTTGACCGCCACGCCGAAAGCCGAGGCATAGTCCGCAAAAATGCCAAAAAAGCCACAAGTGAGGTAGTGTTTTCCATTACCGAGCCGGCACTTTTTGATATTGAGATTCCAAAAGGCACGGTGGTATCCACCGCAGGAGAAAGTCCACTGCGATTTGAAACCCTCAGGGACTGTACAATTTCCATGGGAACTACAGCGCGTATGGTGGAGGCTGTGGCAATGTCCCCGGGCAAAATCTATAATGTTGGCGCAGGGAAAGTCACCGTGGTGGTAACTCCGCCTGCCGGGGTTGAGAAAGTCACTAATCCCGACCCGTTTATCGGCGGTGAGGACGCTGAAAGCGACGAGGATTTACGCGCACGGATTATTGAGAGTATGAAGATACCCTTAACCGGTGCAAATGCCGAGTATTACAGGGCTTTGGCAATGTCGGTGGAGGGTGTCACAGGTGCCTGCGTAGTGCCGAAAAGCAGAGGCTTGGGTACTGTGGATGTTTACATTTCATCGGTGAACGCCGAATACAGCGATGATGAACTTTTGGCTGTGCAGAAACTCCTTGATGAAAACCGTGAAGTAAACCTTGACCTAGTCGTCAAAAAAGCAACCCCTAAAAGTGTCAATATCTCTGTGTCGGTTGAGCCTAAAAACGGTTACGGTTTTGCCGAAGTAAAGGAGAGGTGCAAGCAGGTCATTATCGATTATGTTACCCATGTGGGTGCGGGCGGAATAGTGCGCCTTACTGAACTTGGGGAAAGACTTTATCACACCGAGGGGGTAAAGGAGTATCTCTTTGCAACCGGTTTGAGCGATACGGTTTGCGAAAGCAGTAAGTACCCAACCTGCGGTGTGATAACCGTAAGCGAGGGAATAAGCCGATGAACAGTTTTGAATCACTTATTCAGAATCTGTCCGGTGTTCGGAATTATTCTTTCGGGGAAGGTACGGTAAACTTTGCCGAAATCAGCGCGGTGAGTGCAGGGCTTGACCTGGTATTCCGGGAAATTGATACGCTTCTCAGGGAGGGATTCCTGTGTACTGCTCAGAGTTACGGACTGTCAAAAATAGAAGAGACTTTCAGCAAAGAACGCAGTGATTTACCTAACGCGACACGCCGTGAGATGCTCATAGCAAGAAGCTTACTCAACTGCAACGATTTTACCCGCGAAGGAGTTAAGCGGATTTTGGCGTCTCTCGGCGCCACGGGCAGACTGAGTGAATCTGCGACAACAGGCAGTCTTGTAATATATATCGGTGACAGGGGCTTTACTGAGGGTGATAAGAGTTTTATTCGAAGTCAGCTCAGCGTTCTGCTGCCGGCTCATCTCACACTCGAAATTTTCTTTTCTTCCATGAACTGGCAGAGCATCGAGGAGAGAAATGTCACCTTCTCATCCATAGAGGCTAAAAATTACACCTGGGAATATATAGATTCAATGTAAAGGAGAAATTATGGCATCAACAAACAAAACAGAGCATTTAGGTCTGAATGCTTGGGAGGAGACCGACCGCCCTCAGCGTACGGATTTTAATGCCGACAACAGTATAATCGACACAAAGTTGGGTGAACACCTTTCCAACAGCGATGTTCACTTAGCATATGAAGAGAAAATGTGGCTAAAAAGGCCATACGCAGAGTTAAGCTACACAGGAAACGGCAATGACACCCGAATGGTGACGCTGCCCCTTGTGGCAAAGCTTGTGATAATTGCAAGGGAAGGATATCCTATGAGCATCTATGAGGGAAGTGTAAACAAGGTCTGCGGCGCAGTGCTCAGCCGTGACGGTTTTTCTACCGGAGGTGCCGAGTTCAACTCAATGGGTGCTCTGACGGTCAGGGAAAGTTCTGCCGATAATGGCATTAAGTACTCTCTTAACCAAAGCGGAGTAACCTACCGCGTGGTAGCTTTCAGATGATAATATAGGAACAAAGGGGAGATGCAACGCTACAGTGCATCTCCCCGCTTTTCGTATTTTTATTATGTAATCGCTGCGAAAAGTTCATTTTCTATGAGTAAAGTGATGTGACTCCAAAGAAAACGGTGCGAGCAAAAAAAGGAACTGTGCAACCAAAACAGAATATGTGTTAATTTAGACAAAAATAAGATATTATGGCAATTTATTACGGAATTGTTGCATTTTTGTTTTTGTGCTGAAAGCATAAAATAAGTGCGTTGTGAAAATGCTCAAGTATTACCGGAAAAAATTTGTAAAAATGATATAAAAGCAAAAAAACTACATCAAGTTGACCAAAATGTATCCCACAGATTTGTGAGGTTTAGGAAATGGGTTTTGGTTGAAAAAATTACAATTTGTGATATAATTTATATGAATACTTGAAGTGCACCTAATATCTTTTGTTGATTTGCAACAAACTCT
>JAUNJO010000048.1:0-11373 GCA_030533225.1 Eubacteriales bacterium
TGTTTTGTCAAAATTTATGATATAATTTTACAGATATATAAATACGGCGCATTTTTGTCCAAAACCGTTATGTTTTTAGTACGGCATCGGCTTAATTCGTTAATGTCCAAGGGGGAAAAAGTATGTTTGCTAAAAAAAATGAGTTCAAACCGTTTGAAGAAAGAGTGTATTTGAGCAGTCCCTCAATCTATAAGGACAGTATGGATTATGTAATTAATGCCTATAAGACCAACTGGATGTCAACTGTCGGTGAGAATATAAACGAATCCGAGAAGCTCATTTCCGATAAAGTCGGCTGCAAAGAGGCGGTTGCTCTTTCCTGCGGTACAGCGGCAATCCATCTGGCAATTAAGGCTGCGGGAATAAAGCAGGGCACAAAGGTTTTTTGTACGGACCTTACTTTTTCCGCAACCGTTAATCCCGTTCTCTACGAGGGCGGTGTACCGATATTTATCGACTGCGAGTACGAATCCTGGAATATGGACCCTGTGGCTCTCGAAAAAGCCTTTGAACTTTACCCCGAGGTCAAGCACTGTATTGTTGCCCATCTGTACGGCACTCCCGCCAAAATTTCCGAAATCAGGGAAATTTGCGACCGGCACGGAGCAACTCTCATTGAGGACGCCGCCGAGTCCCTGGGCGCTACATACAAAGGCAAGCAAACCGGTGCCTTCGGTGATATCGGCTGTATTTCCTTTAACGGAAACAAGATTATCACCGGTTCTTCAGGCGGAATGCTCCTGACAGACGACGGCGAGGTTTCAAAACTTGTCAGAAAATGGTCTACCCAGTCCAGGGAAAACGCCCCTTGGTATCAGCATGAGGACACCGGCTACAATTACCGGATGAGCAATGTTATTGCCGGGGTTGTCCGCGGTCAGATTTTTCACCTCGACGAGCATATTTCTCAAAAGAAGTCAATTTATGAGCGTTACAAAGAAGGACTCAAGGGCTTGCCCATTTCCATGAATCCAATGAATCTTGAAATCTCAGAGCCTAATTACTGGCTTTCCTGCATGATTATCGACAATGAGGCCATGTGCAGTCAACAAAGAGGGGATTTGGATGTAACCTACTGTGCAGAGGCAAATAAAAGCTGTCCGTCTGAAATTTTGGATACACTTATGGCATTTAACGCAGAGGGAAGACCTATTTGGAAGCCCATGCATATGCAGCCGATTTTCAAAGACAGTGAATTTATAACCCGATACGGAAGTATCGGCAATCTCCCCGAAATCGGTGAAGACGGTAAGCCTTGTGATATCGGCAGGGATATTTTTCAGAGAGGTCTGTGTCTGCCCAGCGACAATAAGCTTACCCCTGAAAAACAGGATGTAATAATAGAAATTATCAAGAGTTGTTTCGAGTAAGGTGTGAGTACTTTTGAGTAATAAGCGTACTTCCCGTAAAAAGGGATTTTATGAAGAGTACATAAAACGCGTACAGGATTTTATCTGTGCCCTTGCGGCAATTATTGTCCTGTGGCCCGTACTTCTGATATTGGCAGTCCTTGTCAGGACAAACTTAGGCTCTCCCGTGCTGTTCACTCAAGACAGACCGGGGAAGGACGGCAAGATTTTTAAGCTCTATAAATTTCGCACCATGTCGGACAAAAGAGATGAAAACGGAGAACTTCTCCCTGACGAAGTGAGACTTACCTCCTTCGGCAAAAAGCTTCGTGCAACCAGTCTTGACGAACTCCCCGAACTTTTCAACATACTCAAAGGAGACATTTCCGTTGTGGGCCCGAGACCTTTGCTCGTGAAATATCTTCCGCTGTATAACGAACATCAGGCAAGACGCCATGAAGTACGCCCGGGGCTTACAGGCTACGCACAGGCGTACGGCAGAAACGCTCTGACTTGGGAGGAAAAATTTGACAAAGATGTTTACTATGTTGACAATGTTTCCTTTCTCCTGGATTGGAAGATAATTTTTCACACGGTTTTTTCGGTACTCAGGAAAGAGGGCATAAGCTCCGAAACCTCTGCAACTATGGAGGAATTCAAAGGCTCCGAGCCTGTAAAGGTGACTGTCCATGAGTAAAAAACTTGTTATTATCGGCGCAGGCGGTCACGGCAAGGTTGCCGCGGATATCGCCTCAAAAAACGGTTATTCGGAAATTGTTTTTCTTGATGATGTTTCCACCGCTAAAGAGTGCTTAGGCTATCCTTTAGTCGGAAAATTGAACATGGCAGGCCAATTTGGTGACTTCGATTTTTTTGTTGCTGTAGGAAATCCCAAAATCCGCGAAGAAATCATGACCGAACTTTCGTACAAAGGCATGAAAATGGCAACACTCATTCATCCAAATGCTGTTCTCGGCAAGAATGTGTCTGTGGGTGAGGGTACAATTATTGCAGCCGGAGCAGTGGTCAATCCCGACACAGTTATCGGTAAAGGCGTAATAATCAACACATCATCCTCTATAGACCACGATAATATTATTGAGGACTTTGCTCACATTTCCGTAGGCGCACATTTAGCAGGAACAGTTAAAGTCGGCAAGAGCACTTGGGTAGGCATCGGTGCCGTAGTCAGCAACAATATAAACATCTGCGGCAACTGTACTATAGGTGCAGGTGCTGTGGTTGTAAAAGATATAGATGAGCCGGGTACCTACATAGGTGTACCTGCGAAAAAGAAATAATATCACTTTAGTTTAGGTACTAATCATGAAAAAAATATGCTTCATTACAACTATACCCCTTACATTACAAGCGTTTGTCATGAAAACGGCCGAATATCTCCATGAGAATACAGATTATGAGATTACTTTTATCTGCGATTATGATAAAGATTTTGAGAATAGTCTGCCGGATTATATCCGCTACATTCCCGTGACAATGAAAAGGGGTATCAGCCCTTCCGGTGTAAAAGCTGTACTCGAAATGGCAAAAATCTTCAAACGCGAAAAGTTCGACATGATTCAGTATTCCACCCCCAACGCCTCTTTTTATGCTGCCATTGCAGGAAAACTGGCTAAGATAAAAGTGCGTTTGTACTGTCAGTGGGGTATAGCGTATGTGGGGTTTGAAGGCATAAAACGATGGATTTTCAAGGTAATAGAAAAGACCGTGTGCAGGCTTTCTACTTGGATAGAGCCTGACAGCTTCGGAAACCTTGCTTTTTCCCACAGAGAGAAACTCTACCCAAAAGAAAAAGGCTCTGTTATCGGTAGGGGAAGTGCCTGTGGAGTAAATCTTGATAAGTTTGATTATTCAAAGAGAGACGGTTTGAGAAGCGAAATCAGAAATAAGTATAATATTCCCGAAACTGCCTTTGTGTTTGGTTATGTAGGCAGAATTACAAGAGATAAGGGTGTCAACGAGCTTCTGAAGGCTTATAAAAACATTCACGGCGAATACCCAGACACCTATCTGTTGATGGTAGGTCCCGAGGAATGTGACAGCACAGTTGACGAAAGTCTGTTCACTTGGTCAAAGGAATGCGGTCGGGTAATATATGCAGGCTTTACCAATGAGGTTGAAAAATATCTTTCTGCTATGGATACTTACCTGCTGCCCAGCTACCGTGAAGGCTTCGGTATGGGAGTGGTTGAAGCAGAAGCCATGGGTATACCTGTAATTGTAACAAATATCCCCGGTCCTACAGATGCCATGCTTGACGGCAAAACGGGATTGATTGTTGAAAAGAAAAATGCCGATTCGCTCTGCACAGCTATGGTAAAACTGATGAAAGACAAAGAGCTTCTAAAGAACTGCAGTGAGTATGCAAGGACTTTTGCAAGTGAGAACTTTGAACAGAAAGCCTTTTTGGAGCTGGTTCTCAATGACCGTAAAAAACTCTTGTCGTAAGTTTTTCTATTCTCGAAAATGTGATTTTGAGTGAAGAATAGCATCTTCGGTGAAAGAAATATACATTGAGCTGATATTTCTTGTCCTGTAAATTTCAAACATATACTCATCTAATAATGACTACACATTTGTGTCAGGTGAAATAATAGTTTTTTCGCCCTTTGCGACCGCGGAAAACCGCCAGTTGTGTTGAATGGGTTGGTAAGTTTTAGTATAATTTTTAGGTAAAGATATGTGAAACTGTATAACGCTATATAGGTGGACGGTTATGGTAAATTCAAATAAAAAGATATCTGTTATAATGGGCATATATAATTGCGCAGCCACTTTACCGGAAGCAATAGAATCCATACTTGATCAAACATACGGCAATTGGGAGCTTATCATGTGTGACGACGGTTCATCGGATGATACATACAAAGTCGCTATGGAATATAAAAACAGGTATCCTGAGAAAATTATTGTTATCAGGAATGAGAAAAACTCTGGCCTCAACAAAACGCTGAATCATTGTTTAGAGCATGCGACCGGTGAATATATTGCCCGTATGGACGGCGACGATTTATCAATTTCGGACCGTTTTGAAAAAGAAATTTCTTTTTTGGAAAATAATGAAGATTATGCAATAGTCAGCGGCCCGATGATATATTTTGACGAAAACGGGGATTGGGGAAAAGGAACCTCAGTGGCGAACCCCGAAAAGAAGGATTTTGTACATGGAACCCCCTTTTGTCATGCTCCCTGTATGGTTCGTGCCGAGGCATATAAGGCCGTCAACGGTTATTCGGAAAACAAAAAGACTCTGCGTGCGGAGGACTATGACCTTTGGTTTCGGATGTACGAGTTGGGTTACAAAGGCCATAATTTGACTGAACCAATATATAAAATGCGTGATGACGCAAATGCGTATTCAAGGCGGAAGTTTAAGTTTGCCGTCAATGAGGCGTATGTACGGTTTAACGGCTTCAAAAGACTAAAACTCCCGATAACTTCATATATCTATGCACTCAGACCGATTGTTGTCGGACTTTTGCCGAAACCGATATATATGAGATTACATCATAAGAAAAAGAATTAATTATTTTCAAACAGTATCAGGAAAGGAGAGAATACCAATGAATGTTTGGTGGGGCGTTTTTGCTTATATGATAGTCATATCTGCATCGGGTATGATTATTCACAAGGGCAGAAAATCGGGAAACAGCTTGGCTGTTGATGTCAACGACTCAAAAAAGTACCAATCAATCGGTTTGTTTATGGCTTTTCTTTCCTTTGCACTGTTGGTGTTTTTCGTGGGGCAGAGGAGTTGGATTTTCGACACCACTGATTATCAGTTTACTTATACAAACGGTTTTACCGGAGATTTCAGTGAAATTAAGTATATATTGGAAGGTAAAAGTGATACAAAATCTCCGCTATACAATATCATACTGATTGCGTTCAAAGGGATAACACACGGCAGTTACAATGCTTGGTTTACATTTATTGCGATTATCCAATGCGTTGGACTGGCAATCCTTTTCCAAAAGTACTCGGTAAACTATACCTTCAGTATTTTTCTTTTCTTTTCTTCAAGCTGTTTCCTTTGGCTCGTAAACGGTATGCGTCAGTTTTTAGTTGCAACCATTGTATTTATGTTCTTTGATTTAATTGCAAAGAAAAAGACGGTTCCGTTTTTAATACTGATATTTATTCTGTACTTCATACATTCTTCCGTGTTGTTTTGGATTCCGGTATATTTTATTATTCGCTTCAAGCCTTGGTCGAAAAAGTTTATCTTATCAACACTGAGTTTGGCAATATTATTGTTTTTAGTATCAAACACTTCTTTATTACAAGAAACAGATTATTCCTATGTAGGTGAAGAAACTACCGGAGTTAATCCTTTGCGTGTAATTGTTATGTCGGTGCCGGTAATCCTGTCGTTTGTTTTCCGAAAGCAAATAGCAGAGGAAGATGACCCCGTTTATAATCTGATAATCAATCTTTCGTTTATTTGCTCCGCTTGTTTTATTGTAGGTATGTTTACCAACGGTTTTGTCGCAAGACTTGCCGTTTATTTTCAGGTTTTCAACTATCTGTCTTTGCCGTGGCTCATGAAGAAGATAGACACGGAGTCATCCTGGATTAAGTATTTGTCAATCGTTTGTTTTATGGCATATTTCCTTTATGATATGTATGTGGTAGGCAACGGAATATATAAAAGTGACAACCTGCGTATTTTCTGATTTGGTGCGGTGCTATGAAAAAGATTTTATTTATGATTCCCACCCTTGACCAGGGCGGCGCTGAAAAAGTGCTGGTTAACCTGGTCAACAATATGGACAAAGAAAAATATGACATTACCGTTTTAACCCTGTTCGGCGGAGGAATCAACAGACAGTTCCTGAAGCCTCATGTAAAAAACGGTTACTGTATCAAAAGAATATTTCCCGGCAATTCGAAGTTCTTCTGCCTGTTTTCTCCCAGGTTTCTCTTTAAGTATTTCATAAAAGAGAAATATGATATAATTGTGTCTTATTTGGAGGGACCTACTGCAAGAATTGTAAGCGGTTGTACCGATGAAGATACAAAACTCGTCAGCTGGATACATGTACAGCAGGAAACAAAATCGGAGGTTACGGCGGCATTCAGAAGTTTCAGAGAAGCCGATAAGTGCTACAAAAGATTTGACAAAACAATTTGTGTTTCGAATTATGTAAAGAAAAACTTTACCGATAATTTTCGGGATATTAATAACGTCGAAGTTTTGTATAACACTAATGAAACCGAGAAAATTCAGGAGCTCTCAAAGGAACCGGTTGACGACTATGCCTTTTACGACGGTAAAAAGACGGTTATTTCAATCGGAACTCTTAAGAAATCCAAAGGTTTCGACCGCTTGGTAAGAATTCATAAAAGGTTAATTGACGAGGGAGTTTTGCACAACATTATTGTTTTGGGCAGAGGCCCTGAGAAAGAAAATCTTAAACAGCTTATTGAGAAAAACGGTGTTACGGATTCTTTCAGGCTCCTCGGCTATAATACCAATCCCTATAAATACATAAGAAACAGCGACTTGTTTGTGTGCGCTTCTTTTGCCGAGGGTTTCAGCACCGCCGCAACAGAATCTCTTATTGTGGGAACACCTGTTGTGACTGTCGATGTTTCCGGTATGAAGGAAATGCTTGGGGAACACAACGAATACGGTATTGTCACGGAAAATGACGAGGATTCTCTTTATAGCGGCATCAAAATGTTGCTTACCGATGATAATAAGTATAATTACTATGAGGAAAAAGCTTCTGAACGGGGCAAGTTCTTTAATACAAAAAGTACGGTCAACTCAGTTCAGGAAATGCTTGATTCACTGTAAATTACAAGGGCGAGGATATGAAAACCTATTTTAGATTTCTGTATAATTTCATCAGAATAGTTTTTATTAAAGTATTTAAGCGCGTGTCTTTTTCGGGCAGTTTTTTGCATTCCTTCAGTAAAAGCACACAGTTGTTTTTTGCGAAAAAATCGGAAGTATATCTGGGCAGGAATGTAATGTCCGACGGCTACTGTAAATTTGTTGCAGGAAGTAGTGCAAAACTTAAGATAGGAAGAGGCACCTATTTTAACAGCGGCTGTAACATTGGCGCGCTTGAGAGCGTTACTATCGGTGAACAGTGCCTGTTCGGTCCGAATGTTTGCGTGTTTGACAATAACCACGATTTTGATGCGGGTGGTGTAAAGTTTACAAATAACACCTCTCCCGTAACTATTGGAGACAGGTGTTGGTTAGCGTCAAATGTTGTTGTTCTAAAAGGAGCCAGTATCGGCAACAATTGTGTGATAGGAGCAGGCTGTGTAATCAAGGGAAATATACCTGACGGAAGTATTGTAACCTGTAATAATGATTTGAAGATAAAAACCATAGTGAACAAGTAGATAAGGTGGATTCTATGAACAATTTTGAATATTCGGTGATTATCAGAACCATAGGCAAAGCAGGGGAGAAATATCAAAAATTACTTAATTCTATCAAAAGTTTATCTCCGGCTCCTAAAGAAGTAATCGTAGTATTGCCAAACGGTTATGACAAACCGAAGGAGCAGCTTGGATGGGAAACATTTTATTACTCCGAAAAGGGTATGGTGCATCAGCGTACATACGGATTTTCCGTTTGCAAAACAAAATACGCCCTGGTTTGCGATGACGATGTGAGCTTTGAAGGCGATTTTGTCACCAAAGTATCAAAGCCGGTTGTCGACGGACATGCCTCTGTTTCTGCGGGACCTTTATACAGTTTTCTTCCCCAAAAAGGTTTTCAAACTCTTCTGTGTTGTGTCCTCAGTTCAGCGTACCCAACTGTTTTCAATAAAAAGAATTATTGTACCTTTTTATCAAATACCGGTTATTCCTATAACAGACACTTAAAACTCGACAAGGAATATTATTATTCACAAGCTGTGCCGGGAACATGCTTTTTTGTTAATGTAGAGGATGTTTTGAGAGTCAATGTAGCTGAAGAAGTGTGGATTGATTCTCACGGATATTCCGCAATGGAGGATGGCGCATTAATATATAAAGCCTACTTAATGGGAATGAATATATGTGTGGTACCCACTGCGTACTATGTTCATAATGATGCCAAGACATCTACAAAAAACAATTCAAAGGCATTCCTTTATTCCATGGGATTCAACAGAGTGGTATTTTGGCACAGATATATTTTTACAAAGAAGAAAAATATCTTCTCAAAGGCCTTTGCGGTTATCAGCTTCAGATACCATAGCTTTTGGTGTAAATTGCTCCAAAGGGTAAATCACAGCAAAGAAGATTATTTGACAATGAAATCAGGATATAAGGACGGATATGCATACCTGAAGTCATCGGAATATCTGTCACTTCCTAAGATAGGTGATTAGTTTGAAACTGTCGGTAATAATTCCGATTTACAACAATGAACAATATATCGGCGCCTGTGTCGAAAGTATAATTAACCAGACATATAGGGATATCGAGATAGTATTGGTTGACGACGGCTCAACCGATAATTCAGGAGCAATATGTGAATCACTTGCAAAACAGCACTCAAATATAGTAGTTATCAGGCAAAAAAACAGCGGCGTTTCTGCCGCAAGAAATGCCGGAATCAAAAAATCCACAGGCGACCTTATCACTTTCGTGGACAGCGACGACACCGTGGATGCAGATATGTATGAAGTGCTGATAAATGCATTGGAGAAAAATAATTTAGATATTGTTCACTGTTCCTATAAAAGAATTGAAAACGACAAAGTGTCTTTAGTCGGAAATAATACCGGCGAGATTATGATTTTTGATAGGGTAGAGGCTTTAGAATGCTTATTATCCGGCCGTATTTTCAACGGAAGTCCCTGGAATAAAGTATATACCCGTGAGATATTAAAGGATATTTATTTTGATGAAGAATTAAGGATTAACGAGGATATAAAACTCAATGTAATAGCTTTTGACAGGGCAAAGAAAACGGGTTACATTGACTCCTGTAAGTATAACTATATTATCAGATTTGAATCCTCGGCTACAAATACTACGGTTTCAGAGGTAAAAGCAAGGGACTGCATAAAGGTTAATAAGTTTATTTATGATACCGTTAATGATGTGCAGTTAAGGGATATTGTGGTTAATCGGTATGTGAATATGCTTTGTTATTACTACAGGAATATTACCGATAAATCCGAAAAGAAAGCGGCAAAGAATACTCTCAAGTCATTTGCCGGGCAAAAGCTCAACAGAAATAACAAGCTGTCTGTCATTTTAATTTTGTATTTTTCACCAATCTATAGAATTATCTACAAAATATACGATAAATGCAGAACACCAAACTGGGATGTGAAATAAGTGAGTGACAAAATATCCGTTATTTTACCCATATACAATGTTGAGAAGTATCTGTCTCGTTGTGTCGAGAGTCTGATAAATCAGACGTACAGAAACCTTGAAATATTACTTGTGGATGACGGTTCACCGGACAGATGTCCTCAAATTTGCGATGAATACGCGAGCAGTGATAACAGAATCAAGGTTATACATAAGAAAAACGGCGGTCTGTCTGATGCACGCAATGCAGGAATGACCGAAGCTACAGGTAAATATATCAGTTTCATTGATAGTGATGATTATGTATCTCCTGATTTTATACAGTCACTGTATGATACGATAGTGCGTGAGGAAAGCGATATAGCAGAGTGCGGCGTAGTTAAGGTGTACGACGATAAGGAAGATGGATACGAAATATCCGGTGACGAGTCGGCTGTTACATATAATACCCATGATGCTTTACATCAGCTTCTTTTGGAAGGTGAATTTAAGCAACATGTATGGAATAAATTATACAGAGCCGATTTAGTATTAGATGTACCCTATGCTGTAGGTAAGCTCAACGAAGATGAGTTTTGGACATATCAGGTTTTCGGCAAAGCAAGGAAAGTATCCAAGATAAGCAAAACCATGTATTTTTATCTTCAAAGGAGCACCAGTATAATCGGCAGTACCTTTAGTATTAGGAGATTCGATGCATTAGAGGCAAAATGCAATCGGCAAGAATATATAGAAACTAATTATCCTGACCTGAAATCTGTTGCAAGAATTGATTTTTACGGAACCTGTATGTTCTGCTATCAATCGTCACTGAAGTTTTTACCGAAAGAACAGCGAAAATCCGCTATCAGGATAATTAACGGATATAGGAAAAAATGCAACCTAACATTTAGGGAAATCATGAGAGTTCAAAAGGGAACAAGAAAGTATTATCTTTTTTCCAAGTTCAGCTTTTACCTGTGTTGCAAACTAAAAGCAATACTTAATCTTGGTTTTTAATTTTGGAGTTGAGTGTATGAAAACAGTCTTATATATGCATACAGGCAGCGGAAATCACGGTTGTGAGGCATTGGCAAGAACAACAACAAAATTAGTCAGAGATAATCTCAACAGTGATGTTTATTTGTGGTCCAATACTGTAAGTGAAGAATATAAATACGGTGTGTCCGAAATAGTGGACAAAGTTATTGCCACGGACGAAATCAACAAAAAGACTGTTTCGGGACTGATGTCATATTTTCGGTACAAAGTTCTAAAGGAAAAATCAGCACTGCACAACTCTTTTATAAAAAACACATTCAAAGATTCTGTAGCGATTTCCATTGGCGGAGATAACTACTGTTACCCTTGGTCGGCAAAAAACGGTGTTGAGTTAGATAAAGAAATTCGCAAATACTGTAAAAAGAATGTTTTTTGGGGATGCTCCATAGAAGAGGAGTTCATGACCGAGGAAGTGGTTGAAGACTTAAAGGGCTTTGATTTGATTACTGTTCGTGAATCCTTGTCATATGATGTCCTCAAAAATCACGGAATTGACGCTGTACAGGTTGCCGATCCTGCTTTTTTACTTGATAAAAAAGAATTGCCCCTTCCCGAAGGATTTTTAGAGGGAAATACTGTCGGTATAAATGTAAGCCCGCTCATCAATGATTATGAAAGTGAGAACAGTATTGCATACCAAAATTATATAAAATTGATTGATTATATAATTTCTCAGACCGAT
>JAUNJO010000048.1:11383-11649 GCA_030533225.1 Eubacteriales bacterium
TACAATAATGACCTAAAGCCTTTGGAATCTTTATTTAGCATATATAAAGACAGTGGTCGGGTAGTGCTCATAAAAGACCATAATTGCGAGGAATTAAAGGGATATATCAGCAGATGCAGATTTTTCGTCGGTGCCAGAACCCACGCAACCATTGCTGCATATTCAACATGTGTACCGACCTTAGTTGTAGGATATTCAATTAAGTCCAAAGGTATTGCAAAAGATTTATTCGGAACATTTGAAAAATATGTAGTTCCTGTTCAAGA
>JAUNJO010000048.1:11659-11879 GCA_030533225.1 Eubacteriales bacterium
TATGCAAAGTGAAGATGAGTTGATTAATTCTTTTAATTACATTTATGACAATGAGAATCAAATAAAAATGACGCTAAAACAAAAGATTCCTATGTATAAAGATAAATCGTTGTTAGCGGGAGAAATACTAAAATCTATAATGCATTAATTGGAGGAAATGATGTATAATGAGCCATTGGTATCTGTTATAACTCCATGTTATAACGGGGCAGATTATTTA
>JAUNJO010000091.1 GCA_030533225.1 Eubacteriales bacterium
TGAATATGAACGTAGCATTTATTCCGGTGAGAGGCGGAAGTAAATCTATTCCTCTTAAGAATATCAAGCTAATCAATGGAAAGCCACTGGTATATTGGACTGTTAAGGCTGCATGTGGTTGCAAACACATTGACAAAGTTTATGTTGCAACAGACAGTTGTAGAATAAAAGAAGCTGTTGAGGCGTTCGAACAAAATGAGGGTGAGATCTTTTTTGGTAAAGTGGAGGTCATAGGGCGTTCGGAAGAATCTGCATCAGATACTGCATCTACGGAGTATGCAATGCTTGAATTTGCAGAAAAATATGAATTTGATAATATTGTACTTGTGCAGGCTACATCACCGCTTTTGACTAGCAGGGATCTTGAACGGGGATTTGAGACTTTTTTAGAATGCGGAACAGACAGTGTGCTGTCTGTCGTTAGGCAGAAAAGATTTCATTGGGCAACCAATGAGAAGGGATTCGCTCAACCAACCAATTATGATGTGTTTCATCGCCCTCGCAGACAAGAATTTGATGGTTATTTGGTCGAAAACGGAGCGTTCTACATTACATCTAAGGAAGGTTTGCTGAAATCTCAAAACCGTGTTTCTGGAAATATTAAGGCTGTAGAGATAAATGAGGATACATTCTTTGAGATTGATGAGCCAAGTGACTGGATTATAATTGAGGCTTTAATGAAAAGGCACGGAATTGGTGCGCCGAATATAATGCCTAAAATCAAGATGTTTCTGACAGACTGTGATGGATGTTTGACAGACGGTGGTATGTATTATTCCGAGAAAGGTGATGAGCTTAAGAAATTCAATACCCGGGATGGGATGGGATTTAAGCTTCTCAGAGAAAAAGGGGTGATTACAGGTATCGTCACTAGCGAGGATGTTAACCTAAACCGACGCCGTGCAGAAAAGCTAAAACTGGATATCATAGAATCTGGCTGCAAAGACAAGGCTGAAGCAATTAGAAAATATTGTGACCAGTATGGCGTTTCTTTGGAGAATGTTTGCTATATTGGAGATGACATTAACGATGTTGAAGCAATCAAAATGGTAGGGTTTGGTTGCTGCCCTGCGGATGCAATGCCAGAAGTGAGGTCTATGGCTGATTATGTTTCAAAAGCAAAAGGCGGAGAAGGTGTTATTCGAGAAGTAATTGAGCTTATGTTAGGAAGCGAGGGTGGTATAATTGAATCCTAACGACGGTCTTAAGAACGTCGCACTAAAAGCGGGGTTTACTTATGTCTTATCAAATGTTATGGTTAAAGCCATAACAGTGATTACGACACCGATTTTCGCAAGAATTATGACCACAGAAGAATATGGAACATTCCAGACTTTTGTGTCATGGTATAATTTATTGCTTCCGTTTCTCACGTTGAATTTAACATATAGCATAGGACGCGCAAAAATTGATTTTCCGGATAGGTTGGACAAATATCTTGGGGCTATGCTGGCTTTGTCGTCAATTTTTTCAGGTGCAGTATTTTTGTTGACGGTTTTATTGATTCGGCCGGTTACAGCAATGCTAGAATTGACAACATTTCAGACTACTGGCTTAATGGTATATTTGTTCTTTGCTAATCCGATTCTGCTATATCAAAATCTATGTCGATATAGATATGAATACAAACAAAATATTGCAATCGCTTGGTATACGATGCTTTCTACAACCATTCTCTCCTTGGCTTTTATTTATATTTTTAAAAGTTCAAATAAAGCCGACATGCGAATATTAGGTACTGTTATACCAACGGTGGTTCTTTCAATTTATTTAATCTGCAAATTATTGGCAAGCAATTTGCTGAATACAGATATAAAATTTTGGAAGTATGGATTGCAGATTTCTTTACCCCTTATATTACATACGGTATCGATGCATATCCTTTCGCAGTCGGATAGAATTTTTATTACAAAAATATGGGGTAAAACCGATACCGCTTTTTATAGTTTGGCGTATACATACGGGGTTCTATTAGGCGTGTTTACTTCAGCAGTTGGAGAAGGTTGGCTTCCATGGTTTCATGATACATATCATGTGAAAAGATTCGATGAGATAAATAAGAATTCAAAACCGTTAGT
>JAUNJO010000092.1 GCA_030533225.1 Eubacteriales bacterium
CAACGTCAGAGCAAGTTCTTTCGGGAGTTTTTGATGTCATAATCTGAGAAATAAACTTCTGCTTATTCTCCAAAATCTGATAAAGGTATGCATCAAAGGACTTGTCGGTAACGTAGCGATAAATATCGACTTCCTTGTTTTCATTACCCTGCCTTGCAATACGACCATTCCGCTGCTCCATGTCAGTAGAACAATTCTTACGGAACATCTTCTTTCTAATAAATCGGGCATTAAATCCTGCCCACAAACTTGTAGTAAATCTCGATTTTCTGAGCTTTTTCACCGTCTATCACTTCGGTTTCGTGAACAACGATTTTTTCAATGAGGGTGTGCAGGATAGCGGAGTTAAGCTCGGTGATAAGGCTGTAATCCTTAATAAGATTAACAAAGGTATCCACATTTTCCGTAGCAGCCTTGCTGCTGCGGATTTTTTCTTCAAGTTCGCCTATCTGATTTTCAAGAGTTATCTGCTCGGCTTCATACTTGGCAGAGAGCTGTTTATAGTTTCTCTCGGAGATGTTTCCGCTTACCTTATCTTCATAAAGGCTTGAGAAAAGCCTGTCAAGCTCTGCAATTCGGCTCTTTGCCTTGCGGAGTTCCTTTTCTGCCCTTTTGGTATCATCGGAAGCATTGCAGTCAAGTGTGGATATTATCTCGGATACCATTTTGTCGTCATCTTCCAAAGCACATTTCGCACGATACTGAATATCCGCAAGAACAGCGTCATAAAGGTCACGAGCTTCGATCCAGTGCTGTGTGCAGTGAGTTTTTCCGTAGAGCCTGTAAAAATTGCACTGATAGCCTACCATATCAATAACATTGGGTCTTGGATTTCTCCTGTGGGCGCAGGACTTTGTAAGAGTATGGTCACAATCGGCGCATCTCAATAATCCTGCGAATATGTTGTCAAAACCGTCACTCTTTTTTTCACGATGATGGGATTTTACCATTGTCTGAACAAGCTCCCACTTTTCGGGTTCAATGATAGGTTCGTGCATATTCTCCACAATGAAAGCCTTTGAATTTCTTGTGTATCTTTTCTTGCTCTTGGCTGAGATTTTCGGCCTTTGCTGTCCTCTGATATGTCCTGCATATACGGGATTGGTGAGAATGGTGGAAACAGCTCCGTCACGCCAGTCATATATGTCCATATCGGTGCTGATATGTGAAGCATAGGTGTTATTGAAATATTCAGCTGCAATGGCGGCAGGCTTTGGTATCTTCTCGGCACGAAGGGCAGCGGCAATTCTGTGTACGCCGTTTCCGTCAAGGTAAAGCTCATAAATCTTGCGAACAACGGGAGCGCACCTTTCATCAATAATAAGGTGATTTTTGTCCTGCGGATCTTTGATATATCCGTAAGGAGCTTTATTCCCGATGTGCTTGCCTTGACTCTGACGGGTATAAAGTGCGGACTTTATCTTTTTGGAGATGTCCTGCGAATACATATCATTGAGCAGATTTCTGAACGGAGCAATGTCAAGGGAAGAAGCGTTGAGGGTATCAACGTTATCATTGAGGGCGATGTAGCGAATACTGTGTTCGGGAAAATAAACTTCCATATAAAAGTCGCTCTCAAGGTGATTTCTTCCAAGTCTTGACTGGTCTTTCGTGATAACACAATTCACCTTTTTGGCTTCAACGTCCTCGATCATACGCTTGAAGCCGGGGCGTTCTGTGTTAAGACCTGTGAAGCCGTCATCAATGTAAAAATCGTGGATAATGATGTTGTTCTCGCTGCAGAAACGGGTGAGCATATCACGCTGGGTATCAATACTTGCACTGTCCTTGTCCATAAGACCGTCATCTTTGGAAAGTCTGAGATAAAGGGCTGCGGTGTAAATTGTATTTGTGTTTGGCTGTTTCATTATGAAATTCCTCCTATAATTTCAGAACAGCCGTAATATATTGTATCTTTATTATACTACGGCTGACCTGAAAAATCAAGTGATATTGGTGTATATTTATGAGTTTTATGCAGTTTCTTTTATCTTCTTCTGCACCTTTTCCTCAATGATTTTCTTGAATACTTTGGTATCCTTTTCTGTACC
>JAUNJO010000008.1 GCA_030533225.1 Eubacteriales bacterium
GTCATACCGCCGCGAACTGTAAGGATACCCTGAGAAGCCTTCATACCTGTGATATCCTCAGGTGAAGTCTCAAGACGAACAAGAACTACTTTCTCACCGCGGTTGTTCCACTCTTCAGCGTCCTCAGCAGTAAATACAACCTTACCGCAAGCAGCACCGGGAGATGCGCCGAGACCCTTGCCTGCAGGAGTTGCAGCCTTAAGTGCCTTAGCGTCGAACTGGGGATGGAGAAGTGTGTCGAGGTTTCTGGGATCGATCATGGCAACTGCCTTCTTCTCGTCGATCATACCCTCGTCTACGAGATCGCAAGCGATCTTAAGAGCAGCCTTAGCTGTTCTCTTACCGTTTCTTGTCTGGAGCATGTAGAGCTTGCCTGCCTCAACGGTAAACTCCATGTCCTGCATGTCTCTGTAGTGGTCCTCGAGGGTTGCGCAAACAGCAGTGAACTCTGCATAAGCCTCGGGGAACTTTTCTGCCATCTGAGCAATGGGCATAGGAGTACGAACGCCTGCAACAACGTCCTCGCCCTGTGCGTTTACAAGGAACTCACCCATAAGACCCTTTTCGCCTGTAGCGGGGTCACGGGTAAATGCAACACCGGTACCGCAATCGTCACCCATGTTACCGAAAGCCATCATCTGAACATTAACTGCTGTACCCCATGAATAAGGAATATCGTTGTCACGGCGATAAACATTTGCGCGGGGGTTGTCCCATGAACGGAAAACTGCCTCAACAGCACCCATGAGCTGCTCCTTGGGATCTGTGGGGAAGTCCTTGCCGATCTTGTTCTTGTACTCAGCCTTGAACTGACCTGCGAGAGTCTTAAGATCCTCAGCGGTAAGCTCGATATCCTGAGTAACACCCTTTGCTTCCTTCATCTCGTCGATAAGCTGCTCAAAGTACTTCTTACCGACTTCCATAACAACGTCGGAATACATCTGGATAAATCTTCTGTAGCAGTCCCAAGCCCAACGGGGATTGCCGGACTTCTCTGCCATTACGTTAACAACGTCTTCGTTAAGACCAAGGTTGAGGATGGTATCCATCATACCGGGCATTGATGCTCTTGCACCGGAACGAACGGAAACAAGGAGAGGATTCTCGAGGTCGCCGAACTTCTTGCCGGTGATACCCTCCATCTTCTCGATGTACTCCATGATTTCTGCCTGGATTTCGTCGTTGATCTTGCGACCGTCCTCATAATACTGTGTGCAAGCCTCTGTGGAAACAGTGAAACCCTGAGGAACAGGAAGACCAAGGCTGGTCATTTCTGCAAGGTTAGCACCCTTACCGCCGAGAAGCTCACGCATGTTTGCGTTACCCTCTGAGAAGAGGTAAACATACTTGTGGCCCATTGGAAAAACCTCCTAAAAAATATGTGATTATGCAGTCGGCAACAAAAATTGCCCTGCTTTTTAGACACTTGAACCTATAATAAGCCCAGTCCTAAATGGTATTATACCAAATCTAAAATGAAAATGCCATATTTTTTCAAATTTATTTTGTCATAAAATGTTACCAATATTCAGGATTTCAAAAGAACAATTTGTTGAGTAGTTACAAAGATGATACTTTTTGGCACAATATCGCGAAAAATATCTTGAAAAATGAAGATTTTATGAGATAATAATTATAACTATTAGTCTGCACCGAAAGGGTGCATCACGAAAGGAACATATACCATGAAAAAGAGCGCAATTATCCTTGCAGGCGGCGAGGGCAAGAGAATGGGCAGCGACAAGCCTAAGACTCTCTGTGAAGTTTTGGGAAAACCCATGCTTTATTGGGTTTTGAGTGCTCTGAAAAAGGCTGATATTGATGATATTTGCATCGTCAAAGGCTACAAAAGTGAGTATATCGACGAGTATGTAAAAACTCTTCCTTTCGAGGTTGAAACTGTGCTCCAGAGTGAGCGTCTCGGTACAGGTCACGCTGTTATGATGGCTGAAAAGTTCCTGGAGGACAGAGGCGGCTCGGTACTCATTCTCGGCGGCGACGCACCTTTTGTGGATACCGATACCGTAAAGGACTCCATGCAGCAGCACATAAGCACTAATAGTTCGGCAACGGTTATCAGCGCAACAGTTGACGATGCGACAGGCTACGGCAGAGTGGTGAGAAACGCCGACGGTTCTCTCAATGCTATCATCGAGCACAAGGACGCGGATGAGGAAATAAGAAAGATTAGCGAAATCAACTCAGGCGCATATTGGTTTGAGGTAGAGGACCTTCTTTCTGTGCTTCACAAAATCACCTCCGACAACAAGGCAAACGAATATTATCTTCCGGACGCTTTGAAGCTTATCATCGGCTCAGGGAAAAAGGCAGGAGCGTACACCGCAAAGACTGCGGATGTTGCCTTGGGTGCAAACGACCCTGCACAGCTTGAGGAACTTAATCAAATCGCCTTAAAAAAGGGTTACTGCTGCTGATTGACTATAGTACACTTTGGATTATCTCGGAAAAGAAGTTTCCGATTTAGTTGTTTTATAAATCAGGTCAATTTACTCTCGGTTGTTCAGAGTTAAATTGACTAATTTCTAAAAAAGGGGAAAAAGTATGATTTTTCACGGCAAGGACATCAAAATTTTTGCAGGTAACTCCAATCCCACGGTAGCACAGGGTATTGCAGGCTGTTTGGGATTACCTCTCGGCAAGAGCAGCTGCACAACATTCAGTGACGGCGAAATTTCCGTGTCACTTCAGGAGTCCGTCAGAGGCAGCGAATGTTTCATCGTTCAGTCAACCTCTACTCCGGTAAATGACAATCTCATGGAGCTTTTAATCATGATTGATGCTATGAAGCGTGCTTCTGCTGCATCTATCACAGCTGTTATGCCCTACTTCGGATACGCCCGTCAGGACCGTAAAGCAAAGGCAAGAGATCCGATTTCAGCAAAGCTTTGTGCTGATCTTATTACGGCAGCAGGTGCAGACAGAGTTCTCACCATGGACCTTCACGCAAATCAGATTCAGGGCTTCTTCAACATCCCTGTTGACCACCTTGTAGGTGCTCCCATGCTCGCCAACCACATGAAGAAGAAAATCGGCAAGAATTTCGATGACTATGTTGTAGTTTCTCCTGACCTCGGTTCGGTTACAAGGGCAAGAAACTTTGCCGCAAAAATCGGTTGCCCCATTGCAATTATTGATAAGAGACGTCAGAAGGCCAACGTTTCCGAAGTTATGAACATCATCGGTGATGTTGAGGGCAAGAAGGCTATCCTCGTTGACGATATGATTGATACCGCAGGTACTCTCTGCAATGCCGCAAAGGCTATTATGGACAAGGGCTGCCAGGAGGTTTACGCTTGCGCTACTCACGCAGTACTCTCCGGCCCTGCTATTGAGAGAATCAAGAACAGCGTTATCAAAGAGCTCATCCTTCTTGATACAGTTCCGATTCCTGAGGAAAATATGCTTGACAAGTTTACAATTCTTCCTGTTGCTTCTGTTTTTGCCGAGGCTATCGAGAGAATTTATGCTGACAAGCCCGTATCCACAATGGCTCTCTAATCTTTGATTTTTACAGGGGACGACGCTATGCCGTTCCCTGTGTTTTTCTTTATATATAAGGGTGATAACTTATGTTTTTCGGTAAAAAATCATCAGGCGGCTCGGTGGAATATATTATTGTAGGCCTCGGTAATCCCGGCAGACAGTACGAAAACACCCGCCACAACGCAGGTTTTAATGCTCTTGACCGGCTTTGCGAAAAGTATGGGGTTAAGATGAACAAGATCCGCTTCAAATCCACCACAGGCGAATGCAGGATAGAGGGAAAGAAGTGCCTTCTTATGAAACCCTCAACCTATATGAATAATTCCGGTCAGGCAGTGGTGGAGGCTATGAATTTCTACAAAATAGACCCCTCAAATGTTATTATAATATTTGATGATATCTCTCTTGATGTGGGCAAGATGCGAATCCGTCAGAAAGGCTCCGACGGCGGCCACAACGGAATGAAGAACATCATCTATCTGAGTGGCTCGGATATGTTTCCACGAATTAAGATAGGCGTGGGCAAAAAGCCTCATCCCGACTATGATTTGAAGGATTGGGTGCTTTCCCGGTTCTCAAATTCCGACGACAAACTCTTAGACGAAATCTACGATAATTGCGTATCTGCCTTGGAATATATGGTTTTGGGGGACATTCAAAAAGCAATGGCAAACTTCAACTGAGTTTGAAGATATAATTCTTAGGGGGAATTATGAAATTTCTCTGTGACATGAGCCTCAAGTCAAAGGATTTCAAAAGACTTGATAAAGCTCTCAAAAAAGACCGTTGTGTTGCGGTGTCGGGACTGACACCCATTCACAAGGCGCACACTATTTATTCACTCTGTATTTCACGAAAATGCAGAGCTTTTTGCGTGGCTTCAGACGAGCGTGAAGCCACCCTGATGTCCGAGGACCTGACCTCTATGGGACTGAGTGTTGGGGTTTATCCCTACCGGGACTTTAATTTCAGAAATCTTGAGGGCTATTCAAGGGAGTATGAACATCAGAGACTTTCCGTGCTCACGGGAATTATCAGTGGTGAGCTTGACTGTGTAATAGCCTGCGTTGACGCGGCGGTGCAGTACACCGTACCTGTAGAAAGTCTCAAATCGGCAACACTGAGCCTCAAAGTCGGGGAGAGCGTAACGCTTGAGAAGTGCACAGAGGCCCTGACTCTTTTGGGTTATGAAAGATGCGACCAGATTGAGGGTGTGGGTCAGTATTCCGTGAGAGGCGGAATCCTGGATTTCTTTTCTCCCGACAGCGAATACCCTGTGAGGGTTGAGTTTTGGGGCGACGAGGTGGACTCTGTGAGCTACTTCGACTTATCAACCCAAAGACGAACCGAAAACACGCAGGAAATAGTGCTTTCTCCCTCCACGGAGGTTTATATAAAAGATAGGGAAGAGCTTGCGGGAAAAATCGAGAAGAAAGCCGGACTTCTGCGCAGCGAAAGTACCGCAAAAGCAAAGGAAATCTTGCTTTCGGAAGCAGAGGATATCCGAAACGGTGTTCACCTATCAAGCATCGACAAATACATTGGGCTTGTTTATGAGGAAACAGCCACTTTGATTGACTATATTGACGATTCCTTCCTGTGCTTTATCTCTGAGGAAAGCACAGTGGAGGAAAAACTCAAATCTTCCATTTTCCGCTACAAAGAGGATATGGCGGACTATTTTGCCGAGGGCATTCTCTGCCGAGGTTTTGAGACTTTCTCTATTGATTACACTTCACTCCTTGAAAAACTGCAGAGCAACGGTGTTGTGTATCTGGATAATTTTACCCACGGAAGTCATCAGCTGCCACTTTCCGATTTCATTAGCTTCAGCGCCAAACAGCTTCCCGCACTTTCGGGTACTATAGGGGATTTCTGTGAGGAACTTAAGGGAATTGATTTCTCGAAGAGCATAGTTGTTCTTCTGTGCTATACCGAAAAGGCGGCCGCTAATATTGCCTCGGTGCTCTGCGAAAAAGGTTTTCCTGCAAAGGTGTGCAAAGAAGATGAACTTCTCAATTTCGGCAAGATAAATGTGTTTGCCGGCACACTCTCCTACGGCATGGAGTACAGCCGTGACAACTTTTACATTTTTACACAGGGCAAACACGATTTACCTAAAAAGCAAAAGAGAAAACTCTCGAAAAACGCACAGCAGATTTACAGCCTTTCCGATTTAGCCGTAGGCGACTATGTGGTTCACACTACTCATGGAATCGGTATCTTTGAGGGTATCAATAAGATAGATACCCACGGAATAGTTAAGGATTACATCAAGATAAGCTATGCCAAGGGCGACGCTTTGTATGTGCCTGTCACTCAGCTGGACCTTGTGGCAAAGTATATAGGCCCTCGGGAAAATTCCTCGGTAAAACTCAGCCGTTTAGGTGGAGGCGATTGGCAAAAAGCCAAAACCCGAGTAAAATCTGCCGTCAAGGATATGGCGAAGGAGCTTATGGCTCTCTACAGTGCCCGTATGAACGCAGAAGGCTTTGCTTTTTCGGGAGACGGCGAGTGGCAGCGAGATTTTGAAATGGGCTTTGAATACGAGGAAACCCCGGACCAGCTTCGTTGTGTGGAAGAGATTAAGGCTGATATGCAGCGCAAGGCGCCTATGGACAGACTTCTCTGCGGTGATGTAGGCTTCGGCAAAACCGAGGTAGCTCTTCGTGCCGCATTCAAGTGCATCTGCGATTCAAAGCAGTGTGCACTTCTTTGCCCCACAACAATCCTTGCCTGGCAGCATTATCAGACAATTCTAAAGAGGTTTGAGACATACCCTGTGAGAGTGGAACTTCTTTCGCGTTTTCGAAAACCCGCAGAGAGAAAGGCTATAATCGAAAAACTCAAGCGGGGCGAGATAGATATGGTGGTGGGTACTCACCGCCTTGTTCAAAAGGACGTGGAATTTCGGGATTTGGGACTTGTGATTATCGACGAGGAACAACGCTTCGGAGTTGCCCACAAGGAGAGACTGAAGGAACTTTATAAGAATATTGATGTACTGACACTCTCTGCAACCCCGATTCCCAGAACGCTGAATATGGCGTTAAGCGGAATCCGTGATTTGTCTGTCTTGGAGGAAGCCCCCGAGAACCGCTTTCCTGTGCAGACCTATGTTTTGGAGCACGAAACCGGCATAATCAACGATGCCATACGAAAGGAACTTAGACGGGGAGGTCAGGTTTTCTACCTTCACAACAATGTTGACACCATTGCGGGAAAAGCTGCAAGAATTCAGCAGGACATTCCCGAGGCACAGGTTGGTATAGGTCACGGCAAAATGTCCGAAAGCGAGCTTTCTGCCGTTTGGCGGGATATGATTGAGCAGAAGATAAATGTGCTTGTGTGTACCACTATTATCGAAACGGGCGTTGATGTTCCCAATGCCAATACGCTAATCATCGAAAACGCGGACAAATTCGGACTTTCCCAGCTTCATCAGCTCAGGGGACGAGTGGGTCGCTCCAACAGGCGAGCCTTTGCTTATCTCACCTTTACAAGAGGCAAGGTGCTTTCCGAAATCTCTCAAAAACGCTTAACCGCTATCCGCGAATTCACCGAGTTCGGCTCCGGCATGAAGATAGCAATGCGTGACTTGGAGCTTCGCGGTGCAGGTTCGGTCCTTGGGGGCAGTCAGCACGGTCACATGGAGGATGTAGGCTACGATATGTACCTGAAGCTTCTCGACAGTGCTGTCAGAGAGGAGAGGGGCGAGGCGGTTTCACAGCATGAGGAAAAGGACTGCCTTATTGATATTGCGGTGGTTTCCCACATTCCCGAAAGCTACATCGAGAGTCTGTCTTTAAGACTTGATGTGTATAAGCTGATTGCAGATATAAAAACCTCCGAGGATGCGTCCGATGTGATTGACGAGCTTCTGGACCGCTTCGGAGATATACCGAAATCGGTTATGGGACTTATCGACATTGCGCTTATCCGTAACCGGGCAGCATCCATGGGCATCTACGAGATTAAGCAGAACGAAAACAATCTGCTCCTCTATGTGAAGGATATCAAAAATCCCGATGTTGTTGCTCTTGTGAGCGCTCATTTGGGTGACGCCTTGCTCTCGGCAGGAAACAAGCCCTATATTTCCTACCGAATGAAGCAGAAGCACGAACCGTTGTCGGCACTTAAGGAGCTGTTTTCGGAGAAATCTGATAATTAGGTGATTTTTTGCGATTATTGTTGAAATTTTGTGAATAATTGTGTATAATACTTTGGTATTAATAACGGAAAGAAGGTTTACCCGTGAGAAACCTCAAAAAAATATTATCAGTAACACTTGTTATGCTTATGGTGCTTTCATTAGGCGCCTGTTCCTCTGTACCCAAGACTCTTTCTGAGCAGTGGAGCTATAAAACCGCCTATGCCGAGTATGACGCAGGTGTTTATCTGTTTGCGCTTTTCACAGCCTACGACCGTGCTTACGGTATTATTTCCGACGCAGAGGGCGACGATTTCGACAGCGAAGCTTCTATTATGGATGTCCGGAGCACTTTTGATGAAACCGACGAGGTTTTTGTGTGCAGGGACTGGATTGTTAAGGAAGCCGACACAATCACACGAAATCTTATAGCTATGGATTTAGCACTTGAGAAATACGGCATTGAGCTTGACCCTCAGGTTGTTGAAAATGCACGGGAACAGGCAAAGATAGATTGGTATTTAGGCCCTTACTACTTTGATTACGGCCCTGAATATTCCACTCCTTACGAAAGCGTGTTCGGTAAGTTCGGAATATCCTTTGACAGTTATTTCCTTTCAAGTGTAAACCTTGCAAATGTTAAGCAGGAGGCACTTTTCAGCCATCTTTACGGCAAGGGCGGTGAAATGGAAGTAAGTGAAAAGGATGTTGAGAAGTATTTTGCCGATAACTACACAAGCTATTCTTACTTCACTCTTCCCCTGTTTACAACAACAATGGACGAATCCGGCTCGAATGTTCAGGTTCCCCTTAAGGACAGCGAATTAGGAGTTGTCAAAGAAGTTTTAACCGCATACACCAAGCTTATCAACGAGGAAAACGCAAGCTTTGAACAGGTTGTCGAGAGCTACAAAAAGTACGCGAAGATTACAGACGACCCCTCTACCGACAGCATTGAGGATTTGTCACGCAATACCTCCTTGCCCCAAGAGGTTATTGATAAGCTTGAATCTATGAAGGATAATAAGGCTTCTGTTGTCTACACCGGAGAAGACAACAGTCAGGTTGCGTATTTTGTATGTAAACATACTCTTGCGGATTCTGCCGATGATTACCTGGGTGACGAAGTTAACCGCAATCAAATTCTCAAAAGTATGAAAGGTGAGGATTTTTACGATTATCTTATGGCTCTCACCGATGCGGTTGAGTGTCAGGTGAACACCGGGTATATCGAAAAATGTGACCCGAAAATGTTTGAAGAAAAGTAAGTAGGAGGCGTTATTTTTGAAAAAAAGAGTTTTAATGTGTTTATCACTTATACTTGCAGTGATTCTGTTCTGTGCAGGTATTGTGACTGCTTTTGCTGAAACCGAGGCGCCTGTAGTTACTGACCCTGCCCCTGTTGTCACGGATGCTCCCGTGCAGTCCGAGGTTTTGGACCCGTCAGTACCCCTTGGTACTACTTCTCCGTCTTACGAAACCACGGCTGCCACAGAGGTTACTACCGATGCTCCGGAGCCTACTGAAATTGTAACAATGCCTACGGAGTATAACGAAGACGCACCCCCTTCAACTAACTCATCCTATTATGCAACAGATTCAAACTACGATGTACCCGAGTATAAAGGCACAGAAGCACAGTGGGGCGAGATTGACGAAAAGGATGTTATCTCCCTTAAGAATGAAAACCCGGGTGGTGCAATGAGCTTCGGCACAATGAAAGATGTCTCCGAAGGTGATGAACACGACTACACCCTTATTATTATCGGTATTGTGCTTGTAGTTATTTCCGTTGTGGGAATGGTGTTCTTTGTTCTTACTTTTGTTGATAAGAGCAAGTTGGCTCCTGCACACAGCTCAGCCGCAAAAGACGGCAGACAGCCGAGGCGTAAAAACGGTACACACCACGCTAAGTCAACATCCGCTTCAGGTGCAAGAGTTCCCGACCCTGAGGCAAGAGCCGCAAGACGCAGAAGGGACGACTTTAACGACGGCTATTAATAGGGAGTTGTAAACGAAGTGAAAAATCCGAGGTTTGCTCGGTGCACAAAAGAACAAAACGACCTGAGTTTTCGGACTCAGGTCGTTTTTTTGGGAATGTTTTTAGATATATTTTCAAGAAATTTCGCAGAAAACTTGTCAAATAAGGGCCTCTTGTGGTATGATATATATGTATTTGCGTATTTTATTATGAGGTGATTTTTTGAGTAATAAAAAGATTCTTGCCCTTCTTTTGGGACTTGTATTATTGATAACGCCCTTTGCTGCCATAGTCCCGACTGTAGCTGCAGAGAGCGAGCCTGTTGCACCGGTAGGTGCAAGCACAACAACATTCACTCCCCGCTTGTCGGCGCCCGGAAAAAGCAACGCCTATTACTACAGCAACAAAAACATTTTCTACTCCATCGGCTACGGAATGCCCAACTGTACCGCTTATGCATGGGGCAGAGCCTATGAGATTTTGAAAACAAAACCCAATCTTTCGGTTGACAGCGCACATTATTGGTGGGGCTACAACAAGACCAATAAATACTACCCCTACGGTCAAACTCCCAAGCTTGGCGCAATCGCCTGCTGGAACAATCCTTACGGCGGTCATGTTGCCGTAGTTGAGAAGATTGAAAACGGTACCGTTACCCTTTCTCACTCCGCATGGGGCGGTCCGAATTTTTACACCACCACCTATTCGGTAGGTGACAAGAGCGCAGGCATTTACAGCAGCGGCTGGAGTTTCTACGGTTATATTTACATACTTGACGGCGCAGCAGCAAAGCCCACAACAGGCGACATCTACAGAATCACCTCCTCTGACGGAGTTAATCTCCGCAAGGGTGCAGGGACAAGCTATACTGTTTTAGGCGCAATTCCCTATAACGATGAAATTACGGTAACAGAGTACAAAGTCGCAGGCGGTTACACATGGGGAAAAACCACATATAACGGTCAAACAGGCTGGTGCGTGCTTGACTATGCCAAGTTAATTCTCGATAACCCCACTCCTGCTTTGCCGGGTGAGACAAAGCCCACAACTGCTCCCACTACGGTGGCAACCGAGCCTGCAACACCCCCTGCAGAGCTTCCCACATTGCCCCCCGATCCTGTGGAAACGCTCCCCTCTGACCCTGCGGAGAATCCGGATGTCAGCGAAACTCTGCCGGAAGAATCGAAGCCTGCGTACAATTCCACCAAGGACGAATCCGTTACTGCTCCCGACAATTCAGTGTCATCACCCGACGAAAACCACGGCGGTTCAACTAACTTAATCGGTGATGTAAACGGCGACGGAAAGGTGAACATCCTTGATGTAACCACTGTCCAAAAACATCTTGCAAAGATGGAGGTAGCGGCATATAATCCTATTGCAGCCGATGTCAACCGTGACGGCAAGGTGAATGTTGCGGATGTATCCAAACTGCAAAAGATTCTTGCCAAGATATAAAAATAAAGTATTCGGGATATAATATAGAAATCGCTCTATAAATCACGATAGAAGCCGTTTGTACATCTTGTTTGCATATTTTCCGCCGGTTTGCCCAAAAATCCTTGCAATGCGTCAGAATTACTGCAGCTTATGTGTCGGGCGTGACGAAAAACAGACGGCGCAATATGTACAAACGATTTAATCCGTGTTTCCTAAACTGTATCATTAGGAGGTAAATTATGAAACATACAGACATTAAGTGCTTGCTTACAAGCGATGAATTTTTAGGTAAAGAGGTTACCCTCTGCGGATGGGTAAGAACCTCAAGAGAATCAAAGACCATGGCATTTGCCGAGCTTAATGACGGCACAAGCCTCAAGCATATCCAGATTGTAATTGACAGAGAAAACACAGAGTATCCCGCCACAGCTCTTCGTTTGGGCACAGCCCTCAAGGTTGTGGGACAGGTCGTTGAGGCCCGTCAGGGCGGCGTTGAAATTAACGCAAAGAGCATTGAGATTTTGGGCGAGTGCCCTCCTGAGTACCCTCTTCAGAAGAAGCGTCACACCCTTGAGTATCTCCGCACAATGCCGCATCTTCGAGTCCGTACCAACACCTTTAACGCTGTGTTCAGAGTCCGTTCGGTAATGGCGGGCGCAATTCATAACTACTTCCAGTCAAGAAACTACACTTATGTTAATCCTCCTCTTATTACAGGCAGTGACTGTGAGGGCGCAGGCGAAATGTTCAGAGTTACCACTCAGCCCTTTGCTCATGAGTATAAGAATGAGGAAGAGTACTATGCAAATGACTTCTTCGGCAAGAAGGCAGGACTTTCTGTTTCCGCCCAGCTTGAAGGCGAAGTTGCGGCAATGGCATTCGGTAAGATTTACACCTTCGGTCCCTCCTTCAGAGCAGAAAACAGCAACACCCCCAGACATGTTGCAGAGTTCTGGCATGTTGAGCCCGAGGTTGCATTTGCAGACCTTTCGGACATTATCGAGATTGCAGAGGACATGATTAAGTCAATTATCGGGGAAGTTATGGAAAAGTGCCCCGAGGAGCTAAAATTCTTCGAACAGCATTTTGAAAAGGGACTTATTGACAAGCTCAACTCCATTGTTTCCGAGGATTTCGAGGTGCTTGATTACACCAAGGCCATTGAAATTCTCAAGGAAAGCGGAAAAGAGTTTGTATATCCCGTTGAGTGGGGATGCGACCTGCAGACAGAGCACGAGAGATACATCACCGAGGAAGTGTTCAAGAAGCCCGTGTTCGTCACCAACTATCCCATGGATATCAAGTCCTTCTATATGAAGCAAAATCCTGACGGCAAAACCGTAGCGGCTACCGATTTGCTTGTGCCCGGTGTAGGCGAGATTATCGGTTGCTCCGAGCGTGAGGCAGACCTTGAGAAACTCTTAGACGCTATGAAAAAGCGCGGAATGAACGAGGAGGATTACGCAGATTACCTTGACCTTCGTCGCTTTGGCTCAGTTCCTCACAGCGGCTTCGGTTTAGGCTTCGAGAGAATCATTATGTATGTTACCGGTATCTCCAACATCCGCGATGTAATCCTCTACCCCAGAACTGTAGGCAGTATAAGATAATTTTTGCTAAAATAAGTATACAGAGGCTAAAATTTTCGGCTTCTGAGAGGAAAAAGAATACTCAAATGACGGTGTAACCTCAGTGATATGGGGTTACACTTTTTTTGTCCCGACTTTGTCTCACCGAATTTTCCTGCAGAGGGATATAAAAAAGACATCAATCCGAGGACTGATGTCTTGATTTTTGTATTATCACGGTTAATAAGGCGCTTTCTTGCAAAGCGGAAATGCTATTCTGCTTTAGTGATTATTACAGAATATACTGTTCCGATAGGAAAGCCCGTGGAAATTTGCGAAGCGTACTTCTGAATAGCTGTTGAATCCAGAATATTCAGCTTTCTGTCGCATGTGGCGTTTCCTGCTATCTTCTCCCTCTCTGTCAAAACGCTTATTCCTGCAACGGCTTTTTGCACCAGGGTTGCGTCCTTAACATTAACCTTGCCGTCCAGGTTTGTATCGCCCAATACATAGGTGAATATGTTGGAGGAGGGAGTGGTTTTGGGGACTGTAGCGGCGGTCTCGGGAACTGTAGTTATTTCGGGAGCCGTTGCAGGCTCTGTGTCGGGGACATCGGGAACACGGTTGTTTGTGACAGCCTTGATTACGAATGTGCTGCCGATATCGTCCTGGAGGTACTTGCTGTAGAACTGCATAACATCTTTGATTTCGGGACTTGATGAGTTCATATCCATGTAGTAGCTCATTCCGTACTTGGACTGAGGAAGAAAAATATACTCATCATTCAAAGGCAGCCATTCGTTACAGCCGATTGAGTTCTTGACTGCAACCTCTCCTGTTTCGGTATTCACTCTTTCGTTGCTTATCAAAACGCCTATGGCACCTTTGCCTGCAGGGACTTTACAGTCTTCAAAATCAGCACAGATGTAGCCCGGGTATGTAATTGTATCCTCGTAAAGCTTATGCCACTGCTTTGTGTCGGCGGTCAGACTGTTATTGACGGAGGGAATGTAGTATATAGTGTAATCAGCACCCACAGCGGTGCTTTCAAATATGACTTTATCAAGGATTCTGTCCTCTTCGGAAAAGTCAAAAACATTCATATATGTGATGTTCGAAAAATCCCTGTTGGAATAGGTGAAGTACCCGAATTCATAGGTGGCACCGTCAACTTCGTTTTGGTACATCCTGATGCCGTCATTGAGTTTTTCGTAATCTGTGATTGCATAGCTCGGCCCGAAAATTTCATTGAAAAGCCAAACATCCTCGTAGGAAATCCAGAAGTAGCCGTATTCTCCTGCGTATTTGCTCCAGCTGTTTTTAATGAGCCAAGCGCCGTCGTTTTTGGGAGTACCTGATTTACTCTGTGAGAAATAATCTTTCGGAAAATTATCATCCCAACCGACAACGCTTACGCAGTGTCCCCAAAGTTCCGGGCCTGTGAGGGTGGTGTCTCCGCAGTAAAAATAGCTTGTACCGCTTAGATAGTTATTAATATCGGCGTTAAAGCATCCGACAACCGAGCCGTAGGAGTATATGTATTGCTTAATGGTGTCGTGGCTTTCATCGGTGCCAAAATAAACAATCTCGGTGACACCGTAATCGGGAGTTTTACTGCAGGAGTTGTAGTCCTCCCGGGTGCTTGTCTGTTCGGGAAAGTCAGACTCGTTCAAGGGACCTGACCAGCTTGTAAGATAACCCAAAGGAATGTAGGCATATCCGCCGTCCTCATGAGTTCTCTGCCAGCCTGTGCCGTCCTCTCTTTTTGAACCCCAAAAGTTTACATGTTCGGGGGAGAGGGTAGAGATATTTTCACCGTTTACAAGAAGCAGGGTTTCAAAGCTTGAGAGCGTGCCGTAGGCCCAGCAAGTGTTGTCATGCTGCTGTCTGACCGGCAGAGTGAATCCCAGTTTTGCGGAATTGTAGCTGTCGGGCAAACGGGCAAAGGAGGCATATCCTGCGCTCTCCTGCTGCTCTGCATGATTTCGCTGTTTGTCTGCTGCCGGCAATATGCCTGTTTTATACTCGGACTTATCGAGCCTGTCCGCAGCCGAAGCAGAAAATGCCGTGATTATGAGGAGGATTACAGATAGAATTAAGGCTAAGTGTTTTGCGTGCCGATTCATTGTATCCTCCTTACTTGTAAATTTGCATATTTTCACAAAAATAGTGTATCACATAAAGCGGTTTTTGTAAAGAATAAATACCGATAAATGCCCGATAATAGTATATATAAACTAAAGGGATGTGTGAGTGTGGAACTGAGAACCGACCTTGCTATTGAAGCTCATGAGGAACACGGTGAGGAACTGAGGGATGTAAAGTACAGCAGCGAACAGAAGCAGGGACTTGTTATTGAGAGACTTTTTGTTAAGACCAAGCGTGCAGGACAGCTTATGGGTAAAGCTCCGGGGCACTATGTAACTATAACCTTACCGCCTCTTACAGATAATATCAGAGATACCGATGAAAGACTGCCTGTGATTGCCCATGAAATACGGCGACTGCTCCCTGTAAACGGAATGGTGATGGTAGTGGGGCTGGGCAACGAGAACATAACACCCGATGCCTTGGGGCCGAAGGTGGCGCAGAAAGTTTTAGCTACCCGTCACATTACAGGCGAAGTTGCAAGGGCAACGGGACTCGATGTGCTCAGAGCCGTTTCGGTATTTGAGCCCGGAGTGACAGGTCAGACCGGCATTGAGACAGGGGAACTTGTCCTGAGTGTGGTAAAGAGGATTCGCCCCACGGCGGTTGTAGTGGTGGATGCACTTGCTTCACGGAAACTTGAAAGGCTCGGATGTACCCTGCAGATTTCCGACACCGGCATTGCCCCCGGTGCAGGAGTGGGGAATCATCGCACAAAGCTCACGGAGGAAACCTTGGGTGTTCCTGTGGTTGCCGTAGGAATTCCCACGGTTGTTGATGCTCTGACACTTGTCAGCGACCTTGTGAGTCCCGAGGATGAAAAAAGCGCTAAAGACCTTGAGGAGAAGGTCACTCCTAAAGGCAGGACAATGGTGGTAACGCCTAAGGAGATTGACCTGCTTATTGAGAGAGCCGCCAATCTGCTTTCTCTTTCAATCAATCTGTCTCTGCACGAAAATGTCAGCACCTCGGACTTGCTTTCCTTGCTGTAAAAAGAGGCTGTAAAAGAACTTTTGCTCCTTTACAGCCCATGATTACTTAAATTCTATTACGGTAACTCCCGCTTCGCCTTCACCGAAGGCACCGAGACGAAAACTCTTTACTGCCTTGTGGTGACGCAGGAAAGCATGAATTTCTTTCCTCAGCACGCCTGTTCCTTTGCCGTGGATGACCGTCATCATGTGCACATTTGTAAGCACCGCGGTGTCAATGGCTCTGTCTACAGTCATTAAAGCCTCCTCGGCGGTGTATCCGCGCACGTCAATTTCGGTTACGGGCCTTGTGTCAATCTTGCTTGGACGCCCTGTTTTTCTCAGGGACTTACCGCCCAGAGTGACTTTTTCCGCTTCCAATAACTTGATGTTTTTAATGTCAGTTCTCGTTTTGATAATTCCTGCCTGAACGAATACCGTGTTGGCATTTGCCGCAGGAGTTTCAAGGACTGTAGCCTTCTTGTCTATATCCCGAAGAAGAACGGTGTCCCCTGCCTTGAGAGGTCGGGGGAGAGTGTATTCCTCCTGCTCTTTTTCCCGGATTGGGTCTGCACCCTCCTCCATCTCTTTGATGGATTTGCGGAGCTTTGACTTGTCCTCTGCGGTGAGGTTTTTTGCCTTTTTCATATCCTCAAGCTCGTTTATGAGTGCGTCGGCCTGAGCCTTTGTCCGTGAAAGCAGAAGGCTTGCCTCATGGCGAGCTTTTTCAATTTCTCTCTGTGCCTTCTCCTCGGCTTTTTTTGCGATTTCTTCGGCTTTTTTCTTTTCGTTTATTGCCTTGAGGGTGGCTTCTCTTGCCTTTTTGAGTTCCTCGTCAAGCTCCTGACGGCGAGAATCCAGGGTTTCCACCACATCCTCAAACTGCCTGCTTTCTGAAGATACCAATTCCTGTGCTCTTTCCACTATGCTGTCCTCGATACCCAAGCGCTTTGAAATGGCAAAGGCGTTTGACCGTCCCGGTACACCGATTAAAAGCTTGTAGGTAGGTCTCAGGGATGCCACATCGAATTCACAGCATCCGTTCTCAACTCCCGGTGTTCTCAGCGCAAATTCTTTCAGTTCGGCATAGTGGGTTGTGGAGGCGATTTTTGCCCCCTTCATCCGAAGTCTCTCAAGAATAGAAACGGCAAGGGCGGCACCCTCCACAGGGTCGGTACCTGCGCCCAGCTCGTCAATAAGCACAAGGCTTGAACGGTTTGCTTCCCCGAGAATTGAAACAATATTTGTCATGTGGGCAGAGAAGGTGGATAGGGATTGCTCAATGCTCTGCTCGTCACCGATGTCCACAAGGACTTTTGAGAAAACCGAAAGCTCACTTTTCTCATCAGCTGGAATCAGCAGTCCGCACATAGCCATCAGTGTGAGAAGACCTACGGTTTTCAGGGAAACAGTCTTGCCGCCTGTGTTGGGACCTGTGATTACAAGTGTATCAAAGCTGATGCCTAAATTTATGTCCGTGGGTACAGCGGTTTTTGGATTGAGCAGGGGATGTCTCGCATTTTTGAGGTTGATTCTGCCTTCGGTGTTCATAATAGGCATAGTGGCCTTCATTTTGTATCCGAGACTTGCCTTTGCGAAAATCAGCGAAAGCTCCACCAAAGCCTCATAGCTTTCTGAAGCCGTATCAGCATAAGACCCTGCTTCTGCAGACAGTTCAAAGAGTATTCTCTCGATCTCGGCGGCTTCCTTTGATTCCAAAACTCTTATGTCGTTGTTTGCCTGAACAACCCCCATTGGCTCAATAAAAACCGTAGCGCCCGAGGAGGAGGTGTCGTGAACAAGTCCGGGAACCTGTCCTCTGCACTCTGCCTTTACGGGCACAACAAAGCGTCCGCTTCTCTGTGTGATGATAGCGTCCTGCAGGTAATTTTTGTATGTGCTCGAGCGAATGATTTTCTCCAGCGTCTCCCTTGCCTTTGATGCGGCAATACGCATCTTTCGGCGGATGTCATAAAGGGTTTGCGAGGCGTTGTCGGCGATTTCGTCTTCACTCAAAATACAGGAGGAAATTCTCTCCTCCAAATGCTTGTTCTCGTAAAGTCTCTCGAAAAGCAGGTCGAGGGAGGTCTCAACCGAGGCTGAGTGACTTCTCCACTGACGCACTCCGCGAGTGATTCTGAGAAGTTCTCCTATACCCAAAAGCTCATGAGCGCTGAGGCAACCGCCTGCCTCGGCGCGTCTGAATGCGTTTTGCATGTTTTTAACACCCGAGAGTGAGGGTGCACCGAAACGGCCGATGAGCATAAAGGCATCGTCGGTCTGTTTGAGGGCTTCTTCTATTTCAAATTTTCCCGAAAGCGGGGTGATTTCAACAGCTCTCTGTCTTGCGTCTTCGCAGGAACATTCTTTTGAGAGAAGCTCTAAAATTTTGTGAAGCTCCAAGGCTCTGTGATGTTTGTTCATATGTAATACCTTATGATTTGATAGATTTGTAAAAATGCAGTGTCTTAAAATCCTTTTCCAGCACCCTTAAAGCGTAACTCTCAGTTATATAGCTGAGTTTCGACAGTTTTTCCTCGGGAAGACCGAAGGCAAAAACCTTCTTATCCTCAGAGAAAACAATATGCCGCAAGGCCCTGAGAAGCGTTTGGTCTAAAGGTACAGCTGTGCTTTGGGGTGCTTTTGTGAAACAGTTTTCGCACACTATTTTTCCCCTTGAAAGCACGAAGTACATAAGCGGTGCTTCGTAAACTCCGCACTCTCTGCACATAACAAGGTCGGGCATATATCCCGAAAGCGAGAGAAGTCTCAGCTCCACGCAGGCTTTAATCAACTCCTGAGATTTCTCACCCTTTGAGAGCAGGTAAAGAGCATTTAATATGAGGGAAAGCTGTTGGGATGCACTCTGACCTTCCACGCAGGCAAAGGCGGCAAGCTCGCAGAAATACTGGGCAAGACTTACTTTTTCCACATCGCTGCGAAGCTCAAAAAAAACTTCTTTCGCATTGGCATCGTCAATGATGAATTTCCCCTTGCCTTCGTAGATTGAAAGCTCAGAGTAGCACAGTATGTCCGTTGCGGCACTTTTGGGGCTTTTGATGTTTTTAGCCCCTCTCACAAAGGCGCGCAGCACACCGTATTCACGGGTAAGCACCGTCACAAGCTTATCCTGTTCACCGATATTCTGTTGTCTTAAAATCAGTCCGTCGGTTTTTGTCTTCATTTTCCTGTTTTTCTCTTTGCTCCTGCTGTGCTTCTTTGAACTTCAGGTAGTCAAAAACACTTCCGCTTAAGGCAAAGTTGTTCCAAGCTTCGTAGTCTTTCATAATATCACCCGCAATTAAAGTATAGCTTAAAATCAAGGTGATATAGAGGGTAATTTGTAGATGTTAAAAATTAACAGGCTCAATCAAAATCGGAACTGTCAAAGCCGAAATTTCTCAGAAGTCCGTCCCGGTTTCTCCAGTCCTCCTTGACCTTTACCCAAGTTTGCAGATTAACTTTGCAGTCAAAAAAGTTTTCCATATCCTCCCGCGCTTTGGTGGAAACTTTACGGAGCATTTTTCCGCCCTTGCCGATGATAATTCCCTTGTGGGACTCTTTTTCGCAGTAGATTGTGGCTTCGATATCAAGTATTCCGTTGTCTCTCTGCTTCATCTTTTCGATAACAACAGCTGTGCCGTGGGGGATTTCCTTGTCCAGATTCAAAAGCAGCTTTTCTCTGAGCATTTCAGCCGCAAGCTGACGCTCGGGCTGGTCGGTGAGAGTGTCCTCATCAAAGAAGTGGCCGCCCTCCTCACAGAGTTTTTTGAGCTCGTCCACAAGCTCATCCATACCCTCGCCCTTTTTAGCACTGACGGGTACAATAGCCTCGAAGTCGCAAAGCTGAGAATATTCCAAAATAACTTTCATCAAATCGGATTTTTCTTTGACAATGTCGATTTTGTTGATGGCAAGTACGCAGGGCATATTCTGAGCCTTGATTCTCTCCAGAAGCTCTCGCTCCGTATCGGAGATTTCCTCTGTGGCGTCAACTACCAAAAGCGCCCCGTCGGCACCGCTTACGGATTCGGCAACCGAACGAACCATGTATTTCCCCAAAGCGGTTTTTGCCTTGTGCATACCGGGAGTATCGGTGAAAACAAGCTGATATTCTCCCTCGGTGAGCACTCCCATAATCCTTGTGCGCGTGGTCTGAGGTTTATTTGTAACGATGGCGATTTTCTCACCCAAAATCCTGTTGAGTATTGAGGACTTTCCCACATTGGGCCTGCCCACAATAGTGATAAATGCCGATAGTTCTTTAGAATTCATAAAAAATACCTTGTCCTATTACTTAACAGAGTGCCACACCACGGGGGCGTGATGCGGCACACTTTTTGTGATTATTCTTCAATAACATAAGTGGAAGAAGCAGGAAGACCTAACATATCCATAACAGCCTCTTCTTTTTCTCTCATACGGATTCTCTCCATATTGTCCTCATGGTCATAGCCTAAAAGATGAAGCACGCTGTGGCAGGTAAGGTAACCAACCTCACGCTGCAGGGAGTGTCCGTAGATGTTTGCCTGTTCAACGGCTTTCTCCATGGAGATTACAACATCTCCGAGAATCTGTGCGCCGGTTTCGGGGTCCAGGTCAAACTTTCCGTTTTCGCTCATGACAAAGGAGAGAACATCGGTCTCAATGTCTTTGTTACGGTATTGAGCGTTAAGCTCCTTAATCTGTGCGTTATTTACAAAGGATACGCTCACTTCGGCAGGACCTTTGAAATTTTCCATTTGAAGCACAGCGGTACAGCAGCGGCGAACCAAAAGTCTGAGGCCTGTGGGGATTGTCACATCCTTCTGCCTGTTTGTGATGATTACCTTAATCTTATCTTTTGTCATTTCTATTCCTACTTTCTTCATGTTTTGCGTATGCTTTGATAATATCCTGTACAAGTCGGTGCCTGACAACATCCTTTTCACTGAAAGTACAGCTTGCGATATCGTCTATACCTCTTAAAATTTTGATACACTCCTTAAGTCCGGAACGGGCGCCGTTTGGAAGGTCAATCTGGGTGATGTCACCGGTTATGACCATCTTTGAGTTAAATCCCAAACGGGTCAAAAACATCTTCATCTGTTCGGTGGTGGTGTTCTGAGCCTCGTCAAGAATGATGAAGCTGTCATCCAAGGTTCGACCTCTCATGTATGCAAGGGGGGCAACCTCAATGTTTCCCCGTTCCACATATTTCTGATAGGTTTCGGCTCCCAGCATATCAAACAGAGCGTCGTAAAGGGGACGCAGATAAGGGTCTACCTTGCTCTGCAGGTCGCCGGGCAGAAAGCCCAGCTTTTCACCGGCCTCGACAGCAGGCCTTGTGAGGATAATACGGTTGACCTGCTTCGCGCGAAAAGCGGTAACCGCCATGGCAACAGCCAGGTAGGTCTTGCCTGTACCGGCAGGTCCCACACCTATGGTGATGGTATTGTCGGCAATGCACTTGACATATTTCTTCTGTCCCAGGGTTTTGGGCTTTATCGGCTTACCCTTCGAGGTGATGCAGATACAGTCGCCCACCAGGGATTCGATTTTTTCATTTGAGCCTTCATTCACAAGGGAGATGCAATAACGGATGTTCTGCTCCGACAGAGGCTCGCCTCGGTTTATGAGCATAAGCAAACTCTCGATAACCTCGTGGGCCTTGTGGACATTCTCAATATCTCCCGAGATTTTCAGCTCGGATTCTCTGCCGACGATGGTGACGGAGTATTCCTTTTCCAGAAGCCTTATGTTCTCGTCAAAGCTTCCGAAAAGTGCTACAGCCTGTTCCATTCGGTCAATATTAACTATCTGTTCCGTAATGATTTTCTCCTATACATAATATGCTTTCGGTATTATAACACAAATTAATGAAAAAATCATCAAAGTTTAAGAAAAATGTGCGTTTTGATATGATTTTTGTGAACTTTGCCGATAAATCCATGCGATAATTCATCAAATGGGATAACTTGGGGGAAATTCATGGATGAAAATTACAAAAACAGGAGCAAAAAACCTTGCAAAATGCTAAATAAAATCTTGACAAAGGGCAAGAGCGGTAGTATAATCATCGAGGTGTAAAGAAATTTCCTTTACAGCTATCGGCGCCTTTGGCGCACAGGAGGATTTTATGGACAAGAATATTGAAATCTCCCTGCTATTTGATTTTTACGGCCGGCTTCTTCGTGAAAAACAGAGAAGTGCCGTTTCCCTCTACCACAACGATGACCTTTCTCTTTCGGAAATCTCCGATATTCTGGGTATAACCCGTCAGGGAGTTCGGGATTTGGTGAAGCGAAGCGAAGCGGAGCTTTTTGAATACGAGGAGAAGCTCGGATTATACAAACGGTTCGCAAGGGTGGAGGGCAGTGCCCGACATATTCTCGATTGCGCTCAGACTCTTCGAAAAGAAAGCTCTGACAGCAAACTCATTGACGAGATTATAGCCTCGGCAGAGGATATTATCGAACAGGAGGAATAAAATGGCATTCAACAGCCTTTCCGAAAAAATCACCGGCGTGTTCAAACGCCTTAAGAATAAAGGTAAACTTTCCGAAAGTGATGTTAAAGCGGCAATGAGAGAGGTGCGTCTTGCTCTTCTCGAAGCCGATGTAAACTACAAGGTCGCCAAGGAATTTACCGCAAATGTCACCGAGCGTGCAGTGGGCGAGAAGGTTATGGAAAGTCTCACTCCTGCGCAAATGGTTATTAAAATCGTGAACGAGGAGCTTGTGAAACTCATGGGCGGCGAATCCGCACGAATCGAGTTTTCCTCAAAGCCTCCCACGGTTATCATGCTCTGCGGTCTTCAAGGCTCAGGTAAAACCACCCACGCAGGAAAGCTTGCCAAGATGCTGAAGTCTCAGAACCACAGACCTTTGCTTGTGGCCTGCGATATCTACCGCCCTGCTGCTATTGAGCAGTTAAAGGTTGTGGGTAAGTCTGTTGATGTGCCCGTTTTCGAAATGGGCAAGGAGGACCCTGTCAAAATCGCACGCAGTGCTATCCGTCAGGCTAAGGACTACGGCAACGATGTGGTTATCCTTGATACCGCCGGCCGTCTGCATATAGACGAAGAACTGATGGAGGAGCTCCGCCGAGTAAAATCCGAGGTTGAGCCTGCGGAGATTTTGCTTGTTATCGACTCCATGACCGGTCAGGATGCAGTCAATGTGGCTAAAAGCTTCAACGATTTGCTTGAAATCACCGGCGTGATTCTCACAAAGCTTGACGGCGATACCCGAGGCGGTGCTGCTTTGTCGGTCAAAGCTGTCACAGGTAAGCCCATCAAGTTTTCGGGTACGGGTGAAAAGCTCACAGACATTGAGGTTTTCCACCCCGACCGTATGGCGAGCCGAATTCTCGGCATGGGCGATGTGCTCACTCTTATTGAGGAGGCCGAGTCGAAGCTTGACCAAAAGCAGGCCGAACAGCTTGCCAACAAGATGCTCCAAAACAAAATGGACTTCAATGACCTGCTCTCTCAGTTTGAGCAGATTCAGAAGATGGGTCCAATCAAGGGTATTCTTTCAAAGATACCCGGTGTAAACCAAAAGGAGCTTGAAAATGCCGATATTGATGACCGGCAAATTGACTGGTGCAAGGCCATTATCTATTCGATGACACCTGAGGAGAGGGAAAACCCCTCGATTATGAATCCTTCCCGCAAACGCCGTATTGCCGCCGGCAGCGGCCGTTCCGTTGAGGAGGTCAACCGTCTTATCAAACAGCTTGAGCAGATGCAAAAGCTTATGAAACAGATGAACGGCAAAGGTAAAAAGGGCGGCAAACGCCGCAGAAATCTCCCCGGACTCGGAGGAGCAATGCCTCCCGGCGGCTTCGGTTTCTAAACAGTATTATATTGCCAAACCAAAGGCTTATAATTATATATTTTATTTTATTAATTGGAGGAAATTACCATGGTAAAAATCAGACTTCGCAGAATGGGTGCAAAGAAAAACCCCTTCTACCGTATCGTTGTAGCAGATTCACGCTATCCCAGAGACGGCCGTTTCATTGAGGAAATCGGCACTTACAACCCCCTTGCAGAGCCTGCAGAGGTTAAGGTTGACGCTGAGGCAGCAAAGAAGTGGATTGCAAACGGTGCACAGCCCACAGATAAGGTTAAGGCTCTCTTCAAGAAGAACAACATCATCTGATATTAGGAGCAAAGAATGACAGATTTACTTACTATTATCGCTAAGGGTCTTGTTGAGGCTCCCGATGAGGTGTCGGTTACTGCCGATGAGCCTTTAGAGGACGGCACAACCGTTTATCACATTCATGTTGCAGAGGCGGACATGGGCAGGATTATCGGCAAGCAGGGCAGAATTGCCAAGGCTATCCGTACAGTAGCCCGCAGCGCCGCTATCCGCAAGGATGTTAAGGTGCAGGTTGAAATCGACTGATTTACTTAAGAAAAACGCAAGTGGACATGCGGTGTATTCTGCGTGTCCTCTTTTCTTTTTGTTTGACATTGAGACATTATTTGTATATACTTTTATACTGAGAAGAGGTGTTCTTATGACAAGTGTAAATTTCGGCAAAAGGGCAGTTTCTCTGCTGTTTTTTGTCATACTGTTAATATCTGTACTTAGCGTAGGTACTCTCACGGCTTTTGCCGATACACAGCAGGTTAAGTCCTACGGAGCATTTAACTACAGGGTTGCCGAGGAGGGACTTTACATCACCGGGTACACCGGCGAGATGACCTCCGTTTCCATACCGAACACCATAGAGGACAGAGTGGTTGTGGGAATTGATGCCGAAGCTTTTTGGTACCGTGACGATATAACCAATGTGGATCTCCCTTCCTACCTTGAAACCATAGGTGAAAGAGCCTTTCAGGGTTGCTCCTCCATTACCGAAATTGTAATTCCCGACACGGTTTACGAGATTTCCGATGCGGCATTTGAAAGCTGTAAAAAGCTCAGCAGCGTCAACATCCCCCGGGATTTGGGTTATGTAGGTGCATTTGCTTTTGACGGAACCCCCTGGATAGAGCGCTTTACCGACAACACCTCGATAATTTTCGGCGGCAGAGTGTTTTATCGATATTTGGGAGATGCCGAGAAAGTTACCATACCTTACGGTGTTATAAGCATCAGTGCAAACGCTTTCAATGATAAGGAAAACCTGAGTTTTGTCAGTATTCCGAATACTGTGCAGATTATCGGAAACTTTGCTTTCTGCAACTGCCCCAACCTAAAAAGCGTCAGCCTTCCGTCCTCCCTTTATCTGATGGGTGAGTACTCCTTCGGTTGCTTCGAAGACAACGAGAACAAAGCCATAAGCGTCTATGACGACTTCAAAATATACTCCGAAACAAAGGGTGAGGATGGAGAGGATTTGGTTGCGGTTCAGTATTGTGAGGCTCGTGAGATAGAGCTTCTCCCACCCTCTGAATACGCAACTCCCGATGAAATTCCCGAAGCAGAAAAGTGTGTGGCAAAAGAACTCGAAACCGCAAAAGCCGGCGGCAAGTTTAACGAAAACGGAATCTCAACCCTCATTTTGATTGTGGTGTCCTGCGTGGTTGTTATTGCAGGTCTTGCGATTTTTGCTACTGTATCGGAAAAGAAGAAAAAAGGCAAAGTTAAGAAAAACAAGAGGTAAATAATGCTGAAAGATTATCTTGAAATAGGAAAAATTGTAGGTACTCACGGAGTTTTAGGTGAGATGCGTGTGGAGTGTTGGTGCGATTCTCCCGCTTTTCTGGCAGGCTTTAAGGAGCTATATTTTGACAAAGGCAAGGAGAAGTTAAGCGTCAAAGCGCGTCCCCACAAGAATGTAGCTTTAGTTAAAATCAAGGGTGTGGACAGTGTTGAGGCCGCGGATATGTTCCGTGGGAAAATCCTCTACATTAACAGAAAAGACGCAAAACTTCCAAAGGGCACTTATTTTGTGCAGGACCTTTTGGGACTTGAGGTTAAGGATATAAACGACGGCAGGGTTTACGGCACAATTACCGATGTGCTCAAGACAGGTGCCAACGATGTCTATGAGGTCAAGGATTCAGAGGGTAAGGCTTATTATGTGCCTGTTATTCCTCCTGTGGTAAAGGAAGTGAAGCCCCAAAAAGGCTATGTATCAATAGAGCCTATGAAAGGTATTTTTGACGATGAGAATTGATATAATCACCCTTTTCCCCGAAATGTGCGAAGCGGTGCTTTCCGAGAGCATAATCGGACGCGCAAGAAAGGACAAAAAAGTGGAGATAGTCTGTCATCAGCTTCGTGATTTCGCCTTCGATAAGCACAGACGCGTGGACGATGCTCCCTACGGCGGAGGCATGGGCATGCTCATGATGGCAGAGCCTATTGCCCTTTGCTTTGAAAATATCTGTGAAACTTTGGGCAAAAAGCCTTACTTTGTATATATGTCCCCAAAAGGGGAGACAATAACTCAGCAGAAGGTCAAAACCATGGCGGCAGAGCATGAAAATATCTGTATTCTCTGCGGACACTATGAAGGTGTTGACCAACGGGTGCTTGATATGTATGTGGACGAGGAGCTCTCCATAGGTGACTATGTCCTGACAGGCGGAGAATTGCCTGCTCTTGTGCTGGCAGACAGCCTTTCAAGAATGCTTCCGGGAGTACTCTCAAGCGATGAGTGCTTTGAGCTTGAAAGTCACTACAACGGTCTGCTTGAATATCCTCAATATACCCGCCCCGAGGTTTGGCGAGAAGAAGCGGTACCGCCTGTGCTTATGAGTGGGCACCATGCGAATATTGAAAAGTGGCGCCGCCAGGAAGCCATCAGGATAACACACGAGCGCCGTCCGGATATACTTGAGAGTGCCGAGCTTTCCAAAAAAGAAGCACTTTTTCTTAAAAGTTTGGAGGAGAGTGAGGAGACTTAACCTACCGGCGTAAGCATACTTATACCGCAAAAAAAGTGTGTTGTTAAATTGCACAAGAAAACTACCCCGAATTTTGTCACAATAGTGTATCAAAACAAAATTGTTTTCATTGTGTTGACCTTACCGATTTTTGTGGATATAATAACAAAAAGTGAATGATTATTAATCTGCCTTCGAGCTGATTCAGGCGGAAGTTTTTCAAATCATATCTTAGATAAGAGAGGGTTATTCCATGTACGGTAAGGATGTTTTAGTTCAGAATAAAACAGGTTTGCACGCTCGTCCCGCAACCTTCTTCATTCAGAAGGCAAATGAGTTCAAGTCTACTATTTGGGTTGAGAAGGACGAAAGAAGAGTTAACGCTAAGAGCCTTTTGGGTGTTCTTTCCTTGGGTATCCTCGGCGGCACAACTATCAAGATTTTTGCTGACGGTCCCGATGAGACCAACGCTGTTGAAGGTCTTGTATCTTTGGTTGAGTCAGGTTTTTCTGAGTAATTTAGTAAGTGATGTGGGGCGGAGTTTTCTCCGCCCCTTTTTGTTATTTTGAAGGAGGCGGTGATGTCGGTGAACGGTAAGATTTCCGAGCTTCGAAAAAAATCCATGGCTCTGCCCTTGGAGCCGGGTGTGTATATAATGAAGAACGGCAAAGGCGAGATTATCTACATCGGCAAAGCCAAGAAGCTCAAAAACCGTGTAAGCCAGTACTTCGGTTCGCAGAATAATCACGCTCAAAAAGTCAGGCGAATGGTTGCAAATGTTGATGATTTTGAGTATATCATTACGGGCAGTGAGTTTGAAGCCTTGATTTTGGAGTGCAGTCTTATAAAGCTCCACAGCCCAAAGTACAATATTCTCTTAAAGGATGACAAGGGTTATTCCTACATTAGAATTTCTCCCGACAAGTGGCGAAAAATCACCTGCGTGCTTCAGAAACCCGATGATGACGCCACCTATATCGGCCCCTACAACAGTTCATATTTCGTAAAGCAAGCGGTGAAGGAGGCAAACTCGGTATTTATGCTTCCTACCTGCAAGCGTAAATTCCCCGAGGATTTCGGCAAAGGCCGACCCTGTCTTAATTTCCATATCAAGCAGTGCTGTGCACCCTGCAGAGGAAGGGTCAAATTTTCCGACTATAACGAAAGAGTGGAAAATGCACTTGAATTTCTCAAGGGAGGCTCCTCTCAGTCACTTAGGAAACTCACCGAGGAGATGAATGAAGCTGCTGAAAATTTGGACTTTGAGCGTGCCGCCTCACTTCGTGACAGCATCAATGCTATAAAAAAGCTTTCCGATAAACAAAAGGTAATCAATTCAAAAGTGCAGAATCAGGATGTTATAGCATACTTTACGGATAATACCAAGGGGTGTTTTGAGGTCTTTCACTTTGAGGGCGGACGGCTCTGTGACAGGCAGGAGTTCCTTATGGACGCACTGAGTGACACTCCCGACACAAGAGCAGAGTTTATTCTCAGCTACTACTCCGACAGCGCCAAGATTCCCAAAAATATTACTCTGGATTCCGAAGTTGAGGACGCTCTGCTTTTGGAGGAATATCTCTCCGGGCAAAAAGGCAGTCGGGTATATATAACCGTACCCCAAAGAGGCGAGCAAAGACAGCTTGCGGATATGTGCCGCCAAAATGCCGCAGAGCGTGTAGCTCAGCAAAAAGGAACTACCGGCAAGGAGCTATCCGTTTTGGAGGAGCTTCGTGAAATACTTTCTCTTGAGAAAATTCCCGAGTATATTGAATCCTACGATATAAGTAACACGGGCGGTTGTGAGAATGTGGCCGGCATGGTTGTTTTTGAAAACGGCAAACCTCTCAAGAGCGCCTATAGGAAATTTAAGATAAAAGGCTTTGAAGGACAGGACGATTACGCCTCAATGAACGAGGTGCTTCGCCGACGCTTCGAGGAGTACTTTGCCCACAGGGATGAGGGTAAGGGTTTCGGAAGACTTCCCGACCTTATTCTTCTTGACGGAGGAGTAGGTCAGGTGAACGCAGTCAAACCCCTGCTTGAGGAATTCGGCCTTGAGATTCCTCTGTTCGGTATGGTCAAGGACAACCGTCACCGTACAAGAGCCATAACCGGAGATAAAGAGGAAATCGCCATAAACTCAAGACAAAGAGTGTTTAACTTCGTCACTTCTTTACAGGACGAGGTTCACAGATTCGCCATTGGTTACCACCGGGCAAGAAGAGGAAAAGCAACCCTCAAAAGCTCTCTTACGGACATTGAGGGCGTAGGCGTTGAGCGTGCCAAAGCCTTGCTTCGATACTTCAAAACAGTTAAGAATATTGCAAATGCGGAGTTTGAGGAACTTCTGAGTGCGCCGAAGATGAACAGACCTACCGCAATAAGAGTATATAAACACTTCCATCCCGAATGGAACGAGGACAAAGGAGCAAAAGAATGAGAGTAATCACAGGCACTGCCCGTGGCAAAAAGCTTGAAACTCTAAAGGGCAACGATGTAAGACCCACAACGGATATGGTGAAAGAAGCCGTATTTTCCATAATTCAGTTTCAAATACCGGGCAGAAGATTTTTGGATATGTTTTCAGGCAGCGGACAGATGGGTATTGAAGCCCTCTCAAGAGGGGCAAAGGAAGCCTACTTTCTCGACATGAGCCGTGACGCAATTTCCGTAATAAAAAAGAATCTCGAAGCCACCGGCCTTTCTGACAGGGGAAAGGTGGCAAATGTGGATTCTTTGAGCTTTGTAAAGACCACAGGGGAAAAATTTGATGTGGTTTTCCTTGATCCGCCCTATGGCAAGGGCATCTGCGAAAAGGCACTTGAAGTTTTGCCCCGGGTAATGAACAGGGGCGGAGTAATCATCTGCGAAACCGAAATTTCCGAAACTCTCCCTGAAACTTCAGGGGATTTTGCCCTTGACAGAACATACCGATATGGTAAAATTAAGATAACAACCTATAGACTTCCCGAGGAAGAATAAGAGGAGGTTATGTAATGAAAGTTGCAATTTGTCCCGGCAGCTTCGACCCTGTAACTCTCGGCCACCTTGATATTATCGAGCGAGCTTCCGGACTTTTTGATAAGGTTGTTGTGGCGGTGCTTTGCAATATGGACAAAAAGCCCAGCTTCAGCGTAGAGGAGAGGATTTCTTTTCTTAAGGAAACCACAGCACACCTTCATAATGTAGAGATTGACAGCTTCGACGGGCTGCTTATGGATTTCGCAAGGGAAAAGAGTGCAGTTGCGGTAGTTAAGGGATTGCGGGCAGTTTCCGACTTCGAGTATGAGTTTCAGATGTCCATGATAAATAAAAAACTTTGTCCCGAGGTTGAGACGGTTTACCTCAACACAAGCCAGGAGTATATGTACTTAAGCTCAAGTGTCGTTAAGCAGATTGCGTCCTTCGGCGGAGATATAAGAAATTTTGTTCCCGAGGCAATTCACTCGAAAATAGTTGACAGACTCACAAATATGTGAAATAATAGGTATAGGTTTAGATAATTAAAACGGAAAGGGAGATAATAATGAAAAGAGTAGAAGAACTTATCAATGAACTTCAGGATATGATGAACGATGCTAAGGCAGTTCCCCTCACAGGCGGTAAATCCTTAGTTGATACAGAGATGGTGCTTGACATCCTCGACGAGATTCAGGATTCACTTCCCTCCGAGATTCGTCAGGCAAAGAACATCGTTGCCGACAGGGGTCAGATTATTGCAGAGGCAAAGAAGGAGTCCGAGGATATTATCCGTGCCGCTGAAGAGAGAAAACAGCAGCTTGTTAATCAGAGTGAGATTGTCCGTGCTGCAAATGCTCAGGCTAACGAGATTATGAATGATGCAAGAGCAAAGACTGCCGATATGCGCAAGGCAGCAGCAGACTTTGTAGAGGACATCATGAAGAAGACCGACGACGCCATTACCTCCCAGCTCACCGAGCTTCGTAAAACCCGTCAGAACATCAAGATGACTCAGAAGACCGGCGCAGGCAATTCAAACCTCTAATAATAATCGGCTTCAAAGTTAATAATTTTTCAGGAGCAAAAGCGTAACCGCAAGGTTGCGCTTTTTTGTTTTCAGAAATGTGGTGACTTTTACTCAAAAATCCCATGAGGTTGGGCGTTTTACTTAAAAGTTACAAAATTTGAGTAATTGTTACAAATTCCTTTTGTCAAGGTCAATCGAACATACTTTTGATATGTCAATTCTTTGGTGAAAATGCGATAAAATAGGGGTTTATTATTGGTAAAAAAAACGCAACCAAAATGTAATCTTTCTCTTGATTTTTCATTTCCTATGGTTTATAATGAACTTACAGTGTCAAAGAGTGTATATTTGTGACTCAAAGTAACTGCAAAAGCACTGTATGAGTTCAAATTTCAAAGTTTTTCGAAAAACTCACTCCTCGGTGTCATTTTGACCGGGAATTGAGTGAGTAAAAGGAAGAAATCAAAGGAGGTGGCAAAATGTTTACAGGCATGACTTTTCAGACTCTCGATGCCAAGGGCAGAGTTACTCTTTCCCAGAAGTTCCGTGATGAGCTTGGCGAGAGCTTCTATGTTACGAGCGGTTTCAATAAGGACTATCGCTCAGTACAGATTATGTCCTGTGAGCAGTTTAACCGCCTCATCACTCAGATACGCGCGCTTCCTGCAAAGACTGCTTTTCAGCTGCAGTACATCCTCATTTCTCCTGCAACTGAAGTGAGCGCCAACGCACAGGGACGGGTTCAAATTCCTCAGGCGCTCCGCGAAAGCGCAAAACTCACCAAGGATTTGGTGGTTTTGGGTATGGACACACGAGTTGAGGTTTGGGACAAGGAAGTTTACGATGCATTTATGGAGAAACAGATGCAGGAGTCTTTCGATGACGCTCTGGAGCTCCTCAGACTATAAACTATGAATTTTTCACATTTACCGGTCTTGCTTTCCGAGACCGTAGACGGCCTCTCGGTGAAGCCCGACGGTGTTTATGTTGACGGTACCGCAGGCGGTGGGGGACATTCCGCCGAGATTCTAAAGAAACTTACAAACGGCAGACTTTATTCCGTTGACAGAGACCCTGACGCTATCAGGACAGTCACCGAAAGGTTTAAGGACGAGCCTTGCTCACAGATTGTAGAAGGTCGCTTCGGAGATATGAAGTCTCTGTTGGGTGCTCTTGGCGTGTGTGAGGTTGACGGTGTGCTTCTTGACATCGGAGTTTCCTCACATCAGCTTGACACGGCACAGCGGGGATTTTCCTTCCATGAGGACGCACCTCTTGATATGAGAATGAGCCAAAGGGGTGAGACTGCCGCAGACCTGGTGAACGGTTTGCCTTACTCGGAGCTTGCAAGAATCATCTCAACCTACGGTGAGGAAAAGTTCGCCTCCTCCATTGCCCGAAATATTGTTAAGGCAAGAGAGGAAAAGCCTGTTGAAACCACCCTTGAACTTGCTGAAATAATTAAGAATTCAGTACCTCAAAGGGTAAGGCGGGAGGGACATCCTGCAAGACAGACCTTTCAGGCGCTGAGAATCGCAGTCAACGATGAGTTCGGAGAACTTGAAAGAGGTCTCGACGGAGCTTTTGATTTGCTCAAAACGGGCGGACGCCTTGCGGTTATTACATTCCACTCAATCGAGGACAGAATCACCAAGCAGAAGATGACGACCTGGGCACAGGGATGCACTTGCCCAAAAGATTTTCCCGTCTGTGTGTGCGGCAATAAGCCAAAGGTGAAAATCATCACACGAAAGCCCATTGTGGCAGGTGCCGATGAGCTTGAGGCAAATCCTCGCAGCAGAAGTGCAAAACTCAGAATCTGCGAGAAACTTTAACAGAGATTATTACTTAGTTACATTGAGATATTAAAGGGGAGAGCGCAATATGGCATACGGTTCATATGCAGTGGGTAACAGAGATTACGACCTGAGTCTTTTTGAATCGGTCCGAGGCACTGCAGTGCCCAAAACTGCTCCTGTTAAGAAGAAAAGAGCTAAGGCTCAAAACAATATAATCGAGTTGCCTGAAATTCAGGTGGACAAGTCACAGCGAAAGAAACACAATGTAAGCGGACTCGTTTTCGGCTTTGTTATGGCGGCTGTGGTTGCGGTTGCTGTGGGACTTATCATCTCAGGTCAGGTGAGACTTGCAGAACTCAATCAGGAGATTGTTTCTGCTGAGACAAAGCTTGCCCACACTCAGAGTGTTCAAACTCAGATGCAGGCCAAAATTGAGTCTACCCTTTCGGCAGATGCTGTGGAGAAGTGCGCCAAGGAAAAACTCAACATGGTTAAGGCAACAAACAGTCAAAAAGAGTATATAAGCTTGTCACAGGGTGACAAGGCTCAAGTGTTCAGTGACGGCAACGCAACCGTTTTTGAAGCGATAGGTGAGACCGTCAGTTCACTTTGGTCATAACATTCCCGGTGACTTAATAAGTATGTTATGTGAGGGATGAGAGTTGAGATTTATGTCTTAACTCTTTTTCTGCTATTGTAAGAGCCTGTAGAATTTTGCAAAATAATGCTTTGTGGGAATTTTGAGGCTTTTGGAAAGGATATGAAGGCATGGCAAAAGGAATAAATCAGTCCTTCAGAAGCAGGTCAGCCTGGCTTTTGATAATAATATTGGTTATAGGCTTCGGCGCAGCTGCTTGCCGTCTTGGATACCTTCAGATATTCAAGGCTTCCGAACTTTCGCAGAAGGCGACTGCACAACAGCTTACGGATACAACCCTCTCCGCAAAGAGAGGTACTATTTACGATAGAAACCGAGAGGTTTTGGCGGAATCCGCCACGGTTTGGCGAGTGGTTTTAGCTCCTGTCCATCTTGAGACCGATGAAGAGCGCCGCGTAGTTGCAAAGGGGCTTTCCGAGATTCTCGATATTGATGAGGAAACAATCTTCGAAAAATCCAAGCAGTCAAGCTACTATGTGGAGATTAAGCGCCAAATCGAAACCGACACAAGGGAGAAAATTTTGGAGTTTTCCGAGAAACTCTCCGATGAATATGACATCAACGGCAACGCAGTGTATCTTTTAGATGACTACAAGCGTTATTACCACAAAAACTCCCTGGCATCTGCGGTTATCGGCTTTACGGGTTCCGATGACCAGGGACTTTCGGGAATAGAGTATCAGTATGACGACATTTTAACCGGTACACCCGGCAGACTTGTTACCGCTACAAACTCTGTCGGCACGGAGATGCCCTTTAAGTACAGTCAAAATATTGATGCGATAGGCGGCTCGAGTCTGGTTCTCACCATAGATTCTCATATCCAGGCGATAGTTGAAAAGTATCTGCAGGAGGGAATCGAGGACCACGGAGTTTACAACCGTGCAGTCAGCATTGTCATGGATGTAAACAACGGCGAGGTGCTTGCCATGGCATCCGTGGGCGGTTTTGACCTTAACGATCCCTTTACTCTCCCTGAGGAGATTATGAGCGAAATCGCAAAGCTTCCCGAGAAAGAAAGAGGTCAGGCAGAGAGCAACGAACTCTCGAAAATGTGGCGAAATAAGGCTGTCAGCGACACCTACTACCCCGGTTCTGTTTTCAAGATGTTCACCGCCGCCATGGCGGTTGAGGAGGGGCTTGTTACCGACAATTCCACTTTCTACTGCCCCGGTTATTATGTTGTTGACGGAGTTTCCATGGGTTGTCACTATACCTCAGGTCACGGCACTCAAAATTTTCGCGACTGTATCAAAAACTCCTGCAACCCTGCATTTATGCAGATTGGTGAGCTTGTAGGGAAAGGTAGATTTTATAAGTATTATCAAGCCTTCGGTTTTTCCGAGAAAACAGGCATAGACTTGCCCGGCGAGGCAGATGACATCTTCTTCTCCGAGGACGGTTCAATGCTCAATGTAAACTTGGCAACAGCCTCTTTCGGACAGAACTTCGCAATTACTCCCATTCAAATGGCAACAGCGGTTTGTTCTATCGCAAACGGCGGATATATAGTTCAGCCTCATGTTGTTTCTCAGATTCTCGACGAGGACGGCAATGTGGAAAAGACAATCTCCACCGATGTAAAGCGTCAGGCAATTTCTTCGGAAACTGCCGCCCATATTGCAGATATTCTCGAGGAAAATGCAATTTCAGGTTCAGGTAAAAACGGCTATGTTGCAGGCTACAGGGTAGCCGGCAAAACAGGTACCAGTGAAAAGAAAGTTGACCTGAACGGCGACGGAGTACAGGATTATATCGCCTCCTTCTGCGGCTTTGCTCCGGCAGAGAACGCTGAGGTTGTCTGCCTTGTATTCTTTGATACGCCTACCGGCGCCGCTTACTACGGAAGTCAGGTTGCGGCTCCCGTATTTGCAAAAATAATGGCAGAGGTGCTTCCTTATCTTGAGGTAGCAACTCAGTACACAGAAGAGGAAATCGAATCCCTCGACAAAACCACAGGTAATTATGTGGGAATGTCGGTTTCCGAAGCCGTGACCGCAATAGAGAATGAGGGCTTTACAGTAACCGTCAAGGGTGACGGAGAGAAAGTTTTGGCACAGGTGCCCCGTGGGGCAATGACCATTCCCCAGGGAGGAAACGTGGTGCTTTACACCGATGAGGAAAGTGCCAAGGAACAGGTTGAGGTTCCTGATTTCAAAGGATATTCCGTATCCGATGTGAACTACCTGGCATCAGTATCAAATGTGAATGTCAGTATTACAGGTGCTACGAACTCAGGGTTGAGTTATGCATCTTCCCAGAGCGTGGAGCCGGGTACAAAAGTTTCTCCGGGTACGGTTATCACCGTAGCATTTACAGCAGGCGGTTTGAACGACTAAGTGTCATAATTTGGCAAGAGGATGATACTATGAATAAAGAAAAAATCAAAATCTACGGTCGCGATGAGGATAAGAAGGCGATAAAGGAAATACTTTCACTTATTGCAGATAAACTTCCGTGCGGTGATAAAACCATAGAAGTTTTTGCAGACAGAGTCGGAAAAAACATTCCCTCCTCTATTGCTGTGGTACGAATTGATGACAAAGATAAGTGCCAAAGTGCCGAAAGTGTCGTGACTTACAGTGAGGGCTTTTCCGATGCTGATGTGGTTGCTCTCAACCCTCAGAAGCGCGAGCAAAGCTCAAGCTTCGAGATTATGACCGAGGGCTTTATGGGACGCGCTTTCATGCGTAATGACTGTGTCTATTCGGCATTTCAGCTTCTCATGGTCTTTTGTGCTGTTTACGCTTTAGGTGTCCCGGCACCCGAGGCTCTGGAAATACTCAACGATTTTACAATGAAAAGGAATGAGGAATAATTATGGAACACTTAACAAATTCCCTGTGGGCACTGGGTGCCGCAGTAATTGCATTTGTTATTTCTGCTGCTTTGGGAAGGCTTCTTATTCCTTTCCTTCATAAACTCAAATTCGGTCAGACAATTCTCGATATCGGACCTGACTGGCACAAGAAAAAGCAGGGTACTCCCACTATGGGCGGTATTATGTTCATAGTCGGAATCATTGTGTCTGCGGTTGTTTGCTACTTAGCCTTTGTGCTCACCGGCGGAGCTTCCGTAGGCGAAGAGCATAACGCAGTGATTCTCGGACTTGTTATGGCTGTGCTTTACGGCCTTATCGGATTTATTGATGACTACATCAAGGTTGTGAAGAAACGCAACCTGGGACTTACCGCAATTCAAAAATTGGTGCTTCAGTTTGCAGTTGCCATTGCCTATCTCCTGGGAATGACCTTCCTCAAGGGTGACACAACTCCTACAGCAACTATTATTCCCTTCTTGGGCCCTGTTGACTTAGGCTGGCTCTACTATGTAATAGCCGCCATAGTGATTGTGGGCGTTGTCAACGCAACCAATCTGACCGACGGTATCGACGGTCTCGACGGTTCAATCACCTTCTTTGCCGCAGTGATTATGCTCATACTCTCAACCTTGTTTGCAAATATGGGCGGAATAATAACAAGTGCTGCTCTTGCAGGCGGCTGCCTTGGATTCCTTGTTTGGAATTTCCACCCCGCAAAGGTGTTCATGGGTGACACAGGCTCGCTTTTTTTGGGCGGTATAGTGTGTGCAATTCTCTTTGCACTTAATGTTCCCATCCTTGTTGTATTAGTGGGAATGATGTACATCATTGAGATGTTCTCCGTTATATTGCAGGTTGGCTGCTTCAAGCTCACTCACGGCAAACGCCTGTTTAAGATGAGCCCCATTCACCATCATTTTGAGATGAGTGGCTGGAGCGAAGTTAAGATTGTGTGTGTGTTCAGTGCGGTTACCGCGCTTTTCGGAATAGGGGCAATCCTGCTTGCAATTTTCGGTATTATAAAGTTATAAAAAGGTTTATTTAGATATTTCATTTGAAGGAGGAAAGGAAATGGGAAAAAGTATTCTGCATACCAAAACCGCGCCCGATAGAGCGTATCTGCGTAATCACAGTGCGGCCCGGGGAAGCGGCGCTCCCCCTTCAAAAAGACATGTGAGCAAAAAAAGTAAAACAAAAGAGAAGAAAAAGTTTAAGTTTATGTCAATCGGCTTGGGCATTGACATGCCGTTTTTGATTTTTGTACTGTTGCTCTTAGGTGTGGGCATACTCATGATGTTCTCTGCAAGCTATCCTACAGCCTACAGCAAAACAGGTGACAGCTTCTACTATCTCAAAAGACAGGCGATATTCGCAGTAGTCGGCGTAGGGGCTATGATAGGTCTTTCCTATGTGAATTACCGTGTTTTTTACCGTTTTGCCAAGGTGTTCCTGGCGCTGTCCTTTGTAGCTTTGATTATTGTTTTATTTATGCCCTCTTCCACAGGTGTCAGACGGTGGATAGGTGTGGGAAGTTTCACGATTCAGGCCTCCGAGATTACTAAGTTTTGCCTTATTGTTTTCTTTGCTTATTGGGGCACGAAATACGCTGATAAAATGCAGTATGTCAAGTACAGCTTCCTGCCCGGAATGGCGGTCTTTGCCGGCACCGCACTTCTGCTTGTGCTTGAGCCTCACTATTCCTGTATCGTTATCGTATTTCTGCTTATCCTGATTATGCTTTTCCTTGCAGGAATGCCCATAAAATACTTTCTGGTCATTATAGGCGGTGCTGTTGTGGCATTTTTCATTGCCTTGGCAACAGGACTTTTGGGTTACGCCATGACACGAATGGACGGCTGGGGTCAGGCTCTTGAATATACCACCGAGGAAATGTGGCAGACAACATGGCAGACACGAAACTCCCTTTATGCCATTGGCTCAGGCGGAATTTGGGGACTGGGCCTCGGTCAGTCACTTCAAAAGCACCTCTACCTTCCCGAGCCTCAGAACGACTTTGTCTACGCAATAGTATGCGAGGAGTTGGGACTTATAGGAGCGATAGTGATTTTGGCACTTTTCGGACTTCTTGTTTTCCGCGGAGTTATGATTTCCCGCAACGCAAAGGATAACTTCGGAAAGCTTTTGAGCTGCGGACTTGTGGCACAGGTAGGTCTTCAGGTGATTCTGAATATTTTGGTTATTACCGACTGGCTTCCCAACACGGGTATTTCACTTCCTTTCTTCAGCTACGGAGGAAGTTCGCTTATCATGCTTTTGGCACAGATGGGAATTGTGCTTTCGGTTTCCCGTACATCTAATTTAGAGAAGGTATAATTATATATGAGAGTTTTACTTGCAGGCGGCGGTACAGCGGGCCACATCAACCCTGCTCTCGCCATTGCACAGACAATTAAGGCCAAAGACCCCGCATCCGAAATTTTGTTTGTGGGAAATGTGGGCGGTCTCGAGCAAAGACTTGTGAAAAACGCAGGTTTTGATATTGAATCAATCTCCATAAGAGGCTTCAGAAGGAGCCTGTCCCCCAAGGCGATTGTCACCAATGTCGGCACCGTGTTCAAGGCAATATCAGCCTCCGCAAAAGCAAAGTCAATCATCAGAAATTTTAAGCCCGACATCTGTGTGGGCACAGGGGGTTATGTAAGCGGACCGGTAATAAAGGCGGCACAGTCACTTGGTATTCCCACGGTAATCCATGAGCAAAATGCCTACCCCGGTGTGACAACCAAGATGCTTTCCAAAAAAGCAAAGGCGGTTATGCTTGCTATGGAAGCCGCCCGGGACAGAATGGACGCAGGCTGTAACTTTGCCTTGACAGGCAACCCTGTCCGTCCGCAGATTATAAGTGCAGACAAGGAGACGGCCCGAAAGGTCTTGGGGCTTGACAGCACTCCCTTAATCGTTTCCTTCGGCGGCAGCATGGGTGCCCGCAAAATCAACGAAAACATTGCCGACCTTATTGCCCGAAGCGGTAAGGATAAGCATTACCGTCACATTCATGCCTACGGACAGTACGGAAAATGGTTTCCCGATTTGCTCCGTGAAAAAGGTATTGAACCCGATAAATGCAGTAATCTGGACATTAGGGAGTACATAGAAAATATGGACATCTGCATGGCGGCGGCGGATTTGGTTGTCTGTCGCTGCGGTGCTATCACACTCAGCGAAATAGAGGTTATGTCAAAGCCCTCGGTACTGATTCCCTCTCCCAATGTTGCCGAGAATCATCAGTACCACAACGCCATGGCGCTTGTGAATAACAAGGCGGCATCGGTTATTGAGGAAAAGGACTTGACCCCGGAGCGGTTGACAGAAGAAATTGACAAACTCCTTGAGAACAGGGAGCTACTCAAAAACTACTCCGAGAATGCAGGCAAAATGGCAATAACCGACGCAAATGACCGAATTTACAAGATTATTTGCGATGTACTCAAAAAGTAATATCACCATAAAACTTTTTCAGCATAGAATGAAGCACAGGCCTATATATTTATGCTGAAAGGGTGTTGCGTGTGTCGAAGCTTCTCATTGAGGGAAGTCGTAAGCTTAGGGGAGCAGTAAAGGTACAGGGAGCAAAAAACAGCACTCTGCCCATACTTGCGGCTACAGTAGTTACCGAGGGCGAGAATGTAATTCATAATTGCCCATGCCTTACGGATATTGATGTCTCCATAAGGATTTTGCGGTACTTAGGCTGCAGCGCAAGCCGTCACGGCCACACCCTGCTTGTAAATACAGATAATATGACCGATTGCCACATCCCAAATTCTCTGATGAGGGAGATGCGTTCTTCCATTGTGTTTCTCGGGGGAATACTGGCTCGCTTCAAAAAAGCAAGGCTTTCCTTTCCCGGTGGCTGTGAGTTAGGCCCCCGACCTATAGATTTGCACCTTGATGCACTCAAAAAGTTAGGTGCGGTAATCACCGAACACCACGGAGAGATTTACTGCAAAGCGCCTAAAGGACTTGTGGGAGGCACTGTTGCACTTGCTTTCCCAAGTGTGGGTGCAACCGAAAATATCATGATAGCCGCTTGTCTTGCAAAGGGCACAACTATAATTAACAATGCGGCGCGTGAGCCGGAGATTTCCGACCTGGCGGATTACCTAAACAAGTGCGGTGCGGAGATTTACGGAGCAGGGGAGGGCACGGTTGTCATAGAGGGCAAGGAGAAACTCCACGGTGTTGCCCATACGGTTATACCCGACAGAATTGTGGCAGCCACGCTCATGTCGGCGGCGGCAATTACCGGCTCCGAAATCTACCTTGAGGACATTATGTCCACCCATTTGAGTGCGGTAATTCCTGTTTTCGAGGAAGCGGGATGCAATATTTCGGTGAAGGAAGGCACAATGAAATTTTCCTCACCTGAAAGAATAAAGGGACTGAAGCTCATACGAACAAACCCCTATCCCGGTTTTCCCACCGACGCACAGGCGCCTCTCATGGCACTTTCCACAGTGTCAAGGGGAATAACGGTGTTCGTGGAGACTATATTTGAGAATCGCTACAAGCATATCGGTGAGTTTCTCAGAATGGGAGCAAATATAAAAGCCGAGGGCAGGGTAGCCGTAGTTGAGGGTGTTCCCGAACTTTACGGCACATCTGTAGAGGCAATGGATTTGCGCGGTTCGGCGGCTTTGGTTGTAGCAGGCCTTGGTGCTCAGGGCACAACAGAAATTGATACAACAAAATACCTGGAGCGTGGCTATGAGGATTTGGATGTTGTCCTTTCCTCTTTGAACGCATCAGTTAAAAAGATATAAAGCTACATAGATTGTAAGGTACAAGTAGTGAAAAACAGAGGGAAGTAAAGGAGGCGACAAAAATGGATGAAAAAACCGCAAAAATTCCTTCTCTGAAAGAGTTTAAGGAAACCCGAAAGGAAAGGGACGCTCACTCTCAGCGCAGTTCAAGTATGCAGACAAAAAGACAGCTTGAGAAGAGCCTGGGAAGAGATAAATCCCCCCGCAAAAATGATGAGGGCAAGTCCGCAAGTCGCCAAAAAACAAATAAAAATGATATTGCCCACAAGAGAAAAAGGCAGGCTTCATCGGATACACAGCGAGTTACCGAATATCCGTCACCTCAGCGTGAGCGTCAAAGGACACCTCAGCCAAAGCCCCGCACCTATGTGCGCGATACTTTAGCCCAAAACTCCCAGCCTCAAAAGCGTGAGAGTTACCGTGATGAACCGCTGCGTCAGTATCGCTCACAGGAAGTTCGTCGGGAAAGGCCTGCTTATTCCGAAGACCGGGTCCGTCGCAGAACAACTGCTCAGCAAAGCGACAGAAGACAATCCGCCCAAAACACACGCAGAAGGCCTCAAAATCCGCCTGAAAAGAGAACTTCTCAGGTTTCAAAACCCCGAAAGCCAATCAGCCCCAGAATGAGAAAAATAAGAAATGTTATGGTTTACATTTCTTTGATTTTGGCGGTTTTGGTTGTGGGTTTGGTGCTTTCGCTCACGGTGTTATTCAAAACCGAGGAAATTATCGTAACCGGTAACGGCAAATACTCCGCACAGGAGATTATCGAGGCAAGCGGCCTTGCTTACGGTGAAAATATCTTCACCGCCTCCAAGAGCAGAGCTTCAGGCAGAATTGAAAAGGCATATCCCATGATTGAGGATGCCCATGTATATTTCTCAATTCCAAACGCAATAAAGATTGACCTCACCATGGCAAAACCTGCTTATATGGTTGAATCCGTGGGCGGTTTCTACACAGTCAGCGACAAGGGAAAGATTCTTGAGGTGAGCGCCACCGATGATGAAGCAAAAGTTCCCATCATAGAGGGCGTTGAGTTTAAGGCTAAGACACCGGGAGAGTATCTCGAATACGAATCCGACATAGTCACAAGCGCCCTTGAGGAAATATTTGTGTCGTTCAGGGAACTGGGATGCAAGAACATCACAGCGGTAAATGTTGAGACATCGGAGAGCGGAACCGTGAAATTCCGCTATGTTTACGACAACCGAATTGTGGTGTATCTGGGCGCGCCCGATCACCTCTCCTACAAAATTCACACCGCAGATACCATACTTCGTGAAAAGATTGATACGGAAAACAGTACCGTTGCCGGCGAGCTTGATGTTTCCAAGAGCTACGATACCAAGAAGTCCTACTTCAACGAATATACGATTTTGGCAGGAAATGTTCCTCCGGCTACTGCCCCCGAGGGCAGTGAACCAACTACAGCCTCACAGGAAACCACATCGGCGTACGAGGATAACTACGACTTAAGCGGCGATACGGATTATTACGGCGATTATGGGGATTCAAACTATTCAGACGACGGTGAATAATACTGCGAACAATTTGTGCTCCTGTCATAAGATTTGGCAGGAGCATTTCTTTCGGCGTTTTTATTCTTTTTAAGCAAAATATCAATAGGATAAGGGCATATATCGAGCTGTTTTATAGTGAAAACAGAAAATTTTGCGTAAATTTTCAAATAATTGTTGAAATTGTGCTCTAAATATGTTACCTTAATATAGATGAATTGTAATATCCAATAACTGTATGATTCCAATATTACATTTAAGCTTGTTATATTCAAGGAGGACGAGAAAATGGCTTTTGAGTTACAGAATGAGAGAACAGATTACTTACCCGTTATTAAGGTTATCGGCGTAGGCGGTGGCGGTGGCAATGCCATCAACCGAATGGTTAAAATGGAGGTTCGCAACGTTGAGTTCATCGCTATCAACACAGACGAGCATGTTCTCCGTTTCTCAAGCGCATCTCAGAAAATTCAGATTGGTGAGAAGGTTACTCGCGGTAAGGGCGCAGGCTCTCTCCCCGAGGTAGGCGCTAAGGCTGCCGAGGAAAACAAAGAGGAAATCGCTGATCTTCTCAAAGATACCGACATGGTATTCGTTACCGCAGGTATGGGCGGCGGCACAGGTACAGGTGCAGCTCCTGTTGTTGCTAAGATTGCAAAGGACATGGGCATCCTCACTGTTGCTGTTGTTACAAAGCCTTTCGCTTTCGAAGGTAAGAAGCGTATGGCTCAGGCTGAGCAGGGCATCGAGCAGCTCGCCGCATGCGTTGACTCCCTTATCGTTGTGCCCAACGAACGCTTGAAGTTTGTTTCCGAGCAGAGCATCACACTCCAGAACGCATTTACCATCGCTGACGATATTCTCCGTCAGGGTGTTCAGAGTATCTCCGACCTTATCGTTGTTCCCGGTCTTGTTAACCTTGACTTCGCTGATGTTACATCTATCATGAAGGATGCAGGCTACGCTCACATGGGTATCGGTAAAGCAACCGGTAAGGACAAGGCAATGGTAGCTGCTGACGCTGCTATCTCCAGCCCCTTGCTCGAGACTACTATCGACGGTGCAAAGGGTGTTATCATCAACATCACCGCTTCTCCTGATGTAAGCCTCGACGATATTGATGTTGCTTCCACCATGATTTCCGACAAGGTTGCTGAGGATGCAAACATCATCTGGGGTGCTGTTGTCAACGAGGAGATGAAGGACGAAATCAGCGTTACCGTTATCGCAACCGGCTTTGCAGGTGCAGAGAAAGTTAAGGTTGGCGCAACCGCTAAGGCAGAGACCAAGGCTGATACCACCGATGACGATGATGACAACTTCTACGATATTATGTCTATCTTCAACAAGTAATTTTACTTAAATATCTGAGACAGTCTCTTTTGAGGCTGTCTTTTTTTATGCTTTATGAATTAATCTTTCCCTGTTGCCAATAATTATTTTATAAGAATACAGGGGGAGATTATTTGCAGTATAATAAGGTTGAAATCTGCGGAGTGAATACCGCAAATCTTCGGGTGCTCAAGGAAAGTGAAAAGCGGGAACTCCTCAAAATAATTAAAGAGGGTAACGAGCATGAGAAAAAAATCGCCCGGGATAAGATGGTGGAGGGAAATCTCCGCCTGGTGCTTTCTGTGGTGCAGAGATTCTCCGGCCGAGGCGAAGCCCTGGATGACCTCTTTCAGGTGGGCGTAATTGGACTTCTGAAGGCAATCGACAACTTTAACCCGGAGTTTGACCTGAAATTCAGTACCTACGGAGTACCCATGATTTTGGGCGAAATTAAGCGCTTTTGCCGTGATAATAACCCTGTGCGTGTCAGCCGAAGTATGCGTGACACCGCCTACCATGCTATGCAGATAAAGGAAGCATTGACGGCAAAGAACGGAAAAGAACCGACTGTGGAGGAAATAGCAAAAGAAATGGATGTTCAGAAGGAACAGGTGGTGATTGCTCTTGAGGCTGTGGTTGAGCCTGTGTCTCTTTATGAGCCTGTATTCACCGACGGCAACGATACCATATATGTAATGGATCAGGTTGGCGGTTCAGAGAGCGATTCCGATTGGCTTGACGAAATTGCACTTCGTCAGTCTCTGCAAAAACTTTCCGAGCGTGAAAGGAAGATTTTGGGACTCAGATTCTTCAGGGGCAAAACTCAAATGGAGGTAGCAAAGGAAATCGGCATTTCCCAAGCCCAAGTGAGCCGCATTGAAAAAACCGCCCTTGAAACAATTAAAAAGGAAGCTTTTTAGCCCCGTGAGAGCAGTGAATATTCCACTGCTCTTTACTTTTTCGAGGCTTTGTGATAACATATTGTATTATTGAAAGAAAGGGTGAGAGTGTGGCTTACGAAACTTTTGCGGACTATTATGATCTGCTGACAGACAACGTGGGTTATAAAGCAAGAGCTGATTATATTGAGAAGCATTTTGAGAATATAGGCCACGATATGGGACTCACTCTTGATCTGGCTTGCGGCACAGGATCACTCACCCTTGAACTTAAAAAGCGCGGTGTGGACATTTACGGCATAGATGCTTCTGCCGAAATGCTCTCTCAGGCAATGCAAAAAGCTTATGAGGCGGATGAATCCATACTGTATCTCTGTCAAAAAATGCAGTCAATCGACCTTTACGGCACAATAGATACCTGCCTTTGCACCCTTGACAGTATCAATCATCTGACCGATATAGCGGATGTTAAAAAGACCTTTGAGCGTGTCTCCCTCTTTATGAATCCGAATGGAGTTTTCCTCTTTGATGTGAATACTCCCTACAAGCACGAAAAGGTGCTTTCGGACAACGTATTTGTTTTTGATACCGAGGAGGTTTATTGCGTTTGGCAGAATACTCCGAGGGAGGATAATATCACAGATATTACCCTTGATTTCTTCATCCCCGAGGGTGAGAATTACTACCGAATGAGCGAAGAATTTTCCGAAAGGGCGTATCCTTTGGAAGTGCTCCGAAAACTCCTTGAGGACGCAGGCTTTGAGGTGGTTTCGGTCTTTGGAGATATGACCTTTGAAGCACCGAAAGAGGATGAACAGAGATTAATTATCACAGCGCGAAAGCTTTGAGAATATAATAATAAAGGAAAGAATATATATGGATAAGATTATAAGATGTATCACAAGCGACGGTGCGGTTATGGCATCGGCTATTGATTCCTCCGAAATTTGCTATACTGCACAGAAGCTCCACCGTACCTCCAATGTTGCAACTGCCGCCTTGGGCAGACTTTTGACCGCAGCTTCAATGATGGGCGCACAGCTCAAGCAAAAGGAAGCCACCGTCAGCCTTAGAGTTGCAGGTGACGGTCCTCTGGGCGTGGTCATTGCCGCTTCCGACAGTGACGGCTATGTTAAGGGTTATGTAGAAAACGGCGGTTGTCCCACAGAGCATTACGAAAACGGCAAAATCAATGTTTCGGCAGGTGTGGGCAAAAACGGTGTCCTGAATGTCATGAAAAAGTTTCGCGACGCTGACCCCTATATCGGTCAGGTACCCCTTGTCAGCGGTGAAATTGCCGAGGACATCACCTCATACTACGCAACAAGCGAACAGCTCCCCACAATCTGTGCATTGGGAGTTCTTGTGGATAAGGATAAGGGCACAGTGCTTTTCGCAGGAGGACTTTTGGTTCAGCTTCTCCCCGGTGCATTTGAGGATACTATCGAGAAACTCGAGGAGAATGTGAAGCACTTAAGACCTGTCACCACAATGCTCGGGGAGGGAATGAGCCCTCTCGATATGTGCAAAGAGATACTCAAAGGCTTTGAGGTTGAAGTTTTGGACGAAATGCCCGTAGGCTACCGCTGCGGCTGTTCAAGGGAATCTCTTGAGAATGTGATTATGGGCATGCCCGAGGAGGAAATTCGTGCTTTGCCTGAGGAAAACGGCATTGCAAGTGCAAGCTGTCACTTTTGCAATAAGCACTATATTTTCACTCGCGATGATCTTGAAGAGATTATAAAGAAGAAAAAATAATTTTTCGAAAAAAGTTTTGAAAAACTATTGACTTTTTCGCAGTAATGATGTATCATAATACGCGTCACGAAAAATGGCAACCATGTGGGAGCATAGCTCAGCTGGGAGAGCATCTGCCTTACAAGCAGAGGGTCACAGG
>JAUNJO010000049.1:0-2984 GCA_030533225.1 Eubacteriales bacterium
TTCCATAGCAATAAACCTGGTCAGCTTTAAAGAAATACGGTTCATAAGTTAGTTCGTAGCTTTTTCCTGTTACTTCGGATTTTTGTCCGTCAATAACGAATTTGCAATTTTTATTTACATTTTGGGGAAGAGTGAAATTTCCCTCATCCTCAGAAAAGAATATATCATACAGACTTTTCTTACCGCCATAATCTTTCAAAATCGTATTCAATTGATCATAATTTACTAAGGGTGAATCGCCGCCTTCATATCTTATAAACGGTTTCCAAAAATCGTATTTTACCGTATGAGTATAGTTTCCGGATTTATTCTTTACCAATTTAAGACCCTTTGCATTATTACTTGCCTTTGTATTTCCAACTCCGGCTTTTTTATTTTCCTGGGGAACACCTTGTGTGTTTGGAGTTGTATAAAAAAGCATTTCGTGTCCGGGAGTCCAGTAATATCTCTCGGTTTCATCACGAATAACAACCTCACGAGTAATTAGATTTTTAACAGCCTCAACATCTTTGTCAAGTTTTTTTAATCGAGTTTCAATCGAATCGGTAAATATTTTAGCGTCGGGATGCGATTTATTATAATCGTTTATTTTTTCAATTCTTGCCAAAAGCGAAAGTCTGTTAACAGTTGCGGCAATAGCGTATGTACCTAAGGCTTTATTCTGAAAAGCAATCCATTCGCCGTATGCCTGATTTTCCCAACGGTAGGTGCGTCTTAAAGATTGGTAGTTGATTTCAAATAAGTCATTGTTAAGGGTTTTACCATCTTCATAAGTAACTTTCATTGAAGTAAGCAATGCTGAGGCGAGTTTGTCTGTATATTTATCAATATCTACATCCACTCTGCTCATGGTTTCATCAGTCAGGCCAAGATCTTTAGTAAGACATTGAAGTCTTGCGGCATAGGCATCATCAGATGAATAAGTCCCATTATCTTCTTTTGCATCTATATCTCTTAATGTGCTATAAGCATTATTTGTTATTTGCTCTGATGCAATAAGACCTTCAAATTCATTAAGAATTGTATTTAGTTGTGAACAGGTGACTTGCTTTGAAAGAGTAGCCATACTTTCCTGAAGTTTGGACTGACCCTCCATAAGCTTGTCGAGTTTTTCCATTATTTCCTTGCTTTCTTTCTCGGATTTAGAGCTTAAGCCCAGTACTTTTGAAACAAATTTATTTGCACCCCATTCAACAGCTTTCTTAGGACTGACAACCGATTCTAACAAAGTAAGAACACCGTTAATAATTTCTTGGTCTGAAACTGTAGAAAGAAAATCTGTATCATTTGATAAACTGTTTGAACTAAAGCTTGCGTCCGCCTCGACTAGATCGTTACTGTTCGCAGCGGCTATAAGACACGGAGAGCTTAGAAGCAGTAAGGATAGTATTACTGAGATAAATCCCCTCATAAAATTTTTTTACTTTGATAACATTGAATCTTCCACCTTTCAATAAAAATTATGCAAAAATAAGCTGTATCAGCAGAAATGTTATATCTGCAATACTTTGTCAACACTATAATACCGCACTAAACAATTCTAAATCGGCAGTACGTTTATAGCGTTTTTACATAGTTCAATTTTTACATTCTATTGTTCCTCATAAAATGTGCCACATAATTGCCCTCTTTCATTTAAATCGTTCGTTATGAATAATAATATAACATACATCTGAATAAAATGCAATATGTTTCAGCATTTTCTCCGTATTCTTCAAACGAAACGACCTTATACCACAGAAAGCACTAACCGTGTAACCTTTTCGGGATACACGGTTTTCTTTTTGCGGTAAGAAGATTACTTATCAAAATACCTGAGTGCTTTCCTTTTGTGCAAATTATTACTTTTGCTCATTTATAGTTTAATAGATATTCAGCGTTTCATTAGTTAAAATCAAAGAAGCCAAGTCCCCGAAGAGCACTGATAAAACGTTTCATATAGTCAAGCGATGTCACAGGCCAGCAAAATCCCATTCTGTACAGCACCTGCATGGTGTATTTATTGCTCTTTTCAACGGTGAATATCTTCTGACCGTGCGCCATATTCTGGTAGGCAAGCATACTGGAAAGTATTTTTGCCATTTCCGGATTTTGCTTTGCTTCTTCCAGTGCCTTTTCGTATTTCTCTGTTTCTGCGGCCTGAGAGTGAAGTCCGATTCTGTCCATCTCCATATATAAGTCGCCCATCATCAGCATGTGATTATTAAACGGGTGGAATACGGTACATTCCTTTGGAGTCTTTGAAAGAAGCAGTATTGCTTTTGCGACAAAATCTATCGGAGAAAGCTCAAACGGCGTTTCTATCATATCATACGGATATTTTCCGATGATAATATTGGATTTGAGCCTGCCCATAAATGTGTTTGTGGTAAAGTTAATCTGATACTCGCCGTCGCTGTTTCTTGCGGAAAGCGTACCGACACGCATAATCTTTGCATTAAAGCCTCTTGAAACCTCTTCAAGAATTGCCCTTTCGGCAAGGAATTTTGAAAGCGTGTACTTTGATGTTGTCTGCTGTCCGAAATAAAGCAGATTTTCCTTCAGATGAGTTACCTCTCCCTGCTCGCCTACATATATACCGCCAACACTCATAGTTGAAACATGAATAAGACGTGCATCTGCCTGCTTACAGAAATCTATCACATTAAGCGTTCCGTACAAATTGACATCTTCAATGTCTGTTCCCTTTGAAAAGTGCTTGACATTTGCGGCACAGTTTATCACAGTATCAATATTGAAATCGAGGAACTTGTCAAAGGATTCTCTGTCTGTGACATCGCCGCTTAAGACGATTAACCTGTCGGAATATTTTTCTTTCAGACTTTCTTCAAAATAATAGTAGAAAATCATATTAAGTCTGTCTTCTGCGGGATTGTGATTCTTGTCACGCAGCAGACAGTAAACCTTGCCGCTGTATTTATGGAGCAGTTCATAAAGAATATGTATTCCAAGGAAGCCTGCGGCACCCGTAAGGAGTACGTCGC
>JAUNJO010000049.1:3084-11053 GCA_030533225.1 Eubacteriales bacterium
TCATAAAGAATATGTATTCCAAGGAAGCCTGCGGCACCCGTAAGGAGTACGTCGCCTATCTCCTGCATATCTCCGTTTTTGAAGCTTTCAAGATTATTTTTAAGCAACACATTTTCAATATTGCCGTAATCATAGTTACCCAAATCTTCAAAGTCGTTCTTAACAACGTCCTTTTCGCAGAGCTTTGCAAGTGCGGCAGGAGTCGGATTTTCAAATACATCGCCGTACGCAATCTCTATACCGCTCTTATTGGCAAGAATAATCACTCTGGTTACAGTAAGCGAGCTGCCTCCTATATCAAAGAAATTGTCATCGGCATAAACCTTATCAAGCTCCAGAACCTTTGCGAATATATCGCACATAGTTTTTTCAAGAGCAGTTGTCGGATTAACTCCTGCTGTCTTTTCGGACGACTGAGGTTCGGGCAGTAGCTTCGTGTTGATTTTACCGTTAGGAGTAAGCGGCATTTCAGGAAGCTCTACATACGCCGCAGGCACCATATAATCAGTCAGGGATTTTTTAAGCTCATTTTTGATAAACTCCGTATCAAGCTCAGTATCCGCTGTGTAATAGGCACATATAGCGTCGGCATTATTCACCTTTCTTATCAGAGCAACTGCGCTCTTGATGCCGTTAATGTTTGACAGGCATTTTTCGATTTCGCCGAGCTCAATTCTCAGACCTCTGAGCTTAACCTGATTGTCGGTTCTGCCGAGTATTATAACATCACCGTTCCTCGTCCACTTGGCATAGTCGCCCGAACGATATGTTCTTTCTCCGTTAAACTCAATAAACGCCTTTTTCGTCTGCTCGGGAAGTTTATTGTAGCCAAGTGCAACTCCGCAGCCTGAAATCAGAAGCTCGCCGACAACTCCTACCGGAAGCAGGTTATTGTCAACATCAACTATATGTTCAACATAGTTCAAAAGCGGCTTTCCGACTGAAATTTCATCGGCGTCTGTAAGGTCTTTGCAGTTTGAGGAAACCGTAATTTCGGTAGGGCCGTAGGTATTAAGAATTTTTGCATTAGTTTTTTCACGGAGGAGCTTCAGGAGCTTATAAGTATATTTCTCGCCGCCCGAAAGAATAACCTTACAGCCGGCCATTACTTCTGCAAATTCATCAAGCTCCATATACTGCAAGAGCCTTGAAGGAGTTGAGTTGAAGGCATCAACGTTATTTTCTTTAAGAAATTCTGCAAGAGCAACGGGGTTAACCGTCTGCTGATCGCTTGCAAAGACAAGCGTCAGACCGTTACATAACGAGAGCACTGTTTCCTTAAGTGACATATCAAACGATACTGTCGTTACGGAGCCGTAAGCCTTGCAATTATCAACAACATACTTTACCTGAGGGTTTGCGTCGCTGTAACTTACATAGTTCGCTATTCCTATATGTCTTAGCATAACGCCCTTCGGTTTTCCGGTTGAGCCTGATGTATAAATAAGATAAGCCAAATCCTCGGGGCTTACATCAATTTCGGGTGTTTCGCAATTTTCACCGGCGAGAAGTAAATCTACATCTATCGCTTTATCGTAAATCTCAACAAGCTCGCCCTCGGTTACTACGAAATCAGCCTCGCTGTCCTCGATAATGCTGTTGATTCTTTCCTGCGGATAGTCGGGACAGGTCGGGATAAACGCTCCGCCTGCTTTAAGAATACCGAAAATAGTTGAGAAAATTTTCGAGGTTCTGCTGAGTAAAACAACAACCCTTCCGCCCTTTTTGAGGCCTCTTGCAATAAGCTCGTTTGCAGTAATATTTGCGCGGCGGTTAAGTTCTCTGTATGTAAGAGTTCCGTCACAGGCTGTAATTGCATTGTTGTCGGGAGTTTTTTCAACCTGATTCTCAAACACTTTATGCAGGAGCTTTGTTTCAACAGGTGCAGTATGTGTTAGTGAAAAGCTGTTCAGCTCATCAATCTGACTGTCATCAAGCAGAGATATTTTCCTTATCTTACAATCCGGCGCAGATATAATGTGCATAGTCGCATTGAAAATTGATTTCACAAGCGTCTGCATCAGGCATTTACTGTAAAGCGCTTCGTTGTAACGGACAACAATACAGGGCTGATTTTTATAATCTTCAATATAGATTGCGGTTCTAAACTTTGTAATTTCCATATCAAAGAAATTTCTCTCAACAGCTTCGCCGTCGATTTTCAAATCGTCTGTTACACCAATCTGATATTCGTACATTATATTAGGTGCAAATCCGAATTTTGAACAAATCTTTGAATAAGGATAAATTTCATTTTCTATCGCGCCCGTAAAAACAGACTTGCTCTTCTTAACAAATTCAAGTGCCGAAATATCCTCGATCTCAATTCCGAGAGGTAATGTTTTAACAAACATACCGAAACAATCCGTCAGACGCATATCGCTTCTGCCGTTGCTGATCGTGCTGAGATATACATTTCTTGAATTTGTAAAGCGCGACACTGAATAGAAAGCGGATGCAAGGAAAAGCTGTGCAGGCGTAACACCGTTTTTATTACAGAAGGCTTCTACCTCTGATAAATCAAAGGGAACATATACTTCTGCAAGTTTGCCGTTATCTCCCTGCGAGCCTAAATCAGGAGTTATTTCTGACGCCGACTCAAAATTCTTCATCATATCATCAAAGAATTTTTCGGCATTACTGTATTCTTCGCTGCTTTCAGCTTTGATTTCGTCATCAATATAGTCAAAATAAGTATATTCCTCTGACTCGATTTCAGCGCCCTCATATACTGCTTTGAGCTGATTCAAGAATATATTATAGGACGCACCGTCAAAAATAATATGATGAAAGTCAGCGAAAAGATAGATATTACTCTCCGTTTCAACAACAAGAATTCGAAACAGCGGAGATTTTGAGAAATTAAACGGCTTGACAAATTCTTTCTTTACAAGCTCAAGCTCGTTTTCGCTCATTTTCTTTACGGGAATATCAAGCTGCCTGCTGTCAGGATAAACCTGCTCCACATCATCGTTTTGCGTTGTAAGATGTGTAAATATATACGGATGCGCAAGAATAACCTTTTTAACACTGTCAGCAAGTTTTTCTGCGTTTACAGACTTCGTGGATTTAAGAATTGACGGAATGTTATAAAGCGTAGTATACGGATTTTTCATACAGTCAAGGTATACGCCCAACTGCGTCTTTGACAGGGGATATAAAGACTTGTATGCTTTTTGCTTTGTCTCGGCTGTATTCTTTGCCAATGCACCGCTCATCAGGTATTCCTGAATCCGATCCTCAATAGAAATAACCGAGCATTCCTTCATCATCTGCTTTACATTAGCCTCAAAGCCGAATTCCTTACGGAGTTCAACCGCGAGCTTAATTACCGACAGAGAATTGAGCCCTGCGAACAAAAGATTTTCAGTAACACTGAAGCTATCGTTACCGAGAATTTTAGCAATAATTGAGTGAATTTTCTTTTCAAGCAAGGTCATAGGCTTTGATGAAGACTCATCGTTCTGAACTTTCCTTTCGGGCTTGGGCAATGCACGCTTGTTGACCTTCTGATTCTGATTAAGAGGAATTTTGTCAATCTGCATTGTAACGGCAGGAACCATGTACGGAGGCTTGTTTGCACGTATAAATTCATTTAATTTCTGAATATCTACTTTCTCGTTCGATACAACATAAGCCGCAATAAATTTTCCGCCGCCGGGCTCATCAAATGCCGAAACGGTTGCGTCTTTTATTCCCTCGAATTCACGGATAATGCGCTCAACCTCTGAAAGCTCAATTCTGAAGCCTCTGATTTTCACCTGGCCGTCGTTTCTGCCCACAAAGTCGATATTGCCGTCGGGCAAATATCGCACTATATCTCCCGTTCTATAAACTCTCTCGTAGCCTTTTTCATCGGTAAACGGATTCTTGATGAAGGCTTTTTCGTTCTGCTCGGGACGGTTTAAGTAACCTCTTGATACTCCGTGACCTGCTACCCACAGCTCACCCGGAACGCAGGGTGGTAATCTTCTGCCCTGCTCATCAACAACATAGAGCTTTGTATTGTCAAGTGCCTTTCCTATCGGAACTCTTTCATACTCCCTGTCAACAGAAAATGCAGTTGATAAAATGGTACATTCAGTAGGACCGTAAACATTATAAAATTTAAATTCTTTTTGCGGATTTATCGGAACAAGTCTTTCACCGCCGATAGACAAATGCTGTAAGGATTTGCAGTTTGCTTCAAGAGCAAACTGTCTGCCGACCTGGGTCGTCATAAAGCTATGGGTTATGGCGTTTTCGTTAAAGTATTTGTCAATAGCCAAAAGGTCAAGGCGGATTGCTTCATCAATGATATGTATTGCTGCACCGGTTGTCAGCGCAGGATACATATCCATCATATTTGCGTCAAAGCCGTAGCTTGCGTAAGCCGCAACCCTTGACTGAGAGTTAAGATTATAATAATTTCTGTACCAGTTGCAGAAGGACACAAGGTTTCTGTGCTCAAGCATACAGCCCTTTGGCGTGCCTGTTGAGCCTGAGGTATAGAGCATAATGAACAAATCCTCAGGCTTTGGATTTGTGACGATTTTATTGCATTCGGGAAGACTCGGAATATCCTCAATAAGAAGTACCTTTCCCTTGTAATTCGGAACAAGGCTGAGCAAATCCTTACCCGCAATCAGCAGTTTAGCATCTGCGTCCTGCATCATAAATTCAAGACGCTCCTGGGGATATGAGGGGTCAAGGGGCTGGTATGCCGCACCCGATTTCAAAACACCGACGGAAGCAAGCACCATATATTCGCATCTCGGAATAAGAATTGATACCACATCTTCCCTGCCGATTCCGAGAGAGGAGATATATGCACCGATTTTTTCCGAAATCTCATCAACTTCTTTGTATGTATAGCTCTTGTCAAGATATACAACGGCTGTGTTGTCGGGGTTCTGCTGAGCCTTACGCCTAAACAGCGTTACTATATCAGTCTTTTCATAATCTTTTTCGGTTTCATTAAAGATGTCGAGAAGCGCAAGCTGTTTAGTGTCTGTTATCTCAACTTCACTTAGCTTATCCTTTGACAAAAACTCTGTCACCGCTTTTTCAAAGCAGTGTATAAACACAAGCATTGACTCTTCTTCGTACAGATCGGTTCTGTATTCAACTGTTGCAAAAAATTTGCCGTTGAGCCTGAAAACTTCAACAGTCAAAGTCGCCTTTGCGTCAGGCGAGGGCAGCGTTTCTATTATAACCAGCTTGCCGCCGAAGCTAACGCTTTGCCATGCGTTACCCTGATACGCAAATAACGTCTGTGGCTTTATCTGCAAATCTGCGCATATATCGGCATACGAATACAAATCATACTTTCTGCTGCTGTCAAGCTGTAAATCAAGCTCTTTTAAGTACTGTGCTATATCGTCCTGTTTTTTTGAATTACAGTATACAGGCATCGTTTTGACAAACATTCCGCAGCTTCTTTCGAGCTTTTTGCTGCGAGCGTTATATATAGTCGAAAACAAGCTCTCATCTGCACCCGAAAATTTTGAAAGCACAAAACCAAATACACCGTCAAAAAATGTGCTTGTCTTTATTCCGTGAGAACGGGAAAATTCCTTTATATCATCGGCACTAAACGAATTAAAGTCATATCTCAGCTTTTTGGCAACAGGCTCGCCTTCGTTTTTGTCATTAAGAGGAACAGACTCAAGCTCAAGTCCCCCAAAAACAGAGTGATAGTACTTCTTTGCTTCCTCAAGCTCAGGCGTGAGCAGACGGCGCGACTCTTCCTCTGAAACGTCGTTTCCTGTGTAAAGCTCAGGCTCCGGCATCTCTCCTCTGAGCGCCTTGTCTACATCTGCCATAAACACCTGCAAGGAAAAGCCGTCAAAAATTATATGGTGCATATCGCAGAAAAGAACAACCGAGGACTCAAGCTTAAAAATACAGCATCTGTAGAGCCTGTCGCTGAGCAAATCAAAAGGATAGACATATTCACTTTTATCAAGGTCAGAGTCTGTCATTTCCTTAATCTCGACGCATGCAGGCTCTTCGCAAATGCTTTTGTAAACGTCACCGTTTTCGTCAACGCTCAATCGTGTTTTCAGATAAGGATGATTATCAACTGTTGTTTCCAAAGCATTCTTCAGCTTTACAACATCTGTGTTCTTATCAAATGTTAAAAATTGCGGAATATTATATGCTGTGCTTTTGGGGTTGTTTACATAATCAACATAAACTCCGTACTCTGTCTTTGAAAGAACAGTCTTTTTATTATTATTCATTCAGGTCACCCCTTAATTTTTTCTACAGACAACACTTAAATGTATTCTTCTGCTCTAAATTTTAATTACCAATCTGTTAAATCCCAGTACACTTGAATATTCAACACTTTTCGAAACAGCTTTTACTACCTCAATTTCCGAAAGTGATTTTTCCTTACTGTCATTTGAAACAATATCATACGGCTCTGCGTTATCGCGAATAGAAATTATTGTGTCACCGCCGTCAATCATAATACGAATATCAATATCTGCTTTTTTCTTTTTACCGCTGCGCTCTGCGATATCTGCCGAAATTCCTTCAACAGCTACGGCTATTCTGTTAGCAACGTTTTTTTCAATATTGTGACTAGTAAGAAACGAGGTTAAATATAAAGAAACACCGGCGGCGTTTTCCTTTGAGCCTTTGAAAGACAAGGATACAATCTCATTATTATCATTGGATTCAATAAGATAAAAGCTGTCATACTTACCTTTTGATTTTCTTTTAATAACGAGAATTATGAAGTATAATACAATCAAAGTGCCGACCTGAGCCACCACAAGAGAAATCCACACACCTGTTATTCCGAAAAGCACAGAAAGAATCAGAGCTGAAGGAATCAGTATCACAATGCCGTTGACAACGGCAATGGTTGTTGATAACGTCTTTCTCTGAATTGCCATATAGTAATACAGAAACAGAAAAGAAAACGCAAGCGCAGGAAACGACAGTGCGTTTATCCTGAGTGCAGGGACTGCATTTGCAATATCGTTTTCAGCGGTTATTCCGAACAGCCTTATTACAGGTTCGGGCGCAACCAAGATAAACAGCATGATTACAGCGCTTACTACGGCAAGAATTTTGAATGCCCGTTTGAAAGCATACCGTATTCCGTCAAAATCCTTTTCTCCCAGACAAACGCCGACAATCGGTATCATTGTCTGCGACGCACCCGTTATGAACATGGACATAAAAATCTGACTTGATGAGCATATTGAATACGAAGCCATTGCGTCCCTTCCGCCTGTACTCATGATAATCCAGTTGAGAAACAGCATTTTGACCGTTATAAGAAGCGTTCCCAACGCACCGGATAAGCCGACCGTAATCAGATTAGTGAATATTTCAAAGAATTTTTTGGGAGCTTTCAGAATTGAAAAGTCAAAATGCAGCGTACTCTTTTTTGAAGCGAAATGTGTAATCATCATAACAAAACCGACAGCGTAGCCTGTAACGGTTGCTATTGACGAGCCTGCAATGCCCATGTTGAAAACGCCCATATATACATAATCCATAATCAGATTAATTATATTTGCCACAATAATTATATTTGAAGCAAATCTCGGTCTGTTGTCGGTTCTTATAAAATAAGTTGAACACAGCAGAATCAGATTAAGAGGCGTTCCTATTATAAACGGTATGTAATACTGATATAATAGCGGATTCAGAACCTTGTCCGTAGTAAATAATGAGCATATTCTGCCTGCAAGCGGAAGCTGTACTGCCATCAGCACGATACATAATAACACAACAGCAATAAATGTTGTCGTAAAAATGCGGTTTACAAGCGTTCTGTCATTCTTTCCCTTTGCAACGGCGATAACGCTTGAAGCTCCGAGTCCGAACAAAATTGTCAGCGAAAAATAGAGCTGAGCGATAGGTGATAGCAGGTTTATTGCAGCCAAAGCATCCTTACCGAGAATATTGCCGGCAATGATTGAATCGACAATCATTGCAATATTTGTAGCCATAGCCGTAAGAACCG
>JAUNJO010000050.1 GCA_030533225.1 Eubacteriales bacterium
GGGTGTAATTGTGCTATTTTCTTCAGGGAATTTTACCGTTACCAAGTCGCCGGTTTGCAAAATATCAATAGTCCGAAGAAGCTCTCCGTTTCGGGTTATGCCGTTTTCTTTGTTCTTAAGAACTGTAAGACTTCTTGAGGTTAGCTTCATAGCATCACGCAAGAATGCCTTTGCAGGCTTTCCTGCATACTTCTCACTTACTTTTACGGTTAAAATATTGCTCATACAAACCTCGTCAGAAAAAATGCCGAAACACAAATAATGATTTGACAGAGCATAATAAGGGGTATTCCAAGCATAAATTTTATGTGACGGGTTTTATGGCGAATCACAAGCATGGTTGTAAACATGGAAACAGAACCGCCGAGGGCGGAAATGGTCAGAAGTGCTTTTTCAGACACTCGCCATATATTTTTCTTGGCGGCTATTTTGTCATACACCGTTACACATATTGAAATCACACTCACAAGTGCAAGGTATAGTATAAACCATTCAAAATACCAAGGCATAGTAACCTCCGGAGGTAAAAATGAAAAGAATCAGTATTGCAGTTATATTATCGATAGTGTTAACCATAGCGATAATTTTTGGAGTTATGATGAAAAATCGAGGAGTTACCAATGAAACTGCGAAAACAGAAACTTTGGATAATATAGCGGAAATGCGCGGACTTTGGGTTTCCTACATAACCCTTGATATGTCAAATACAGACCGAAGTTTTGAAAGTTTTAAGACCAAATTTGACGCTGTCATCGAAGATGCTTTGAGCATCGGAACAAATACGCTTATAGTTCAGGTCAGGCCTTTTTCGGATGCACTGTATAAATCAGAGGTTTACCCTGCTTCCCATGTGCTGTCGGGTGTTCAAGGCGAGGAGGCCGGCTACGATGCTCTTGAATACATGTGTGATGCTTCCCATAAAAAAGGACTTAAAGTTCACGCTTGGATAAATCCGTACAGAGTTTCAACTGCCACATCCCCTGATGTTTTAGCCGATGATAATCCGTACTATATTGAGGATTTCGGGTATGAAACAGAAAGCGGACGGTACCTTGACCCGAGCAAAGCAGAAGTGAGGGATTTAATTACAGAAGGGGTTGCCGAAATAGTGGAAAACTATAAGGTTGACGGAGTACAGTTTGATGACTACTTCTACCCTGCTGACAGCGATGATTTTGACAAAGCAGACTATGAAACATACATAGAATCCACACCGAATATCATAAGGGCAATGGAATATGATACTTGGCGGGAAAACAATGTAAATTTACTTGTTTCACAAGTTTTCAGAAAAATTAAGACTATAAATGAAAATGTTGTGTTCGGCATTGCTCCTCAGGGAAACATTGAGAATGACTACGAATTATCCGCTGATGTAAAGTCATGGTGTGAACAATACGGGTATGTGGATTATATCTGTCCGCAGATGTACTACTCCATACAAAACCCCATAAAAAGCTTTGAAACAAGCCTTTCAGAGTGGAACGATTTGCAGTATCACGAAAAAATTAAGCGATACATAGGAATCGGCGCATACAAAGCAGGAACAGATGCGGACGGCGGTACATGGCTTAACAACTCTCAGGAGCTTAAAAATCAACTTGAGCTTCTGAGAAAATACAGTTATGACGGTTATATGATTTATGATTACAGTGCGCTCACAAAAATTGAGGCAAGGGACACAATAGCGGTTATGAAAGAGGTTATATGAGTTCTCCGATACAGTAATCACCGGAAACTTCTGTAAGTGTAACATCTACGCATTTATGGCAAAGCGCAGTGTCGGTAGTTTTCACAAGAACGGGAGTGTAGTTAAGACTGTAGCCCTCAAGGTAGTTTTCATCAAACTTTCGCTCGATTAATACTTGAGATACAGTACCCAGCTGTGAATTAAGATAATCAAAGCGTCTGCTTTCTGCCAATTCAGACATGAGCCTTGCTCTTTCATCCTTTACGGCTTTTGCGAGTTGTCCGTCCATTTTGTCAGCAACCGTACCGCTTCTCCTTGAATATGGGAATACATGAACCTTTGCAAAGCCTATGGACTTTACAAAATCAAGGGACTGCTGAAACTCCTCTTCATCTTCGCCGGGAAATCCCACCATAACATCGGTAGTAATGGAGGAATTCGGGAATAAACTGCGAATATTACTGACAATCTCTGCATATTCAGCACCTGTATAGTGGCGATTCATACGCTTTAAGGTTGCGTCGCAACCGCTTTGCAGGGAAAGATGAAACTGCGGACAGAATTTTTCGCATTCTGCAAGTGCTTTGAGCATATCGGATGTTAACAATTCAGGCTCAAGGGAACCTAAGCGGATGCGTTTTATATTGCTGCTCTTAGCAACAGCCAAGACCGCATCGCAGAGATTGAGGCTGATGTCCGTGCCGTATTTAGAAAGATTGATACCTACCAAAACAATTTCTTCGAAGCCTTTTTGTGCTAAAATATCTGTCTCTTTTTTTATGTCCTCAAGAGGTTTTGAACGAACCCGACCTCTTGCATAAGGAATAATACAGTAGGAGCAAAACCTGTCACAGCCGTCCTCGATTTTGAGAAACGCCCGTGTTCGTTCGGAAAAGTCCTCAATTTCACAAGTTTCAAAAGCCTCGCTCTTTCGGTCATGAGGCTCTATTCTGATTATCTTCTCCCCTGTTTCCATATATCTTCTAATAAGGCCGGGGATTACTGTGTGGTTGCCGTTACCGATGACTATGTCACAGGATGTGAAGTTTTCGTATTTCCGCGGAAATGCTTGGGACATGCAACCGCAAAGCAGAATAACGCTGTTGGGACTAAGGCGTCTCAAACGTCCTAAAAATCTACGAATTTTAGATTCACTGACTGCTGTGACGGTGCAGGAATTTACGATAAATACATCGGCGTCCTTGTCGTTTTCCGTAGATGTAAAACCTTCACCGATCATCAGTTTTCTGATAAACTCTGATTCGTATTGATTGACCTTACAGCCGAAAGTATAAATTTTGAAGTTCAACACCTGCACCTCCTTTCAATTACAAATTAGTATATTCATTATTTAGTCCTGTGCTAAAATCCTTCAAAAAGGGATATCTGAGAGCTTTCGGGAATACCCTTTAGAGCGCCTAACTCCCTGAGGGCTTCAACAACAGCTTTTGTGACTTTAGTTTTCTGCTGTAATTCTTCTACAGAAAAATACTCTCCCTCTTTACCGCAGTTCTCAAGAGAAATTGCAGCATTTAGTCCTATTCCGGCAATAGATGTAAAGGGAAGTCGAAGTTTGCCATCCTCAATTACAAAGGTCTTTGCCTTTGACTTATAGAGGTCTATTGGTAAAAGCTCAATTCCGCGGGCGAGCATCTCATTCATAATCTGCAGAGTGCCGATTTCGTTCTTCTCCTTAGCACTTGCCTCAAATCCCTTTTGGCGTATCATCTGCATTTTCATCTCAACAGCCTGTTTGCCGCGTATTGCGGTTATGCCGTCGAAATCTTCACCGCGTACGGAGAAGTATGCGGCATAGTACTCAAGAGGCTTATGCACCTTGTACCAACCGAGACGCAAGGTTGAAATCATATATGCGGCTGCGTGAGCTTTGGGGAACATGTACTTAATCTTCATACAGGAATCAATGTACCATTCGGGTACATCGTGGTCACGCATATCCTGAATATCCTCTTCGGTGAGAAGCTTTGTTGCGTTACCCTTTCGAACAATCTCCATAATTTTGAAAGACTTTGAGGGGTCCATGCCCTTGTGCATAAGATAGGTCATAATGGAATCTCGCGTTCCGATAACCTCGGAAATTGTGCATGTACCGTTGTTTATTAGGTCGGCAGCATTGCCAATCCATACATCAGTACCGTGAGACAGACCTGCAATCTGCAAAAGGTCGGAGAAGGTCTTGGGCTTTGCTTCAACAAGCATCTGCCTTACAAAAGAAGTACCGACCTCGGGAAGTGAGAATGTACCTGTTTCTGAGTCAATGTCCTCAGGGGTTACTCCCAAGGCCGCAGGAGATTCAAACAGCGACATTACCTCGGGGTCACTCATGGGGACTTCCATGACGGGAATTCCGGTAAACTCCTCAAGGTAGTGGTAAATTGTAGGAACATCATGTCCCAGTTCATCGAGTTTACAAATGTTATCGTGGATTGAATGGAAATCGAAGTGGGTGGTGATGTTATCGGAGCCGCTGTCATCGGCAGGGTGCTGAACAGGACAAAAATCGAAAATCTCCATATCGCGGGGAACAACAACCATTCCGCCGGGATGCTGACCTGTTGTACGCTTAACACCGGTAAAACCTTTTGACAGCCGTTCTTCCTCCGCCTTTGACAGAGAAATACCTCTCTCCTCTTCGTATTTTTTAACATATCCGAAAGCGGTTTTATCCGCAAGAGTAGAAATTGTGCCCGCTTTGAACACCTTATCTTTACCGAAAAGTTCCTCGGTGTATCGGTGGGAGGTTGACTGATACTCACCTGAGAAGTTTAGGTCTATATCGGGAGTTTTATCACCCTTGAATCCCAGGAATGTTTCAAAGGGTATTTCATGGCCGTCCTGCAGAAGATGTGTGCCGCATTCGGGGCAATCCTTTGGAGGTAAGTCAAAACCCGAACCGTAGGAGCCGTCTTCTATCCACTCACTGTATTTACATTTGGGGCAAATATAATGAGGACACAAGGGATTAACCTCTGAAATACCGGAAATTGTTGCAACGAAAGAGGAACCGACAGAACCTCGCGAACCTACGAGATAACCGTGTTTTTCGGAATTTGCAACAAGCTTTTGAGCTGTCATATAGAGGACCGAGAAGCCGTAGGTGTTGATAGAATCAAGCTCTTTTTCAAGTCTCTTCTGCACAATGTCGGGCAGAGGGTCACCGTACTTTTCCTTGGCTCTTGCCCAGGAAATCTCGTTGAGCTCCTTTTCTGCACCCTCAATGAAGGGCGGAAATGTACCCTTGGGAATCGGTCGGATCTTATCAATCATGTCCGCAATTTTATTTGTGTTTTCGACTACTATCTCGTAGGCTTTATCCTCGCCTAAATACTCAAATTCCTTGAGCATTTCCGCTGTGGTGCGAAGATAAAGAGGTGCTTGATTATCAACATCGGAATACCCCTGTCCTGCCTGGAGAATTTTTCTGTAGTCAGCGTCGTGGGGGTCAAGAAAATGCACATCGCAGGTTGCAACTACCGGAATGCCCAGCTCTTCGCCTAAACGAATGATAGTACGGTTAATGTCGCGGATGCCCTCAACATCCTTAACATCCCCGTTGCGTACCAAGAACATATTGTTTCCGTCAGGCTGAATTTCAAGATAATCGTAGTATGAGGCGATTTCCTTGAGCTGTCCCTCCGGTTTGCCCTGGAAAACAGCACGGTAAAGCTCTCCTGCCTCACAGGCTGAGCCGATAATAAGTCCCTCACGGTGCTTGTCAAGGACAGAACGCAGGATTCGCGGTTTCTTGTAGAAATAATCAAGATGACCGTAGGAAATAAGCTTATAGAGATTCTTAAGACCTGTTTGGTTCTTCACAAGAATTATTTGATGGTACATGGGGAGTTTCTTAAAATCCCCTCCGCTGATACCTGTATTGATTTGGCCTGTTGATGTGATTTTGTAGTCACTCTCAAGGCGTGAACAGAGATTAACAAAAATTTTCGCAAGCACATCTGCATCATCACAGGCTCTGTGGTGATTAAACTCGGGAAGCCGCAGATACTTTGCAACTGTATCAAGTTTTGCGTTCTTGATATCGGGTAAAATCGCTCTTGAGATAGCAACTGTGTCAATGGAGGTAAAGTCCTTTTCAATGCCCAAACGCTTGCATGAAGCCTTAAGGAAGGACATATCAAAGGGTGCATTATGGGCAACAAGCACCCTATTCCCTATGAACTCAAGGAAGCTTTTGACTGCTTCTTCCTCAAACGGAGCATCCTCTACCATATAGTCAGCGATGCCGGTAAGCTCGGTTATCTTGGCAGGAATAGGAGTCTGCGGATTTACAAAGCTTGAGAAGGTGTCAAGCACAACTCCGTCTTTCAGAAGCACAGCGCCGATTTCTATGATTCTGTTTTTGTTTGCGGAGAGTCCTGTGGTCTCCAAGTCGAAGCAGACAAATTCTCCGTTTAGAGGTACATCGGCATTGCCCTCAACAACTTTCACAATATCGTTGACAAAGTAGGCTTCCGTGCCGTAGATTACCTTAATCTCTTTGCCGCCTTTTTCAAGGCGTTCCGAAGCATTCATAGCATCGGGGAAAGCCTGGGCAACACCGTGGTCTGTAACCGCGATGGCAGTGTGGCCCCATGATGCGGCACGGTTGATTAAGTCACCGGCAGGCGTCAAGCCGTCCAGAGCCGACATATTTGTATGAAGATGAAGTTCAACTCGCTTTTTGGGGGCGTTATCAACTACCTCAAACTTTTCTGCCGTCATTATGCTTTTACAGCTTATTACATATTCCTTCATAAAGGGATCAAGCTCATAGTCACCCCTAACAACAATGGTCATTCCCTTTTTCAGGCTCTCTAAAGGTTTGCACTCATTAATAGGCGCAAAAATCTTGACTATTACGGAGTTTGTGTAGTCTGTTATATATATTGTAATTATGTTTTTGTCACCGCTTTTGGTTACTTTTGTTTCCATATTGAAGATATCGCCCCAAACAGTGACCTTTCCGCTGTCATAGGAAAGTGAAGCGATTGTCTGCGTTTTCGGCTTAAACACTCTGCCCCACAGTGGCTTTGCAGAGCCGGGATAGAGTGCAGGATACAGATGAGCGCCCTCACGAACTTCAATTTCCTTCGGAACCTGTGGCTGTGCACTCTTGTAGGAGTTTTCATACTCCTCATACTCAAATGCGGCTTTGCGCTTCATCTGTTCCTCATAGTTTTTGATATTCTCAAGGTAGGTGTCATCATCGGCTGTTACCTCAGTCACACCCGTAAACTGTACATTGAGATTTGTATTAAACACAGAATTCAGAATATTCTTTATCTCAAGGTCCGCACTCAGAGAGTGAAGCATTTTTTCACCGCCGTGAAAAATCTCAATGCTTAAGGTATCATCAATAATTTCTGCGGTGCTATCCTCCATGATTGCACTTATTGAGGGGATTTTCTTCTTAAGTTCATCAATAAGATAGGGATACATCTGCGCCGTAAAAGAGTTTTGGGGATATTTTGACTCTATAATTGCACAATCAAGTCCCAATTTACCTGTGGCAATGAGTTTTTCGCAAGAGGTAAGCTCTTCCCTGTCTATAAACTCGTTAAAGCGTACAGTCAGAATAACTGTACGCTTTTCTCTGTTAATATTGACTTTTTCGATTATACCTGAGTTTAGCTTTTCACTTAAGGCTACCCCGGGATTACAATATTTATCTAAAAAATTATGTAAAGTATTCATTATTTCTCCATTAAAATTATTCGTCAGATTATAATTTTTCTATTTCCTGCATTAAACTATCTACAATTTTTTCCTCAGGCACTTTGTAGAGAATCTCACCTTTCTTAAAGATCAGTCCGCAACCGTCACCGCCTGCAACTCCTAAGTCGGCTTCTTTTGCTTCTCCGGGACCGTTTACGGCACAACCCATAATTGCAACGGTGATATTCTTATTGACAGCGGACAGTTTCTCTTCAATCTCACCTGCAAGACCGATAAGATTAATTCTTGTGCGGCCGCATGTGGGACAGGATACAAACCTAATACCGCCTGTTCGCCTGTCTACAGCTTTTAGCAGTTCAATCCCCGCTGCAACCTCGCGTACAGGGTCAGCGGTTAAGGAAACGCGGATGGTATCACCTATTCCGTCTAACAGCAGAGATCCGATACCGGCAGCGGATTTAATAACTCCGCTGAACTCTGTACCTGCTTCGGTAACACCTAAATGCAGAGGATAATCGCAGCGCTCATGGGCTAAGCGGTATGCTTCAACCGTGGTTTTAACTGTTGAGGACTTCATAGAAAGAACGATGTCGGTAAAATCGAACTTTTCAAGAAGTGATGCGTGATAAAGAGCACTGTCACATAGGGCTTCGGCTGTGGGATGACCGTACTTTTTGAGAATTGATTTCTCAAGTGAGCCTGAATTTACACCTATTCGAATAGGAATATTTTTTGCTCTGCAGGAATCTGCAACCGCTTTAACTCGGGAATCATCACCGATATTGCCGGGGTTGATACGGATTTTGTCAACTCCTGCCGCAACACACTCAAGAGCGATTTTGTAGTCAAAGTGAATATCTGCGACTATGGGAACATTTACGGCATTTTTGAGTGCTTCAATAAGTTTTACATTGTCAACCGAAGGAACTGCCGCACGGATAATATCGCATCCTGCCGCCTCTAACCGTTGTGCCTGTTTGACACTGCCTTCAATATCGGAGGCAGGAATATTCAACATAGACTGTACAGGGACAAAATCTCCTCCGATTATTACATTGCCGGCTTTTACTTTAACCTTTGACATTATAAGTCACCTCACACAAATAATTGCCATACATCCTTTACGGATACTATGAGGGAGAACAGCAACAAAACAGCAAGACCTACTACATTGACAATACCCTCGACCTTCCTCGGAATGGGCTTCCTGAAAATTGCCTCAATAATCAGGAACACAAAGCGTCCGCCGTCAAGAGCCGGGAAAGGAAGCATATTTACTACACCCAAGTTGATAGAAATTACCATCATAATGTAGACAATATTCAGTACTGCATCGGAAAAGCCGGACTTAAGGCCTTCTTTTGCGACTTCAACTGTTGCGGATGTTACACCGATGGGGCCTGACACATCTCTGAAACTGAATTCTCCCTGCAAAAGTCCCACAAGAGAATCTACCACCATGCGTACAACGGAAACGGTTTGACTGCTGACCTGTCCTAAGAATGTCAAGGGGTTCTTATCCTTTGCCGTCAGGTAAAAATCAACAGACATTTTTGGGTCATCACTCTCTGCTGTTGTATAGGTAAAGAAATCTACATCATTGAGGGTTACTTTTTCACCGTTTCTGATAACCACAACATCAGTGCGATAGCGCAGTCTTTTGTCCTTCTCGGTTATCTCGGTGACTTTGATTTCTTCATCGGGGAAAGCTTTGGCAAGGAGCGAAACTCCTTCTTCAAGTGCCTCATGAGCCTTTTGTTTTGTTTCACATTTGTTGACTGCGTCAATAGATTTCTCAAGTGTAGTGTAAATCTCTGTATACTCCTCGTCGGACATATTTTCAAACACGCCCTTTGAGGCTAAGCCCACGAAAGTGTCACACAAGGCATTTGCACAGTCCTGCTTATAGATTTGAACGGATGAGCCGTCAACTTCCTGGGGCTTCAGCTTTGCCAAAGCGTAGGAAAAATCCATGTTATTGAGAATTCTGTAGTCGTTTACCTTGTAGAATTTATCCCCCTCCATAAGTCCGCAGGAGGCACTGTAAGCTTTGGGTGAAAAATCAGTGATTGTAGGGTCGATAAAGTACTCATTAGGGAGCAGGAGAATTGTCATAAGTATCACACCGAAGACAATATTCATAATAGCGCCTGCAACGATTATAATGAGTCTTTTGTAGATTTTGGCATTATTGAAAGCCCGAGGATTCTCGCTGTCCTCGTCCTCGCCCTCCATAGCACAAAATCCGCCTATGGGAAAAAGCCTTAGAGAATATGTGGTCTCGCCCTTTGTGAAAGAAAAGAGCTTTGGACCCATACCCAAGGCAAATTCATTGACTTTAACTCCCGAGAGTTTTGCACATACGAAATGTCCACCCTCATGGAAGAAAATTATCAGTTCAAACAGCAGGACACCGATGATTATCAGTCCTGCGCCGGAAAGGATGCTCAAAAGCAAATCCAAGTTAAATCACTCCGATTAAATAGATGAAAGTACAAATTCCCTTGCAGATTTATCTGCATCTAAAACATCCTCAAGAGCTTTAAGCTCGCAAGACCTCACATTCTCGACGGCTGAAGTTACCAGTTCACCGATTTTGAGGAAAGAAATCTTGCCATCTCTGAACAGTTTGTTAGCTACTTCGTTGGCACCGTTGCAGATTGCAGGTGCAGTACCTCCGATTCTAAGGGATGTTTTAGCAGCCTTCAGGCACTCAAAGGTGTCATAATCAGGCTCTGCGAAGGTCAATTTTGCAATCTCAGAAAGATTCAAAGTCTTTGCTGAGGAAGGATAGCGCTCGGGATAAGTGAGAGCGTACTGTATAGGAATACGCATATCCGGATTGCCCAGCTGCGCTAAAACCGAATTGTCGGTAAACTCAATTAATGAGTGGATAATACTTTGACGGTGCACAACCACATCAATAAGATTTTCAGGCATATCAAACAGCCAACGGGCTTCTATAATCTCGAGTCCCTTATTCATCATGGATGCTGAATCTATAGTGATTTTCGCACCCATTGACCAGTTGGGATGATTCAGCGCCTCTTTGACGGTAACATCTTTAAGTTCGTCTCGGGTTTTTCCGAAGAAAGGTCCGCCCGAAGCAGTCAAAATCAACCTTTGTAAAAACTTATGGTCGGGACAGGCCTCTAAGCACTGAAAAATAGCACTGTGTTCGCTGTCTACGGGCAGAAGTTTTACACCGTTTTCCGCTACTGTATTCATCACAAGCTCACCGCCTGCAACAAGGGTTTCCTTGTTGGCAAGGGCAATATCTTTATGAGCCTTTGCGGCGGCAAGAGTAGGTCTGAGACCTACCATACCCACCAATGAGTTGAGGACAGTATCGGCTCCGTCAACGGTGGAGGCTTCGAGCAGGCCCTCCATACCTGTCAGCACTTTTACGCTTTGGTCCTTTACTCTGCCCCTTAGGTCAAGAGCCGCTTTCTCATCATACATTACCGCAAGTGAGGGCTTGAACTCGCGTATCTGCTCTTCCATGAGTTTTACATTGCTGTGGGCAGTCAGTGCGGCAATTTTTATATTATGTTTTCTTGCTACGTCAAGGGTCTGTGTGCCGATAGAACCTGTTGAACCT
>JAUNJO010000093.1 GCA_030533225.1 Eubacteriales bacterium
AATTGCTGATGCGTTGTATAACTGCTATTCATACAAAAAACAGTTTTGAGAGTTCACCGTGTAATTGCCATATGGATATTGACGGCAATGACATAGAAATGAGTATGAGCTCCATTTATAAGACCTATATGGACGAAACATTTGAACAAATAATTAAAGGGTTTTCCCTTAAAGGAGAGGGCAAGAAATGAATGTTGTAATATATGCCCGGTTCTCCTCTCACAGCCAGACAGAGCAGAGCATCGAAGGGCAATTAAGGGTTTGTAAAGAGTATGCTAAGAAAAACGGTCATACTGTCATAGGTGAATACATCGACCGTGCTATTACAGGAAAGACTGATAACCGCCCAGACTTTCAGCGAATGATTGAAGATAGTAAGAAAAAGTGTTTTCAGGGCGTTCTGGTATATGCTCTTGACCGTTTCGGAAGAAATATGAGACAGACAGCTATAAACGAAAACACCCTATACAAAAACGGCGTTATTTTGCTGTCAGCTACGGAAGAGTTTAAGGATGACCCTGCTGGGCGAATGTATAGAAATATCTCAATGGCATTTGCTCAGTATTATTCGGATGAACTTTCGGAGAAAGTAAAAAGAGGTCAAGCGGAAAGTGCAAGCAAATGTCAAACTATCGGTAGCAGTCCGGGGCTTGGATTTAAGGTTGGTGATGATAAGCGATTTGTAATTGATGAAACAACTGCTCCCATCGTTCAGGAAATATTCAGGATGTATGTAAACGGCAAAACAGTAAACGAGATAATAACAACGCTTAATGAACGCCACGTCCTTACCTCGAAAGGAAATCCATTTAATAAAAATTCATTGCATAGAATGTTTAGAAATAAAAGATACATAGGAATATATATATACAACGGGCAAGAAACACCGGGAGGTATGCCTCGTATCATTGATGACGAAACATTCTACAAGGTTCAGGAAATGCTCGACAAAAACAAAAAAGCTCCTGCCAGAGCAAGAGCTAAAGCCGAATATTTACTTACAACAAAATTATTCTGCGGTCATTGCAAAGAAATGATGACTGGACTTTCCGGCACTTCACACACGGCTGCAAAACACAATTATTACATATGCAACAATCGCAAAAAGAAACTATGCAACAAAAAGAACGTCCGCAAGGAATTTATAGAAGAGCTCGTACTTGCGGAATGTAGAAAACTGCTCACCGATAAAAACATAAACAGAATTGCAAAGGAAATAGAAAAAATTTCGGAGCAGGAAGCAGAACCGGCCATTTTGCAATATATGCGAAAACAACTTGCCGACAATGAACGCAAAAAGAAAAATCTTCTTTCTGCTTTAATGAATTGCCGTGAGGATTTGCAAGAAACAATATATCAACCTCTCAGGGAAATAGAGAAAGAAATAGCAGATTTGCAAATTCAAATTGCAAAAGAAGCGGCGGGGCAGGTTCGCCTGACAGCTTCCGAAATCAAATTCTTTCTTACCGCCCTGAAGAAAGCCGACCCCGATACAGCGAAGTACAAGAAAACCCTGATTGCTATTTTTGTCAATGCTATATACCTATACGATGATAAAATAACGCTGATATTCAATTCAGGAGATAAACCCGTAACGATAACAAGCGACCTTTTGAACGACATTGAGAAACAAGCAGATGCAGTCCCGGAGGCTGAAAGGTTCGTTTTTAGCCCCGACTGTTCCACCAAAAGAAATTTACCGTAGATTTTCTTTCTAAAAAAATGAAGATAAATGAGGGAAAGGTTCCGCAATACTATATTGAAAACTCACACGAACCCATCATTGACCCGATGGAGTGGGATGCTGTTCAGGACGAATTTAAACGCAGAAAAGCCATAGGCAGAGCATATAGCGGAAAAAGCGTATTCGGTGCAAAAATCGTATGCGGT
>JAUNJO010000051.1 GCA_030533225.1 Eubacteriales bacterium
TCTCTGTCTATTATGCCTGATAAACAAGCTGAGGTTGAATTCATCCTAACAAATGTTGATATAAAGCCAGTATTTATTGATAATGAGGCTGAATACAAAAAGTATTTGTTTGATGGTGAATCTCCTGTATTATTAACAGATAACAAAACTCACCTTGTCAATTACATTATGAGGGTGAGCACATACACCAGTTCTGCATTAGACCCGCTATCTATTGGAGAGTTAAAAGATCTTAGAGAAGAACTTATAAAAGATAATAGAAATAGCATTGTCTCAGCTCAGATTAAGGAATTAAAATCTTATGCGTTGTATTCCGAGGTTGTAGATACTTACAATGAAATTATTGCAGACTCTCTTTATGATGTGCCACTAATGTTAGAGTGGAACACATGGAGAGCAATGACAATGATTAATGGTGGAACTATTACAGGTAATTTCAAGATTGACGATGCAGGTCAACCCATGTCAACAGCTCAAGGTAATATGCCTGATATTATCTGTGATTATGGAGACTTTGATGTTACAGTAGAGGTTACAATGCAATCTGGACAAAGACAATATGATACAGAATGTGAGCCAGTTGCACGTCATTTGGGTAAGCACAAAAAAGAAACCGGAAAAGAAACCTTTGGTTTATTTATTGCTCCACGAATAAATCCTTCAAGTGTTGCTCATTTCTTTATGTTATCTAAGGTAAATGTTGCACACTATGGAGGAAAGGCAATGATTGTTCCATTAGAATTAGATACATTTATGAAGATGATTGATAATTCTTATAATGCTAAATATGTGCCCACCCCAAAACATATGCGTGATATTTTTGAGTTTGCAAAAAAAGAAGCAACTTCCGCACAAGACGAAAATCAATGGTTTGATGCCGTTCAGTCATTCGCACAAACTTGGGTAACTATGTAACAACATAAAGAAAGGGGGATGCTGAGTGAACCCGATGTTAAAATATCGAGGTGGTAAATCTCGAGAGATTCCTTTATTTCAAAAATACATTCCAGATACATATTCTACTTATATTGAACCCTTCTTAGGTGGAGGAGCTGTATTTTTTCACTTAGAACCAGAAAAAGCAATTATTAACGATGTTAATAGTAGATTGATTTCTTTTTACGAATGTGTTCGTAACAGATACGAAGAAATGCGATTTGAACTCGATAAAATACAAACAGTCTACGAAAGCAATCAAGCTGACTATAAAATTCGCAAAGCTCAAAGTCCAGAGGAAAGAATCTATAATGCCAATGAAGAGTTGTACTATATAATTCGTGATATGTATAACGGTAAGGTGGATTCAGAATATTTAGATGGCGTTTTATACTTTTTTATCAATAAAACAGCATACTCAGGAATGATTAGATATAACAATAACGGAGAATATAATGTTCCTTTTGGAAGATACCCTAATCTAAATACAAAGTTAATTACAGAGGAACACTCTTTATTGTTGCAAAAAGCAGAACTTTTACAGTGCGACTATTTTGACGTTTTTGAAAGAGCACAAACAGAGGACTTTATGTTTTTAGATCCTCCTTATGATTGCGTGTTTAACGATTATGGAAATATTGATATGATGAATGGGTTTGATGAAGAACAACACAGACGATTGGCGATAGATTATCGTAACTTGTCTTGTCGGGCTTTAATGGTTATTGGAAAAACACCTCTTACAGAAGAACTTTATGGCAAATATGTTATAGATGAATATTGTAAGAACTATGCTGTTAATATTCGCAATAGATTCAAAAACGATGCAAAACACATTGTAGTTGCCAATTATAAAATCGGATAATTAAAGTTTAAGGTATGAGGCGTTGCTTCATACCTTTTTCTTTTCAGATACCGCTTTATGTGTTATAATTATCCAAAAGGAAGGGGGTCCGCAAATGGCTGAAGTTAAGGGAAATAACGGCAGAAAACAAAACCGGAAATGAAGCTTTTGTGTTTTCATGTTTTTCAATAATCCGAAAAACCGCAGTTGAATCAGCATTTTGGGATTTTCAACCAACCGATGCACAAGGGAGCATTTTGGATTTTACGCAAAAAAAAGAGCCACAGAAAACTGTGACTCAAAAATGCAAATATTATTCGCCTCTGAGGGCACAAAGCTCCTCGTAGGTGTCGATTTCAATAATGTCGTCAAATGTGCAGGGGCGGACATAAACCTCATACTCGTTCTTAAAATACTTCAGCGCAACCTCGTCCCAATAGAGCTGTTTGCCGTCCTCTCTCCCGAAAAGCTCCCTGATGTGTCCTGCAAGCCGCTTGCCGTCTGCTTCGGTCCAATAGGAGATTCCGTACATGTGACAGCAGTCCTCGCCCCGGGTCAAAAGCTCGGTGATTTTCATGTCCTTATCCGCCTTAAAGCACCAATCATCCGTCTTTTCGGTGGGTACGCCCAAGTAATTTGAGCGATACTGATAGGGACTGATAAGCTGAGGATTGTAAAGGTAAAGGTCGGCCTCCAAAACGTAGGCGTTCGCCAAAAGCTCTCCGGCAAGGTAAGCGGAGCTGATGTTGTTAGCCTCGTTGTACTTGGGATTTTCGATAAACTTTATCTGCGGATATTTCTCCGAAAGCTTTTCGAACTTTTCGGCAAGGTATCCTCTGACAATATAAATCTCCTCAATGCCTGCCTTCAGAACAGCGTCCAGCAGTGTGTCGATGAGCCTGACACCCTTAATATCAATCAAGGGTTTTGGGGTATCGAGGGTTGCCGGCACCATTCTTGAGCCAAAGCCTGCGGCAAAGAAAACCGCCCGCCTGACTTTATAGGGCTTTAGTGCCTCTAAACCTTTTTGAGTTATACCTGCGTCATTTACAAGACCATTGTCCGCAAGCTCCCTAAAAACTTCGTTCTTATTTACATCTTTGCCTGTGGCAAGAGCTTCAAGCACCGAAAACTGATTATAATTTAGCATAATTTGTTACCGTCGCAGGCTGAATTTCAGCCTGCAAACTCCTTTTTGACTATGTTTACTTCTTTCTTTGTGCAGCCCTGCTGCTGTGACTTGAGAATCAGTCCTCGAAAGAGCCGGTTACATCAGTCTCTTTTTCTTTCTTTTCGTTCTCGTCAATGCCGAGAGTTTCATTAATCTTGTTCTTTGCACGGCGTACATAAACGCCGACTACTGCACCGATGGTAACGGCAACACCTGCAACTGCGGCAAAAACCATAGATAAGGTTGCAACATCAATGTAAGCTGTAATGGGATTCATACTAAAACTCCTTTGTTTTTATTATTTAATGTTTGTGGCGTCTACATCCATAAACTTGTCGGCTTTTTCGGGAAGATGCTTGCCTTTTAACTTCCTGTAAGCGAGAATGCTCAGCACCACAGCGCCGATAAACACAATCAGCACCAAAACAATAAGCAAAGTCACAAGCACACCGATTAAAAATGATGACGTTGACATACAAAACCTCCTTACTTTTTCTTGCTGTCCTTTTGAGCCTGCTGACGCTTCATAATCTGAGAGAAAATGTATTTTGCTCCTGCCGTACCGCTGCTGCCCACATTGTAGATATTTCTTTGGAGCGCCTCGGTGATTTGAGCTTCGTACTTCTCGGGATTTTCAAGAAGCTCCTTTACAACCTCGGGAATTGTGTCGAGCTTGTCCGTATCCACGGAAACACCAACCTGCTCCTTCCAGGAAACCTCGGTTGCAGGCTTCGAGTACCTTTCGTACGCAGGATTCAGGACTTTCATGGGAGTGTTGATGAACAGGGAGGGCTTTTTGGTAGCGTAGGAGAACTCATAGGCTATGCCCGACCAGTCGGTGATGAGCAAATCGCTCTCCCAGATTGTACGGTTTGAGCTGAAGTCGGTCTCGATGATGAGATTATCCCCGTCTGCGTCCTTGTACTTTGCTATAATAGCCTCCATCTTCTGAGGGAAGCGCTTCACAAATTCGGGGTGAGGTCTGAGGATAACTCTGTTGCCCTTTCCTATGAGCCCCTCCATAAGAGGATCAAGGCAATACTCCAGGATGTTGTCCTCCTGCCAGGAGGGAGCAAGCAAAATCTGCTTTTTGTCCTTCTCGGTCTTCTCCATTTTGCCGTACATCTCGATGAGGTTGTCGATAAGTCCGAAGCCTACCGGCACCAAGGTCTTCGCAGGGAGATTGTACATAGCCTCGGTCTCGCGGATTTCCTCCTCCTGATGGGGTCCTACAAGGAAGATGGTGTCGAAGTGGTCATACGCCCCCTCACGCACACACATGGTGGTGGAGGTGGGGCCGTGGAAGGTGTAAATATACTCCACATCTTTCTTTACATAGGAACGCTTGATGTAGTATTTTTCCAGGTCGGGCGTGGTCATAACCACGATTTCCGCGTCCATCTTCATCATGAAGGTGATAATCTTCTTGGGTCCGATGTAGTACGCCTTGATGCGGGGGTTTTCCTCCGCTTTCCCGAAGATTGCGTCGTCGGGGTCATTGGTTACATAGTGAATGGTGACGCTTGTATTTTTAAGCAGTGCTTCAATGATATTTTCAAAGTACTTGTAAAAACCGCTTTTCTCGGAATAGAAAACAAGGTGCTTGTTAGCAATGGAGAAAAACCGCTTGTAGTCTGCCTTTTCACGCTTTTTATTCTCCTTGCTCTTGGGGTCTTTTGCCCTGTCAGCATCCAGCGTCTCAATGGCTCTCAGCTCCTCTCGGGAAGCCTCAAGCTCAGGGTAGTCAACATACTTTTTGGGGGGGATAACAGCGTTGAGTATGAGAAGCTGAAGTATTGCGATAAGATTGCTTGCTATCCAGTAAAGAGCAATGCCCGCAGGCACGAAAAAGCCGAGGAAAAGTGAAAGTCCCACGGAGAAGATGGCTGTGCCGATTTTATTGAACTTGCCCTGCTCCGCCTGAAGCACATTTGACTTGTTCTGCACAAAGCACAGAAACCATGCGGAAAGTCCTGCGAGCAAGGGGGACAGAAGCATATAGTAATTAGCGGCAAAGTCACTTGCAAGGAACTTCGAGGGAGTTGCCGACAAATCAAAGCCTAAGAAATCAAGCTTCAGCTTTGAGGCATTCAAAACGGCGGCTTTGCCCTCATCTGTCTTTGCTATGTCCGAGAAAGCGTCGGGATTGTCGCGCATGGCGTTGATTGCCGTAATCTGAATGGAATTTGCGTCTCTGTCTGCGCCGGTAAGCTCTGCGGCTCTGTCCTCAAGCTGAACAATAACATCATCGGGAACATCGAAGATGTAGTCAAGAGGTGCGTAGATAACCGCCACAACACCCAAAAGCAAAACCACCTGAATAACCAAGGGCAAAAGCGAGGCAAAGGGATTGTACTTCTGCTTTTTGTAGAGAGCGTTGGTTTCCTCGCCTATTCTCTCCTTGTCGCCGTAGAATTTTGCCTTGATGCGATTGATGGCAGGCTGAATTTCAACGATTTTGATGGCGTTTTTATGTACCCAGATGCCCACGGGTAATATGATGATTTTCGAAATCAAGGTGAACAGCACAATGGAAAGTCCGTAATCGTGCAGAAAGCTGTAGCACCACTTCATAATAAAGCCCAAAGGCGTTGCCAAAAGGGAGACGATAAAATCGTAAACCGTACCAAACATATAAAAATCCTCCAAACGGACATAATAACTCATTATTAGGTTTATTATACTACTAATAATAAAGCTTTGTCAACGAATGGCAGGACACTTTATAATTTGTAACCTTTGTGTTGTTGAATATTTCACTGCGTTGTGATATATATGGTGTATATCAATCGAAATTTGTACCTTTCGGTAGCGGAGTGAGATAAAATGACAAAAAAAGGCACAGTTATTGCTGTTATATCCCTGCTTTTAGTATTGGTTTTCGTGGCGGTCACCCTTATGGGACTTAACAAAAAGCCCGAAACACCACCGAAGAACGAGACAACCCCACCTACACGGGCTGAGACCACCGTACCCCCTGAGCCTGAGGAGATTGTGCTGTCCTTTATCGGTGACTGTATTATCGGCAGTGAGTCGGGAATCGCGCGAAACGAGAACTTCTCCTGGTATGCGGACAATGTGGAGCACGAATACTTTTTTGAGAAAGTCAGAGACGAGCTTTCTCAGGATGACCTGACCTTCTCCAATGTGGAGTGCGTTATCACCGACCGTGATTTAGACAAAATCGGCAAGGACTATTCACCTGCCTTTTGGTTCAAAACTCCCACAAAGAATGTGGATATTCTCACTCTCGGCTCGGTGGAGGTCGCGGGAATCACCAACAACCACACAAGCGACTACGGCGCAGAGGGCTACGAGGATACCAAAAAAGCTCTTGAAGAGGCAGGCATCCCTGCCGGCGAGGACTGTGTGCCCATGTACTTCGATGTAAAGGGACTCAGAATCGGCGTGGTCTACGCTCACCTTTGGGCAGATTACCACCTGAGCTATGTTGAGGACGCACTTTCCGATATGGAAGGTCAGTGCGATTATAAAATCGTGTTTTTCCACGGAGGCGAGGAGGGAATTCACGAGCCTGACGACTACAAAATCAAATGTGCCCGCAAGCTTGCCGAGGAAGGTCAGTGCGACCTGATTGTGGGCAGTCATCCTCATGTTTTACAGCCTATGGAGGTTGTAAACGGCGTACCCATTGTGTACTCCCTGGGCAATTTCTGCTACAGCGCCTCCATTTTCCCCGAAAACAAGACGGTGATATTCAGAGTTCGCCTGACGCGTACAGAGGGCAGAATCAACACCGAGACCGAAATCATCCCCTGCTATGTATACACAGGCAGTGAGAATAACTACCAACCCACAATAGTCACCGACAAGGAGGACTATGACGAAATCATCGGCATGATGAACACACCGGTCAGGTACTCCTACGAGCAAAACTAATCAGTAATTCCCCCGGAGGCAAAAATGAAGGACATCAGAGAAGGAATTTTTTACCATATATATCCCATCGGCTTCTGCTCGGCTCCCGAAAAGAACATGGGAGAGCCCCCCGTAAACCGCATTGAAAAGGTGGAGAAGTGGATTCCCCACATGAAAAATCTCGGTGTAAACTGCATATATTTCGGTCCTGTTTTTGAGTCGGGACTTCACGGCTATGACACCCACGATTACAGAAAAATCGACACAAGACTGGGAACTTCAGAGGATTTTGCAAAGGTCTGCAGGGCGCTTAGGAACGAGGGCTTTCACATTATCCTGGACGGAGTTTTCAACCATGTGGGCAGAGGCTTTTTCGCCTTTGAGGATTTGCTCAAAAACCGTGAAAATTCTCAGTACAGAGACTGGTTTTCGGGGCTTGACTTCGGAAGAAACAACTCCTACGGCGACGGCTTCCGCTACGACAGCTGGGCAGGCTACGAAAGCCTTGTGAAGTTGAATCTTCGCAACCCTCAGGTGAAAAACTATCTTCTGGACTCGGTGAAAATGTGGATGGAGGACTTCGGAATAGAGGGACTCCGACTTGACGCGGCGGATGTTATCGACCATGACTTTTTCAGGGATTTACGCAGGGTAACTGCCGAAAAAGACCCTGATTTCTGGCTTATGGGAGAGATTATTCACGGCAACTACTGCGTGTGGGTGAATGACGAAATGCTCCACTCCGTAACCAACTACGAGTGCTACAAGGGTATTCATTCCTCCATAACCTCAAAAAATCTCTTCGAGATTATGAGCAGTCTTGACCGCCAGAACGGTCCCTGGGGTCTTTACAAAAATATGGCACTCTACAATTTCCTTGACAACCACGATGTAAACCGAATTGCGTCCGTCCTGAAAAATCACAGGGAAAACCTGAAGAACGCCTACACAATACTCTTTACCATGCCCGGTGTTCCCTCGATTTACTACGGCAGCGAATGGGGAATTACAGGTGAAAAGGCAAACCACAGCGACCTTCCCCTGCGGCCCGCAATAGATGTGGAAAATCCCGAAATTGTCGACGCCGACCTTATGGAGCACATCAAAATGCTTGCGAAAGAAAGACTTTCCTCAAAAGCCCTCATGAAGGGAAGCTTTGAGAGGCTCAACACCCAAAATGAGATATTTGCTTTCGGCAGAAGCTTTGAGGAGGAAAACGCCGTTGTTTTCGTGAACATTGCCTCAGAGCAGAAAACTCTGAGTGCTGACTTTAAGGGCAGACATTTTGAGGAAACTTTGGCGCCCTACACCTCAAAAATCGTCAAGTTTTGATTATAATGCTACTGCCCGAAGAGTAATAAAGCTTGGCAAAGCCAAATTAAACTGCGAAGCAATAAAACTCAATCAAAGTGTTGCACTTGGCTTGACAATCTGAGGAGCTTTTTTGGATTTCCGACAAGCCGAATTACAAGGAAGCCTTGTGCAGAGAGGGACGATAAACCGCACTTGCTTTTCCCTAACAATATAGTCATAATTGGATTTTTCTTCGGCAGACTACGGCTCTCCTGCGGCGGCGGGAGAGCTTAATTTTTGCAAAATTTCCCACCTGAAATCCAGTAAATAAGCCATTTGGCAAAAAAGGTAAATGCACAAAAACAGGATAATTTTTGGGAATATACAGTTACATTGTTGTCATTTTTTGTTACATTTCTGTAACAACTGATTTCTGTACAATTCGTCAGTATTTTTCGGCAATATAATTCTCTGTGGGAAATAACAATATTCTTTCAAGGCAAATTAAGTCAAAACTTTTGTGCAGCATGCACAAATATGGCGATAAAAATAATTTGACACTTGTAAAATCTTTGGTCTATAATGTCCACACAGAAAAAAGATGAGGCTTCTATAGGCTTTTGTCACCTCGATTTTTGTCAAGTTTCGGTATTATCTTTTGAAAGGAGTGTGTGCCATGAAGCAAAGAAGCAGAAGTGCGGTCTATTATATCTTAACTGTCGTATTTGCGGTGCTCTTTGCCTGGATTTTGGTGCTTTCGGCATCGGCACAAAGCTCCTCGCAGGACGAAAAAAACGAAAACTCCAATATCTACACCGACTATATTCTGGATGTTGCCAACATTGAGGTGGGGGAGTATGACGATATTATCCGTACCGACTCTGACGGCTGTGTGTCCCTTTCCATTGTCCGCGCCTTTCCCGTCACGGTAAACTTCAGGGGCGAGGAATTCATCGCCTATGTTACAGGCGGAAGCGTTGAGGACGCCATAAAGAGTGCGGGCATCACCCTCACAGGCAATGAGGAGGTTTCGCCCCTCCTTTATAAAGATGTAAACGAGGACACATACATTACGATTAAGTCTGACAGCGCCGTCACTCTCACCTGCGACGGCACCACTCAGGTGTTTTACACCAAGGACGCAACGGTGTCCGAGGTTCTCAAGGAATTAGGCATAACTCTCGGCGAACACGATACGGTCACACCCTCTCCCGACACCGCTGTCACCGGGGAAACCGAGATAGTTGTCACCCGAATTGAGTATAAGGAAGAAACCGAAACCGAGATTATCGACTACGGCTTTGTCACCAAAAAGACAAGCTCGATGAAAAGCGGCACATCGAAGATTACTCAGGAGGGCATTGAGGGCGAGAAACAGATTACATACAAAAATAAGTATGTTGACGGCGTTCTGACTGACAGCCGGGTGCTGTCCGAGGAGATTATCCGCGAGGCTCAGGACCAGATTAAGCTTGTGGGAACTGCCCAAAGCAATTCCTCATCGGGCAGTTCGGGAAGCTCGAACAGCGGCGCTTCCGTTGATAACTCCGCAGGTTATTTCTATGACCAAGACGGCAAAAAGGTTTACTACAAGAAGAAGCTCACAGGCTCTTCAACAGCTTACTACTCCTCCCCCGGCGCATCAACCGCCACAGGCGTGCCTGCGTATTTGGGCGGAGTTGCGGTAAATCCCAATGTAATCCCCTACGGCTCTAAGCTTTACATTGTCTCAGCCGACGGAAGCAAGGTTTACGGCTACGCAACCGCAGTTGATACAGGCGGAGCACTCATGAGCGGCTATGTCCTTGTGGATGTGTATTATCCTACTTACAACCAGTGCATGAGCTGGGGCAGACGAAATGCAATAGTTTATGTTTTATAGTGAAATTTGTCTCATATCACCGTATCGATATGAGACATTTTTTAGTTTTAGCGGCAGTCAATCTGCTGCGGGGAGGTTTTTTCTTGAGAAAAATATTGGTAACAGGCGGAACGGCTTTAGAAACAATCCTCCCGTCAGCCTACGGCTGCCACCCTCCTTTACACAAGGAGGGCTTTTTAACGCTTTTGCTGTGACAAGGCAAAAAATACCAAGTTTTCCGCTAAATCGGTTGCTCCCCTGTGCCAAAAGGCAAGGTTGAAGCAAGAATAAACAGCCTCCCCTGTGCAAGGGGAGGTGGATGTGGCGAAGCCACAGACGGAGGGGTTG
>JAUNJO010000009.1 GCA_030533225.1 Eubacteriales bacterium
TGAGTGGAATAAGCGGGATAAACTTCAACAACATCTCCCCTAACCCGAAATTTGTTGCGAGTCAGGGAAATATCGTTTCTTTCATATTGCAGGGTGACAAGCTTTTTGAGGAGATAGTCGCGCTCCATATTCATACCGGGACGAAGTGAAATTACCATTGCACGGTAATCAATCGGGTCACCGAGGGTATATATGCAGGAAACTGACGCAACGATGATTACATCCCGTCTCTCGGAAAGCGCCAAGGTTGCGCTGTGGCGAAGCTTATCTATCTCATCGTTGATAGAAGAATCCTTTTCAATATAGGTATCGGTACCGGGGATGTACGCCTCCGGCTGATAGTAATCATAATATGATACAAAATACTCAACCGCATTTTCGGGGAAAAATTCTTTAAACTCCGAACATAGTTGGGCAGCAAGCGTTTTGTTGTGCGCCAAGACCAGCGTCGGGCGGTTCATTTGTGCAATGATATTCGCCATCGTAAAAGTTTTTCCCGAACCCGTCACGCCGAGTAAGGTTTGCTCCATATAGCCTTTTTTAAGCCCCTCGACCAGCGTTGCAATCGCCTCAGGCTGGTCGCCCATCGGTTTATAGGGTGAATGTAAAATAAACTTGTCCACTATGTTCTCACTCCTTCCTTTTTGATTAATTTCTATCTTTTTATTGTCTTAAATTCACTCGAATTTTCCTCAAAAAGTTGGCTTATAGTAAATAACACGAATTTAGGTCACAAATTTGTAGTCGTATTCAGTACAAAGTATTCAGCCGAGTATTCAACATCAAAAAATCTCACAATATTTTTTGCCCTTATATTTCTCTACTAACGCCTCAAATTTCAACTCGTAATTTTTAATTCGTTGTTCATTCCCCTCAATTTTGAGTGACGGCTTTCTTTTACCAACAATAATTGTTGCAGGAACTTTTTTCAAATCTTCATTGCTTTTAAACAGTTCACAATCGTGTTTTGCCTTTAAAGCAAAACCTTTCAAGTGTGGGAAATTAGCAACAATCCAAGCAACCTGTTCGGTTGTCAAAAAGTGTAATGAAAAATCAAACTCTTTTAATTGCAACATATCAGACAAAAACGAAAAATCATTGTCTGTAATCTTTTTGCCCGTAAAGGACAAATATTCAATTTTAGTGTTCGCAAGAGGCATAAAACTTTCAATTTCTGCAGTATCCCAAATTGCGTTGCCGATTGTAAAATATTTTAGGTTGGGTGCAGTTTCAATGCCAACTATGGATTTGAGCTTTGAAAAATCCTCAATGCAAACTCCTGTTAAAGAAGTATTATTCGACATATCCCAAAGCTGTGTTACTTTTTGATTTGCGAAAAAATAAAGATATTCTAATTGTGGAAGTGTGCCTAAAAGAGACAAATCCTCAATTTGCTTATTCTTGAAAAATCGAATTGCTTTTAGTTGTTTACCATAGTTAAGTATAAAATATTCAAAGGTTTCTTGATTAAGCCCCGAAACAGTAACGGTGTCAATATCGGGATAATCTCTAAGTACATCTATATCTGAAAAATTAATTTTTCCGCCGCTAATGTCGGCTTTTTCTTCACGAAGATACAACCCCGTATGTGTTTCCGTTTTCTTATCGTAATCAAAACTGCCATCAGCAAAAGATTTAAAAGAAAATTTCAAAATGGTTTCACCTCTTAAAAGTAATCATTTTCTCATTACACGAATTTAGGTCACAAATTTATTTGGTTTATATAGTGTTATTACGTATTATCTTGTGTTAAAAGGTCCCTAAAAACGTAATTTTGTTGCAGTTTTTAGTGTAAATCTTGTATTATGATACAAAATACTCAACCGCATTTTCGGGGAAGAATTCCTTGAACTCGGTGCAGAGCTGTGCGGCAAGTGTTTTGTTGTGGGCAAGCACCAAGGTGGGTCTGTTGAGTTTTGCAATAACATTTGCCATAGTGAAGGTTTTACCCGAACCGGTAACACCCAAAAGTGTCTGCTCACGGTTGCCCGCCTCAATACTTCTCACAAGAGTATCAATAGCTTGAGGCTGGTCGCCCGTGGGTTTGTATTCAGAAACAAGCTTAAACTTATCCATGATATCAGCCTCCGTAAAGATAAAATGTTAATAATAATTCGAAATAAGAATAATAATGAGAAAAATCACAGATTTAGTCATTTTATCTAACAATTATACCATATATTGTGGAAAAATCAAAGGTTTTTTATGACACGATAAATACTAATCGGTAATCCGATTTTTCTGCTTTGTCAATATGAGTATTAGCAGTCAGTCGGCAGAATTTTCACTAATATATCTTTTGACGAAAATCAAAAGACAAGAAAAAATCCCTCTATCAAATAGAGGGATAATAATTACAGCGCGCCTGACTCCCTAAAGGAAACGTAGTCGTTATCGGCAATAATTATATGGTCATACAGATTTATACTGACTACACTCAAAGTTTCAGCCAAAACTTCGGTGGCTCTGTAGTCATTCTGACTGGGGAGTGCCATACCGCTTGGGTGATTGTGAGCTATTACCGCTGTGCGAGCATTGTACCTCATTGCAAGGTCAACTATCTTTCTCATATTCACATCCGAAGACACATTTGAGCCTACCGAAACAACACCGCAATAAAGCTCGCGACACTTTGCGTCCAACAAAAGAAGAATCAGGTGCTCATTCACTCTACCCACAAATTTATTGAGGAAATAGTCTCCCAAGTTATTGATGTCTATGATTTTGTTCTTATTGTTGTATTTATCGTCAAGATAAACTCTCGCCACATCGGGAAGCATCTTCAGGAAAGTTGCAGAGTTTTCGGTGAGTCCCGATTCAACAAGCACATCAACAGGTGCATCAAGCACAGCACTTATTGAGCCGAAGTTCTCTAAAAGCCTGTGAGCAATTGGGTTAGTGTCCTTTTGCGGATAGCAGTAATAGAGCAACATTTCCAAAATCTCATGCTCCTCAAAATTATCGAAGCCATTTTGCAAATATCGGTTTTTCATTCTGCTTCGATGACCCTTGTGCTCATTAGACACACCAATCCCTCCTTAATCTCTGATGTAATTATTATACAGTATATAAAACATTATTTCAATGACAATATAAAACTTATGCCAAATAAGCCCTGCTAAATCAAAAAATCCGCACAACTCGATTGTGCGGATCCATTGCTTCTATGAAATTTCGCCTTTATATACTTTGGCTATAAAGTCTGCTACACGCTCAAAAGACTCCTTGCCCTCAGGCACGATTTTCCTAAACATTGGATAGGCATGGAACATCCCATCGCCTACCTCAACTTCAGAATATATATTGAGTGCTTTGAGTTTTTCCGATACTGCAAGGGTATCACTCAAGAGGATTTCATCTTCTCCAACTGTAAAAAACATTGGCGGAAAACCGCTAAAATCTGCGAACACAGGCGAAATATAGGGGTCTTTTCTGTCGGCATCACCGAACCAGGAGAAAACCGGGCAGTTGAGGAGGGATTCTTTTTCGGCATCAATCTGCTCTTTAGTAAACACACCTTTTCTTCCAAACAGAACATCCCGTGAATAATTTTCAGTATAACTGTCTCCGCTGCAGGTCATGTCACCCCACAAAGACATACAGACTCCGGCTTTCGGTAGTTCTCTGCCCATATCACGAAGTTTGAGCATTAACGCAAGTGTAAGATTGGCACCTGCCGAGTCACCTGCAATAACTATGTTTTCAGGTTTATAGCCCTGATTGTCCACAATATCGCACCAAAGGTCATAAGCCTCATTAAGCTGTGAAGGGTAAACATTCTCAGGGGCAAGCTCGTAGTCAAGCATAATAAGCTCGCATCCGCCGGTTGCCTCATAGTAATCCCCTGCAAATTCACGGTAAGTGGAGAGAAGTCCCGCCACATAGGCACCCCCGTGAAGATATAGAATAACTCTGTCTTTTCTTTTGTCGCCGACTTTCAGCACCCTGTCGTACTTGGTGCCCTTTGGAGTTTTTTCCTTCGCAAGAGTAAATCCCTCGGGCACGCTATCGTTGATTGCAGGATTTGAAGCAGTCCTCAAACGCGTAATAGGGTCTTTTGTCTTGTATGGATTTAGGCTGAAAGTTAAACGCAGAACATTTCTGAAAATTCTGCCGCGTTGAGAAACCATCTCAGCACCTCCGAACATAGTTTATTTTGTAATGATAGCACAAACATCTTCTTTTGGCAATAATAACAAAATCGCAGACCGTATGAAATCAGTATGGCTCATAGCCATTTTGAACAAGTATTTCTTGGAAGATTTCTTCAATTTCATTTGTAGCATCGGTGTAATTCTCGGGATAAGAATTTGCACCGTATGCACTGATGAGCGTATCCTCTCCGGATTTTACCGTTAAACTAAAACTTTCCCCATCAAGCACATGGTGATTTGATTCATTGAATCCGTCCCAGCTTGGTATTTCATATTTATTAATGACCTCACCTAATCTATTCATGACTGTTCCGTCTGTTTCAACTTCTGTTACCTCATCCGGGGACGCACCTGCGTACTTAACCGATATTCTTACTTTGTCCCCTGATTTTTCACAGGTGTATATTTGGTCATAGTTTATCACAAAGCAGGAAGTACTGTAACAAAAGTATGTAAGACTATCGGTGTCAATTTCTGTTTTCCGCTCGCCGAAACATCCGGAAAACGGAAAAACTGCAGTAAGCAGTAAAGCGAAAATCAAGACTTTTCTCATATTACAATCCCCCATTAAATTGTTTTGTTGCTTTTTTTCATTTCTCTAATCCTTTTCCATACAACAGGTATGTACATCCGGAAAATTTTCAGTATTTCTTTTCAATGTCTGCAACTACAATATAGCATAACATTTCACAAATTTCAATACGAAGGTTACATCACGCTTTCGCAAAATACTGATATAGTTTTTCTGGGGGTTGGTACTGTTGACAAGAAGTCTGTAGTGTGCAAACACAAAGTAAGTGATGCGGTAGCAGGGTGATAGCGAATAATGGTACGAATGTGGTACGCCAAGAAAAAGGGAATGCCCGAAAACCGTTGCAGTACAAGGCTTTCGGGCGTTATTCATTTTATTCCTATTCGCTCCCGATAACTGTGACTTAAACAATTTTGTATGGTTATTTTTACTCGCATTATCAAGAGTATTCAGATTATCCATAAAATATGGACTGTCAAGTTTTTGTTGTCACTTTGTTGTCACGCAAGGGGTTTACTTGCCTGATATACTGCTTTTATATCCTTCGCCCCAATTCCACATAGCGTCGAGGATAGGCTTCAAGCTCTGTCCCAATTCTGTCAAGGAATATTCTACTCTTGGCGGAACTTCAGCATATACTTTTCGATTAACGAGTCCGTTTTCTTCCATATCACGAAGCTGAGCAGTCAAAACTTTTTGAGATACGCTGCCGATAGATTTTTTGAGTTCGCCAAAACGCTTTGTTCCCGGCAACAAATCTCTTAGTATTAAAACTTTCCACTTATCACCGATTAAGGTAAGCGTTGTTTCAACCGGGCAAGCCGGCAGTTCTTTTAATTTATCGCTCATAATAAAACCTCACAATAGTTTCAAATTGTCTCTAACACTCATATTATACTATACTACCATATAGGAAATCAAGTGTACCCCGAAAAATAAAAAAATCAAAAATTTTTTCTCGGCTTAAAAGCGACTGTTATCCCTTTGTTTACACATTAGTTTCCTCCCGGTAACTATCCATTAGTTTCCTTTTGGTAACTACGCCACAATATTGTGCTTACTTTACAATGGGTACTGTCACAAATATAATATAGTCAAGAGCTACACAGAACGGCCGATGCGAAGCTCGAAGCAAATCCAAAGGAGGAAACTAAAATGACAAACACACAGAAAGCACTTGAACTTATAGGCACTTTCGCAACCGGCAATACCGAGAAAGCAACCGAACTGCTTGCAGAAGGCTACATTCAGCACAACCTTGCTTACTCAACAGGGCGTGACGCCTTTGTCGGTTCAGTTGCATACCTCGCATCTGCACCCGTAAAAACCACTGTAAACAATATCCGTGCCTTTGAGGACGGTGACAAGGTTTTCTTGCAGACCGTTTACAATTTTGCAGGTGCGGGTGAACAGGTTGCTTTTGACATCTTCCGCTTTGATGAAAACGGCAAGATTGCAGAGCATTGGGATAACCTTGCCGCAAAAGCAGAACCCAATCCGTCCGGCAGAACACAAATTGACGGAACTTTGGTAATCAAAGACCTTGACAAAACCGAAGCAAACCGTGAGGTAGTAAAGAACTTCCTTTACGATGTTATGCAGGGCAATCGTCCTGAGAAAACACCTGATTATTTTGACGGTGATACTTACCTTCAGCATAACACAGGAATCGCAGACGGTTTATCCGGTTTAGGTACTGCACTCGCCGCTCTTGCAGAGCAAAACATTCAGATGATTTACACTACCGTACATCAGGTACTTGCACAAGGAAACTTTGTTCTCGCAGTCAGCGAAGGAACCTTTGGCGGTGCTCCTACCTCTTACTATGACCTTTGGAGAGTTGAGGACGGTAAGATTGCCGAGCATTGGGATGTAATGGAAACCATTGCGGATAAATCCACTTGGCAAAATCAGAACGGCAAGTTCTAACTATAACAACCGAAAGCCACGCAGGCGGTTTCTTTTGCGTGGCTTTCCCTACCGTAACGAGGAGGTATGCAATGAACTATCTGAAATATCTTGTTGAAGAAATCCATACTACCGTAATGGCAACAGTAGATAACAACGGACTGCCGGTAACCTGTGCTATTGATATAATGGACTATGACGATAGCGGACTGTATTTCCTGACGGCAAAGGGTAAGAACCTCTACGAGCGATTAAAACAAAAAGGGTATGTTGCTTTAACCGGAATGAAAGGAAGCGACACATTATCCTGCGTTGCTGTTTCTGTAAGCGGTAAGGCTCAGGAAATCGGCAGCGAACCGCTGGAAAAGTTGTTTGAGAAAAACAGCTATATGAAAGAAATCTATACGACAAAAGAGTCCCGCAAGGCTCTTACCGTATTTCGTATTTACGAGGGAAACGGCGAATGGTTCGACCTTTCCAAAAAACCTATTGAGCGAGCTGTTTTCACTTTTGGGGACGGGCAAGAAATAAATGAGGGATATGAGATTAGCGATAACTGCGTCGGCTGCAAAGCGTGTGAAGCAGTTTGTCCGCAGGGCTGTATTGATTTTGGAGCCGTTCCTGCTATAATTATTCAAAAGAACTGTCTGCATTGCGGAAACTGTATGACTGTCTGCCCCTATAATGCAGTTATCAAAAGAGGATAAAACTATGACACAAGCCGAGAAAAGAGAATATTTAATCACAGAGTTATTGAAAGAACTGCCGGAATACGAAAGCATTAAAATCCCGACAAACGAAATGGAGCAGAAAAAGCTCCTTCGCTCTCTGTTTAATATCCGTATGCCTTTGCCTGTTAGCGATGATTTCCTTGCCATACAGGACGAGTATCTTCGTGAGGAAACAAGGCAAAAAGGTATTATAAGTCTTGATAATTTACAATCAATCAAACCGGACATTTATTTATGGCAGGGAGATATTACAACCCTTGCCTGTGACGCTATCGTAAACGCCGCCAATGCCGAAATGCTGGGTTGTTTCTGCCCCTGTCACGGTTGTATTGACAATGCGATTCATACCTTCGCAGGCGTTCAGCTTCGACTCAAATGTGCAGAGATTATGAAAAAGCAGGGACACAAAGAAGAAACGGGCAGGGCAAAAATAACACCGGCGTACAATTTGCCCTGCAAATATGTACTCCACACAGTAGGCCCGATTGTCAGAAAAAGTTTGACCCAGCAGGACTGTGATTTACTCGCTTCCTGCTACCGCTCATGTCTGGAGCTTGCAGAACAAAACGACATAAAAAGCATTGCGTTTTGCTGTATATCAACGGGAGAATTTCATTTTCCCAATGACAAAGCCGCAGAAATCGCAATTAAAACCGTAAAAGACTTTAAGCGTCATACAAACAGCAAAATTAAGGTGATATTCAATGTTTTCAAAGAGTTGGACTACGAAATCTACCGAGAACTTCTCGGATAATATAAATAGACTGAAAAATGAAATTGACACGGCAGACGCCATTGTGATAGGGGCGGGAGCGGGGCTTTCTGCTTCGGCAGGCTTTGATTACAGCGGCGAGCGATTCGAGATGTATTTTTCGGACTTTCATAAAAAGTACGGTATCACCGATATGTATTCAGGCGGTTTTTATCCTTATGAAACACTCGAAGAATATTGGGCGTGGTGGTCAAGGCACATTCTTGTGAACCGATATGATTGCCCTGTCGGCAAACCGTACAGAGATTTACTTAAACTTGTAAAAGATAAGGATTATTTTGTCTTGACAACCAACGTTGACCACCAGTTTCAGCGAGCGGGCTTTGACAAAAAACGTCTTTTCTACACACAGGGCGATTACGGCTTATGGCAATGCTCCAACCCTTGTCACGATAAAACCTATGACAACGAAGAAGCTGTCAGAGCAATGACAGAACAGCAAAAGGATATGAAAGTACCTACGGAACTGATACCGAAATGCCCCGTCTGCGGCGCACCTATGACAATGAATCTGCGATGTGATAACTCTTTTGTGCAGGACGCAGGCTGGTATGCGGCGGCAAGCCGTTATGAGGATTTTTTTCGTCGCCACAGTTATTCCCATATCCTGTTTTTAGAGCTCGGCGTCGGGATGAATACACCTGTTATTATAAAATATCCGTTTTGGCAAATGACGAAAAATAACCCAAATGCCGTCTATACCTGCATTAATCAGGGACAGGCATTTTGTCCGCAAGACATCTGGCAGCAAGCAATTTGTATCAATGCGGATATTGGTGATACGCTATCTTCAATATAGAGAAAACCGGCGGCAGAGATTACTCCCTGCCGCCGTTTAACTGTTTTATTCACTTGAAAACCGCTTGATTTTATTCCCACTCGACGAGAACTAAACAATTCTGTTTATGCGATTTTGCTTTTCGTTAGTCTCTCTATTTTGATTTTACGATGTATCTGTATTATCCTGTGCTAAAATGCCCTTGTTATCATTTTGTTATCGTGGTTGATAACAAGAATAATTTCACCGTGGATAATATGGAAGTGGTATGTGTGTATTATAAACTATTTTGCTTGTAAATTCAATAGAATTTTGGAATTTGAAAACTAAAGGCAGCGCACGGAGCGCTGCCTTTACAGTTAAGAAAATAATTTGTGCCCTACGATTACTTTGTCCGGAGGATCAAAGCAGTCAGCAGTATTTACTCAGATTCCATATCTTTCCAAAACAATTCTTGGATTCTTGCTCGATATGCATCATCTATCTTGTAATAATAGCTTGACAAGGGATTATAGACGGGAGCGATAACAATGTCCTTTTTGTCAATGTCATAGGTGGTTAAAATAGCACGCATTTCTGCAATGGTTGCACCAACGTCGTAATCAAAGGTGGTATCTGATACCGCTTCCAAATTAGAGTTTGCAAGATAGCATTTATAACTATTCTCGGCCATTTGCCAAATATAGACTATCAAACCGCCATCTGTTGAAACATTAAAAAATTGAGGATATTTGGCTTTGAGTTGAGCTATATTAGCAGTAGTGATAACCTCAGATGGACCATCTGCACCGCCGACATTTGAAACGGAAGAAAAATACTCTTGAGCTTTCTTGTCGCAATTTGCTTGTTGTTCTTTTATATTATGTTCAGGATCAAGAGCTTTTCCGTGTAAATACCAAGGAAACTTTGCACGAATGTCCTCAGCATAGTATGAGCCATCTCTCGGTTCCCAATATTCAACAAGTTCATATTGTACGTTTGAGTCTGCTTTCTTAACAGTTATTACTGTTGGTATATGAGCTCCGCTGACATCTTCAATTTCGCCGTTTATATCATCATATTCCGAATAAAGAACCCACATATACACAGTTGTGCTTCCTTTATCTTTTCTTGTCCCTAACACTTTGAAGTCGGTACAATAGAACTCTCCGCTTTTATATTTTCCGTGATGATGCTCTATTATTTGTTCTTCAATAAACAATGACATTTTTTCATTTAGGTTTGTTGTTGTAGGACTTGTAAGAAAACAAACCGCAAAAACTGCACTCGCAATAACAGCAACTATAATAATCCAAAAAGCAGTTTTCTTGTAATTCAGTACCGATTTCACTCTATCTTTTACGCCTACCTCTCCAAAAGCAAGTGGACAAGCTGCAATCATACGGCGATTTACACTTAAGTTCAACAGTGCTTGAGAATAGTCGGCCTTTTCCTCGGTATTCAGTTCTTTGATAACTTTTTCATCACAAGCAAACTCGATATCTTTACAAAGCAATGCATAACCGAGCCACATTAAAGGATTGAACCAATGGAGTGCTAAAAGCAGAAATCCAAACGGCTTCCACCAATGGTCTTTACGGCGGATATGTGCCTGCTCGTGAGCGATAACATGTTCCATATCCTTATCATTCACCTTAAATGGCAGGTATATCTTTGGCTTTATAATGCCGAGTACGAACGGAGAAACAACGCTTTCGCTTTGGAAGATGTTATCATGAAGCAGGACAGCTGTACCGATTTTTCTATTTACGCGGAAGTAACTGATAGTAGTATATAAAAGCATTCCGGCAATGCCCACAATCCACACAAACGATAAAATGGGGATCCATATTTGCAAGGGATTTGCACTTGTAGCAGGATCAGGAGCAAATGATTCACCGATAACGGGGTTTACAATATTATTGATAATAGGAATACCGGAATTAATTTTTGGGGTTCTATCCATCATTATTTCCGGACTAATTGTTTCTGCGCTCGGTATAAGACTCATTACACTCTCAATAGAGAATGGGCAAATCATTCTGATAGCCACAATTCCCCACAGAAGAACGGTAATCCATTTTGGAGCTTTTTTGAGTAATAACCTTAAAAGCAATACTGCAAGTACAACCCAGCTTGCTGATATGCTCATATTCACTATGTTTAAGAAGAACTCTGTCATTTTGATTCTCCTTTCCTATAGCGGTCTATCATCTGCTGAACCGCATCAATCTCAGCATCGGAGATTTTCTGATGCTTGGTGAACGCAGCGATAAACGCCGGCAAAGAACCCTCAAAGGTCTTTTCCACCATTTCATTCAGTTCGGCTGCCTGCACCTGATCTTTGCTGACAAGCGAAGTCACCACAGTATTCTCGTTCTTTAATACGCCTCGCTCTGACAGACGCTTAATAACAGTGTAAGTAGTAGTGGGTTTCCAACCAAGCTGCTCTTTGCAGAGATCCACAAGTTTGCTGCTTTTAACCGGCTCGTTCTCCCACAAAATCAAGCAAAAGCGATATTCACTTTCAAATACCTTTGGTGTATCCATAATTGACGCTCCTTTCTCTAACCCATTAGAGTTCATATATACTCTAACATATTAGAGTTGAAATGTCAAGATGTTCGCAAAAAAATTAACAGATAAGCAAAAAGAAATAGTGGCAGAGAGGTGTAAAACTCCCTGCCACCATACTTCGATTAGTAGTAAATAGTATCGTGGTTTACGATTTCTGTGGCTCTATTACGGATATTATTCATCTTTTGCACCCATTCCATTTGATTATCCGCTTTGAGTTGCTCAGTTAGACCCTCACGCTCTGCCATCTGTTTCACCAGCCGAGAAAACATTTCTTCCGCCTGTCGATTAATATCAGCGAGGTAACTGTTTAACTTGCCGCTTGTCAGCAAATTGGTGTATAGCACCCTTCGATTTTGCTTGATGTGTCGCAAATGTCGTTGTCCCCATATGCCGATTGGCTGTTGTTCTTCAGCGGGTAATGCAAGGTCGGGCAAATAATAATCTCCCTGCAAGGTGTATCGGATCCCCGTTTTTTCGTCTGTAAAATGCTGTTTCATTGTGTTGTCCTACCTTTCATCTTTATAATTTCTAAAGCATTTTTCACGCTGTTTAGACTGTTTTTCCAACTTTGCTCTATCAAGCAAGTCATCAATTTGTTTATGACCGAACACTTTTCGGAGAAGTTTGTAATCCCTGTTTTCCGCACGCAGATTTTCATTCTCTCGTGATAATTTTTCATTATCTTTCGATAGCTTTTCGTTTTCACGATATAGGTTTCCGTTTGTGATGTTCAACCTGTGGTAACTGTCCAACGCTTTGAAATATCGTGCAAATAAGGTGCTGATTAAAGACTTAAATCGGGCTACAAGAGGCTCAACAAACTTTGCCTTATAACTTCTTGCCGACATCATTGCAGGCGGCTCAGGCAGTTGATATTCAGGCTCATTCATTATGCTTTCATCAAGATTTTGTAACGCTCTTTCACCGTTCTCAAAGTTTTCAATGCGGTCAGCCATAACACGAAACTCATCTTTTTTCTCGGCAAGTTGATTGTCCAATACAGCGATGTCCTTTTCTCGTTCCTGCTTTTTGTAATCCAAAACAGACAGATGTTTTTCGTGCGTACCCTTGTGTTCCCACTCAATTCCGTGGCGTTCCATAATGGCGGCGAGTTGTTCTTTTTCGGCTTGTATCCACCTTGCCCACTCGCTGTCCTTCTTGTGAACGCCGACAAATCCTTGTGCCTTTAACGCTTGCTTGAGGGAGACTCTTGTTTCAAGTCCACGCTTTCCGTCGGTCTCGATGAAGGGCACAAAGTCAATGTGCAAGTGGGGTGTTGCTTCATCCAAATGCAGGTGCGCCGAGAACACTCTGAGGTTGGGATTGCGCTCGGCAAAGCCTTTCATATACTCATCAAGTATATCGGTGGCGAGCTTTCCGGTGTCGCTATCGACAGCAGTATTCTCCCAATCGCCAATCTGCATTATGATTTCGTGGAACGGTTTTTCCTGCTTTCCGAAGCGTATTTTTTCGTAATAATCATCTATCATACGGTCGGTTCTCGTTTGCTTTGCGTTGTATTTTTCGAGGGCTTCGTCAAACAATTCGTGGTACACATCACGGATATTTTCATCACAGTAGGCAATGTTTTGGTGCGACCTTTCGGGGTCAACATTACCTGCGTGAAAGGTGCGATTGTTGTGCCTGAGCGAGCCTTTTCCGACCATTCCGCTTATCGTTCTTTTCAAATAATCACTTCCTTTTTCTTTCGCCGCCGTGCGGCGGGTTTTGTTACTTTTGTCAAAAGTAACGTAAAAGCACTTTCGACAGCCTTCGTCTATCAAAAGGTGCCATTGCGCTCTCCGAGGGGATTATGGGGCGTTGCCCCGTTGTCTGCGGACAACACCCCAGCAGAGCCGCCCTTTGTAAAGGGCACCCTGCACCCCGCCTAAACTTTCCCGTGTCGGTCTGTGACGATGGTGACGATGTTTTTGCTACCACCAATAACACCGTCACGACCGACACGCATCGTCACGCTTGCTCAAGATACAGCCGTACCTTGCGGCCATCGTGACAGCGTTTGTTTTCGTAGCAGATACCGTACTCATTGAATAAACGCCCTGCATTGATATTCAGCTTCATCGACAGAGCGTTGGCTTTCATATCAATGCCAAGAACCACGACAAGCTCCGTTGGTGAACCGCACCACTCAGCATTGTCTGCGGTAATGAACGCCGCCACTTTTTCAAGTAAGGGTTCGGGTGGTTCTTTCCAAAGTTCCGTTTCCACTCGCTCCAATTCCCATAAGAGAGTTTCGGTGTTACGAACAAGGTGTAGCTTTTGGTCGGGTTGATCTCTGCCCGATACCTCAAGGGTGGCATTGTTGCTTGTACGCTTTTCCTTTTGCAAAATGAAGCCGCCATCTGCTGCACCAAGCAAAGCCGTCGTGCCGGAGATCATATCGAACTTATCATCGGCATTTTGCTTTCGGGTGTGGTGAACGATTAAAACGCAAATGCTGTAGCGGTCAGTAAATTTCTTGATACGGTTAATAATTTCATAATCGTTAGCGTAACTGTAATTATCACCGCCGACCTCACGCACCTTTTGAAGCGTGTCTATGATTATAAGTTTGGTGTCGGGGTGTTCGGTAACGAAACCCTGCAACTGTTCATCAAGTCCTTTGCCAATCTGACTTGCCGAAACAGAGAAGTGCAGATTGTCTGCACTCTCCGTTCCAAACATTCGATACAAGCGTTCCTGCAGGCGACGGTAATCATCTTCAAGAGCGAGATATAATGCCGTTCCTTTCCGGACGGTATAGTTCCATAGCGGCGTTCCCGTGCTGACGTGATATGCCAACTGCGCCATCAGAAAACTTTTGCCGAGTTTGGGTGCGCCTGCAAAGATATACGTTCCCGGATAGAGCAAGCCGTCAATCAGCGGCGGCTTGCTTTGGTAAACGGTGTCGTACAGTTCGGTCATTGAAACTGTTTTGAGGTAGGACGGGTCCATCATCCTAATCATTTCACGCTGAATTTCCTCAAAACTCTTGAAATTTTCATCTTCGGTGGTTATAATATTTGCAGTAGATTTTTGAGAAGGCTGCTCCGTATCTGCGCCAACAGATACATTCGGGGCAGTCTTTTCCGTTATATTGGTCATTCAGATTCCCCCTTTAATCCATATAAGGTTTTGTTGATCTGGTCGATAACTTCAAGCAAGTCACCGCTGACGTTGCCGCCACTTTCGATTCGCTTCAGTTCATCAAGCACGGTGGCAAGTTCCACTTTGAGTGCCTTATACACTCTCGGATTACCCTCCACGATAATTTCACGGTCGGTACACTTGCGGTAGCAGTATTCCTGCTTTGTAAGTCCCGACAGCGCCACGATACGGTTTATCGTTTCGTGTTCTTCGGGTGATACCCGAAACCCTACGGTGATACATCTGAAGCGATCGTGTTTGTCTAAATTCTTAGCTGACATTTTGTGTTGGCTCCTTTCGGAAATTATTGAGCTTGTCTGCCATATCCGTCTGTGTTGACGGGAACAGATGAGCGTAGTTATAAGTGATATTGATACTTTCGTGTCCTACACGGTCGGCAATCGCCACCGCCGAATATCCCATTTCAATTAAAAGAGAAATGTGGCTGTGTCGCAGATCGTGGATACGGATACGTTTAACCCCTGCTTCATCTGCGCCCCTTGTCATTTCACGGTGCAGATAATTCTTTGTGATATTAAACACTCGGTCGTTCTTTTGCAAACCGTAGATCTTAGCAAGGTACTCTTTGATTTCCTCGACAAGAAAATCAGGCATCTTTATCACACGGTTGCTTTTCGGTGTTTTCGGCTCGGTAATCACATCCCTGCCGTCAATACGCTGATAGGACTTATTGATCGTGACCGTACCACGCTCAAAATCGAAGTCGCCGGCGGTCAAGGCTAACAACTCGCCCTCACGGATACCGCACCAATAAAGCATTTCAAATGCGTAATATGATACGGGTTTGTCCATCACTGCAAAGGCAAATTTCTGATATTCTTCTTGTGTCCAAAAGAGCATTTCACGGCTTCTCGCTTTACCCATATTACCGACCTTAGCGGCAGGATTCTCCTTCAAACCATAGAACTTAACGGCGTGATTGAAAATGGCACTGAGCTGATTGTGGAGCGTTTTAAGGTACACGGGTGAGTATTTCTTGCCGTTCTTATCGCAACCTTTAATCATTTCATTCTGCCAAGCGATAATATCTCTCGGCTGAATATCGCTGATTTTGCGCTTACCGAAGTACGGCAGGATTTTCGTGCGGATAATATGCTCTTTGGTCTGCCAAGTGTTTTCTTTAATGCGGTTCTTCATATCCACCGTATAGGTTTCAATAAAGCTCGCAAAGGTCATACTCAGGTCTGCCTGAGTTTTGTTCAAAAACTCACGTTCCCACGCAAGTGCTTCTCGCTTGGTTGGGAAACCTCGTTTTGTGCTTTGCTTGCGGTCTCCCTTCCAATCGGTTACTCGGTAGTAGACCATCCAAGTATTAGTTTTTTCATCTTTATAAACAGCCATTTTCATCACTTCCTTTCCTTAACTTTGGCTGCATCATAGCAAGTCTTGTCTAAAAAGAATTGTTTGTTGACTTTCCCCGCCATTGTGAAAAATCCTTGTTCTTGCAGTTCGGCATTCATTTTCCGAATCACCTTATAGGCGAATGATTTGGAAATCTTGAGCGCCTTTGCAACGTCGTCTGCGGTCATATAATAATCTTCAAACATTGCAGTACCTCCTTTCTTTGTTTTTAGTGCTGTGTTTGGATTTGCCGTTCTCCCCAAGTGCCGTTCCTGCCCCTGCCTTTTTCAGCGGCGTTTTCTCGCTCGTTCCTTTTGGAAGTCTTGGCGGAGTATCCCACTTGGACGGTCATTCAGTTGTAGTAACTTAACTGTATTTGTTTAAGTTATCCTCATTATACTAAACATATTCCGTTAAGTCAAGTGGTTTTTGAGAAAATATTAAACTTTTTTGTTTATATTATCTTGACAGAACTTAAACATTTGTGTTATACTTAATGCAAAGCACATAAGTAAGGAGTGAAATTACTATGGCAATTGGTGAAAGAATTAGATTTTTTCGTAACCTAAAAGGTATGACACAAAAGTTTCTTGGTGTAAAAGTCGGTTTTCCGGAGAAAACTGCCGACATCCGCTTGGCTCAGTATGAGTCCGGCACAAGAACACCCAAATCAGATTTAACCGAAGCGCTTGCCGATGCTTTGGGCGTTTCTACTATGGCACTGAATGTTCCTGATATTGATACGGATCTCGGCTTTATGCATACCCTCTTTGCATTAGAGGATATTTACGGTTTAAAGATTGACAAGCTCGATGACGAGGTTTGTATCCGTCTTGATAAAAACAGAGGAACCTCTTACATTTCTTTGCTTGAGCGTTTTACCGCTTGGCAGAAAGAAGCAGAGAAGTATCGCAACGGCGAAATCAGCAAAGAGGAATATGATCGTTGGCGTTATACATATCCCGAAGTAGAGGCACAGCGCACAAGGGATGCTCTCGACGAAATGCGTGAACAACGTAGGAATGAGCAGTAATTTCCTCGGTTAGGAGTTAAAAGTATGGAAGAAATAAAAGAATTCCTAAAAGCAATTTGGGGGTTAGATACCGATCAAATTGCAATCATATCATTAGCTGTTACGTTCTTGCTTTTTGTTCTCGGTAAAAGAGCCGAAAACAGGATCAAAATTTACGAAACTCGCAAGGAGGAATATCAGAAACTAATTGATTTCTTCCTAGAGATATTCGCTAATGCTGGAAAGGACATTTCCAAACTAACAAAGGACGATAAGACAAAAAAGCGTTTTTTGGATATGGGTGCTTCCTTGGCGATTTACGGTTCTAAAAAACTTTACAAAACATATTGTTTCTATCGTTGGATTTCTCTTGATGAAAAAGTACAGTCAAATAGATGGTACTCAAATGATATGGGAATGTATTGTTTAGGCGAAATGTTTCAGATTATGCGAAAGGAAATCGGGCTAAACAACGAATTACTTCAAGTTGATGTTCCTGATGTTCTTTCTTTTTACATAACTGACTTTACAAAGCCGGAATTCAAGAAGAATTTCTATAAATATCATTTTAGGAAATTCTTATTGAAGTCAGCAATCTTTTGGGGTAAAGTTGAAGATTTCCTACCACTCGTTTGGATTTCAAACTACATAATAAAACCGCTATTTCTAACATTGTTTTGTGTTATCAGATTTCCGATTAAGTTACTAATCGTAACGCCTATAAAGCAGATCAAAAAGGCGTGCGAAAACAAAGATAAAAGGGCATAAACAAAAAGAGCTAACAGACTTTGTAACAAAAATCTGTTAGCTCTTTATTTATGAATAATCTGAAATTGTTGTCAAAACGTTGTCACGAGGCTTTTTGAAACCTCAAAAACCCAGTGTTTATGCGGGTTTTCAGCGTTTTTGGTATTATTCCCACTCGATAGTGCCCACGGGCTTGGGAGTGAGGTCGTAAAGGACGCGGTTGATACCGTCTACCTCGCCGGTGATTCTGTCTGTGATTTTGTGGAGGAGGCTGTAGGGAATCTCCTCGATTGTGGCGGACATTGCATCGGTTGTGTTGACTGCACGGATGATTGCAGGCCAACCCTCGTAGCGCTTGCAATCCTTAACGCCTACGGATTTAACATCGGGAACGGCAATGAAATACTGCCAAACCTTGCCTGCGAGACCTGCGTTATCAAATTCCTCGCGGAGAATTGCATCTGCCTCACGGAGTGCATGAAGTCTGTCGCGGGTAATTGCACCTAAACAGCGGACACCTAAGCCGGGGCCGGGGAAAGGCTGACGGTAAACCATCTCGTCGGGAAGACCGAGAGCAGAACCTACTACTCTTACTTCATCCTTAAAGAGAAGCTTTACAGGCTCAACAAGCTCAAGCTTCATGTCCTCCGGAAGTCCGCCTACATTGTGGTGTGCTTTTACACCGTCACTCTCAAGAATGTCGGGATAGATTGTACCCTGTGCAAGGAATGAGATACCGTCAAGTTTCTTTGCTTCTTCATTGAACACTTCAATAAATTCGCCGCCGATGATTTTTCTCTTTCTTTCGGGGTCTGCTACATTTGCGAGCTTATCAAGGAAACGGTCGGTTGCGTCGATGTAGATAAGGTTAGCGTCAAGACGGTTCTTAAACACTTCGATTACCTGTTCACTTTCGCCCTTACGCATTAAGCCGTGGTTTACATGAACGCAAACAAGCTGTTTGCCGATTGCCTTGATTAAAAGTGCTGCAACAACCGAGGAATCAACACCGCCTGAGAGTGCAAGAAGAACTTTCCTGTCCCCTACCATTGCTCTAACTTTTGCAACCTGCTCTTCGATGAACTTGTCCGCAAGTGCTTTGGTAGTGATTCTTTCCATTGTCTCGGGTCTTACATTTCCTGACATACTCATACACCTCTTATTAAAAAATATAGACTAATTATATTCCAAACACAATATATTTTCAAGAGTTTTACCTATAAAATAACAATTATTTTCAGAAATAATTATGTGAAAATTATGCAATTCTTACTCTTATAATCACAAAAAGTCCTGCCGCTTGACAGGACTTTGAGTTATAAAGGTTATGAATGCAAAGGCGACTCGCTCTACTTTATCATCCGGATTTGTTTAGTTACTCGATTGTCTTAACATATGAGCGTCTGCGCTTGTGCTGAACCTGTTTGAAGCGTTTCCACTGATTAAGAATGTTATAGTTTGTTTCCAGATTGAGATTGGTTTCTGCGTACTCAATTCCTTCATCACGAAGCATCCTCATAACATTGGCAATGATTGCGCTGCCTATTCCCTTGTTTGCATAAGCAGGGTCAACACCTACAAGTGCCAAATCAATTACCTTTGGATGCTTTATAGCATACAAAAGGCGAATAAGAGAAATAGGATTTAGCTTGCCGTTGCATTTTTGCACAGCCTTTGCAAGTGATGGGAAGCAGATGCCGAAACATACAACCTCATTATCCTCATTCAGCACCACACCCACATGCTTATTGTCTACTATAAGCATAAAGCTTTCTATGAGCATTTTCTTTGTTTTATCAGTGAGTGGGACTGTGCCGTATAGATGCTGATAGCTTCGGTCAAGAAGCGAGAACATATCGTCAGCATATTTATTGATAAAATCGCGGATGTTTTTAGACTCTCCAAAGTGCAGCTTATTTCTCTTTAAGATAAAATCAGTGGTTTTTATGAGTTTATCTGCATCCTCTAAGTCAGGCAAATACAGCTTGCTTTCAAGCCAATCCACCTCTTTCTCATAGCCACAAGCTTCAATGAGTTTACCGTAGTATTCGAAATTATACTGCTCCTCGAAAGTTGAAAGCTCGTCGAAGCCTTCAACAAGGAGTCCCTCTCGCTCTAAGTCTGAAAAACCTAAAGGCCCGCAGACAGTGTCCATACCTATGCTCTTTGCCCACTGCTCAACCGCTGTGAAAAGTGCTTTTGCAACTTCTATACTGTCTATACTGTCAAAACGCGTAAAGCGTACACGCTTGGCATTTTCAAGCTCATTTGCGGTTTTTTGAAGTATGCCGCTGATTCTGCCAACCATCTTGCCGTTTTCATAAGCGTTGAAATAAACAGCCTCGCAGCAGTCATAATACGGGTAATCACTTCTGAAAAGTTTTAACTCATCGCCATAAAGAGGCGGAACAAAATAAGGATTGCCCTTATAAAGTTTCAGTGGAAAATCCACAAATTCTCTCTGTTCCCTTTTTGTTTTAACTTCTCTTATCTCAACCATAAAACACCCCTCGAATTATCTTGATTACCTGTGTTTGCTATGGAAACATACACCTATGCAATCAGGTCCGCAATGTGCACCTATGGTAGGATTAACAATTGAAATTTCAATTGATACATCATCGCCGAATTCCTCAATAATCATAGACTTAAGAGCCTCGGCATTGGAAATTGCATCGGTATGTGCAATAATTATACGGTGTGACTTTATATCATCGCCAAGTTCTCTGACATATGTCAACATAAATAATGGGACGAATACCGATGAGGTTACCCATGGTGGCAGTAATACCGTTAACTCTGCCGCTTTTTTTGAAAAACTTGAGGTCATCAGCAAAGAAGTACACCGCAAATTTATCAACTTCGGTCTCTGCCCATTTTATAATTTCTTCGGCTGATTTTCCCTCTTTATACATATCACTGACTTCATAGAGAATATTGAGGCTGAGAATACTGATGCCCTTTGTATCAATTCTGTAGAAGTTTCTTTCGGGATACTTCTCCTTGAGTGCAGCAATCGCCTTTTCGAGATTCTGAAAAGTCATGGACATGGCACTCGAAAAGTGCACATACAGAATATCCTTGCCCTCTTGAAAAAAAGGCTCAAAATACGACATGTACTTAGCTTCGCTTATTGCACTTGTTGAAGGAAGCTTTCCTGAGCGAAGGATATCATAATATGCTTTTCCGTCAAACACCTCGTAATCCTCGTTGGGATATACATCTTTGTCATCAATTGTATACGGCATACTGATGACGTTGTAGTTAAGCTTACGGGCACCTTCTACAGTAATATCGCAATCAGTATCGGTAAAAAGAACGTACATAATTAACACCTCATTCAATAATTAGCAAATAATCGTAAACCGGCTGTCCGCCATTTACAAGAGCAACCTCAATGTTCTGAAGTTTTTTCTCCAATAAGTTACGCAGGGCTTGTGCTTCCTCCTCGGAAACGGATTCTCCGTAGCACAAAAGAATCAAGTCTTTTTCGGGAGTTAATTTTTCACAAAGCGAAAGCATCGCTTCGTTGATATCTACAGATGCCGATATAATTTCATCATCGCAGATGCCGATATAATCTCCCTCTTTAACATCAACACCGCTTATGGATGAATTCCGGATTGCTCTGCATACGGTAGCTGTTTTTACATCTTCCATAGCACAGGCAAAGCTTTCGAGTATTTCATCCACAGAATTACACCCGGGGTCGAACATTCCCATTGCAGCGTAACCGTCACCTACAGTTTTGCTTTCAACAACGAAAATTTCGGAGTCCTGATACATCTGCCGGGCTGTTTTGGCTGTCAATATTACATTGGAATTATTGGGAAGCACGATAATGTTTTCGGCATTAATCTTTTTGAATGCGTCAATTAAATCTCCAACCGAGGGATTCATGCATTGACCGCCCTCAACAACCACATCCGCACCGGATTCAATAAACATTTCGGAAATTCCGCTTCCGGCGGCGACAGCAACAATACCAAAAGGCTTTCGTTTTGTACTCTTGGGTACGACATATCGGTTTTGAATATTTGACTCATTGTGCTGTAGAGTCATATTCTCAATTTTAAGTGTCAAAAATTCTCCGTACTTCTGTGCTCGGTCAAGGACCATTCCCGGTGTCTTTGTGTGCACATGCACCTTCAGGACAGAACCCTCCATAAAGCAAACTACAGAATCACCTATCAAATTGAGATACTCTGTAAAGGCTTCTACGTCGAATTTTTTGACATCACATTTACTTACAAGCAACTGTAACAAAAATTCGGTGCAATAGCCATAATCAAGGGTACTGTTTTCGTTAAATTTTGAGTAATCGGTTTTAACGGTTACGCTGTTGTCATCGAGACTGTAGTCGGTCACATCACCCTCGAGAGCGTTTATCATGCCCTCTGTGATATATACAAGACCTGCACCGCCACTGTCCACAACACCTGCTTCACTGAGCACAGGAAGCAGTTTAGGAGTGCGTTCAAGGGAGCGTTTCAGCTCGTCAAAATAGTCGCTGAAATATGTATCAACGGTACTTTTGTTTGATATACGGCTTTGAGCGTATTCACAAGCTTCGCGATAAACAGTTAGAATGGTTCCCTCAACGGCAGTGGAAACAGATTCGTATGCTCTGTCCACACCGCAAAGAAAGGCCTTTGAAATATCATTTACATCGGCGACATCCATGTCTGAAAGGCCCTCGGAAATACCTGCAAAAATTCGGGATAAAATAACTCCTGAGTTTCCTCTGGCTCCCATGAGCATTCCCTTTGCCAAAAAGGAGGAAACATCGCAGATCCCAACACTCTCAAAATCGGCAATTTCGGAACAGCCGGATTTGAGCGTCATGTACATATTATCTCCTGTATCACCGTCAGGCACAGGAAAAACATTCAAGTCGTTGACTATTGTTTTATTTGAGTGAAGGCACTTTGCCCCACAAATAGCCATCTTAGCAAATGTTGTACCGTCAAGAGAATATCTAACCATAAATTACCTCAATATATTGTAAACAAGTTTGTGTATTACCACAATATAACACAAGGTAAGTATATCAAAACAAAAAATACATGTCAACGAAAAAGTGATATTTTTCGCACTATTTCGACAATTTTCAATTAATATCGCTTTCACGCAGTTCAAATTACCTTTGCAGGCTATAGTACCGTTTCAGAAAAAGAATTAGATATTAAGTATAAAAAACTTGATTTTTTGATTTGGGTGTTGTATAATAACCAATGTTGCAAGTGAATACGCCGGTGTGATGGAATGGCAGACGTGACGGACTCAAAATCCGTTGGTGGCGACACCGTGCGGGTTCAAGTCCCGCCACCGGCACCACGAAAAAGGTCACATTTGTCTACCTGACAAATGTGACCTTTTTCGAACTAAGTTTGCCTTTGCAGGCAAGTGAAACTGCTGACGCAGTGAAGTTACTTCGTAGTGAAGTTTGCTTCGCAAGTGTTTACGAGGCAAACTAAACTTCACTTTGTTCCGCAGGAACAATACTTCACTATGCCGCAGGCATAACTTCACTTAGCGCAGCCAAACCTCATTGAATATCGATAAGGCACACTTTCTATATTGTAATATTGATGAAATGAGGAGGTGCTGTTCTTGTCACATAGCAAATTCAGAAAAAAGGGGCAATCGCTTTACATTGATAACCGGAATCCTTCCGCCAAAAAGTATATTAATATTTGTACACTATGTGGCAGAAGATGGTATAGTCCCGCCATCGAAGAGGAAGATTTTATCAGCAATCTGGAACACAAGGCGATATATGACGAACTTACGAAGATGCTTCATTCCGCTTTAGCGTTGGACGCTTATGGCAGATGCAGTGATTGTGCAAATAAGCAAGATAAATGATATGTTGTGATTGGTATACTTTTGCTTACTTTTACCCCGGTTCTGCGACCTTTGGTTACTCTTTGGCACGAAAAAAGGTTACATTTGTCTACCTGACAAATGTGACCTTTTTTCAATGATATCCGTTCCTTGGCACGAACGGGTGATATATCTTCGATATGATATCGCTCTGCGAGCGATGATATACGCTTCGCGTATGAAGGGAACGGATATTATATCATATTTGCGGAGCAAATATATCATACGGCTTGCCGTATATCATATCGCGTAAGCGATATATCATTGAAATTCACGAAAAACTATGGTATGATTACCGCAAAAGAAGGTGCTTATTATGGCTATGTGGAATCCTTGGCGCGGTTGTCATAAATGCAGTGACGGATGTCTTCATTGCTATATACATAAAGGCGATGCAAAAAGGCAGGTCAACACAAATGATATTGTGAAAACGAAAGATTTTTATAAGCCAATCGAACAGCTGAAAAACGGCAATTACAAGATGAAATCCGGAACGGTTTATCTTTGTTTTTCTACGGATTTTTTAATTGAAGAAGCAGATTCGTGGCGGGGTGAATGTTGGTCCATGATAAAGAAGCGTCAGGACTGCACATTTCTCTTTCTCACAAAGCGTATTGAACGGTTTAATCAGTGTGTTCCAGATGACTGGAATTACGGATATGAAAATGTAGTTGTATGCTGTACTGTTGAAAATCAGAAAAACGCTGACAAAAAGCTCTCTGTTTTTCGCTCTTTACCCATAAGGCACAAGTGCATCACAGCACAGCCGTTACTTGAAAGAATTGATATTGAACAGTATCTTGATGATATCGAACTTGTTGTGGTCGGCGGTGAATCCGACCGCAACGCCAGGCCGCTTAACTATGACTGGGTATTGGATATCAGGGAACAATGTGTCAGAAAGAATGTCAGTTTTGAGTTTCGGCAATGCGGAACCCATTTCATAAAAGACGGAAAACAGTACAAGTTACAAACAAAAGATCTGTGCAGTCAGGCGAAAAAGGCAGGAATAAATTTCACAGCACTTTGACAGTACTGATAAACGAAAACAGTCGGCATACCCAAAGGTGTGCCGACTGTTCTTATGCGGATAAATCATTTATCTAATATTTGCAAGCACAACGCTTTCTTCTCTGAGGCGGTCAAGCTTCTTGTTTCTGAAGTAAAGTGCTACATCTATGCCGATTTCGATAAAGTTGAGAATATAGAAGAAGAAACTTAAGTAAAAAATCATACCGCTGCAATCAAGAACTGTAATCTGCATGATTTTTCGGGTTATTCCGAATGCGTAACCTAAAAGCAGGAATACTTCAAAGAATAGGCTTTTGCCCTGTGCAGTCTTTGAAATCAGCGACTTTCTGATTGAAATCGGCCATGACAGTCCGAAGCAGAAAATTGTAATTGCCTCACACAGCTCCATCACCAAACTATAATCCAATGAAAAATCCATTTTAACCTCTCCAAACACTTGATTTTTTGTACTGACAATAATATAATACAAATACAGCTATATGTAAAATGTATAGTTTATATTTTTATTATATCATTTTGATATGTAGGAGAATGCTATGTATATAAGCTATGACCACTATAGGATTTTTTACTTTGTTGCAAAATACGGCAGTTTCACCAAAGCCGCAGATATGTTACTCAGTAATCAGCCAAACCTTACAAGGACTGTCAGAAGTTTAGAAACCTCTTTGGGCTGCACTCTCTTTGAGCGTTCAAACAAAGGGGTAAAACTGACTGATGACGGGGAAAAACTATATGAACACATTTCCATTGCCTTTGAACACATAGAAGCAGGTGAACGGGAGATTTCGCAAAAGAACAGTCTTAAAAAAGGTGTTTTATCTATCGGTGCAAGTGAAATTGCACTGAGGTGTTTCCTGCTGCCTATCCTCAACGAATACAGGCATAAATATCCGGGAATACAGATTAAGATTTCAAATGTCTGTACCCCTCAGGCGGTTACAATGCTGAACAACGGCCTGGTTGACCTGGCATTCGTGACCACTCCTATAAAATCTGACCCGGAGCTTAAGAAAATCAATCTCAAAAGCCTGAATGAAACAGCAATCTGCGGAGAAGCATTCAGAAATTTGATTAATCCCGAAAAACCTGTGTCATTTCGCAGAATAACCAAATACCCAATTGTCTCCCTTGGACCGAAAACTTCAACCTTTGAGTTTTATCTTAAACTGTTTTTGGAACACGGATGTACTTTCTCATCGGACATTGAAGCCGCAACCGCAGACCAGATAATCCCCTTGGTTAAGCACAACTTAGGAATAGGATTTGTGCCCGAGGACTTTATTGAAGCTAACCGTGAAGAAACAGGGATATATGTAATTCCTCTCAAAGAGGAAATACCTAAGAGATATATTTCGCTGATCAAGAGAAAAGGGCGCACCCTCTCCCCTCCTGCCAAGGAGCTTGAAAGAATAATAACCGACAATTTGTAAATAATAAAGGCTATGATGTTTATCTAAAGCACCATAGCCTTTAATCTATTTAGAATATCATAAACAATAGCTGAGACACCACTACAACAGAGATTAGTGCTATAGGATAGGTTGCGGCATAGGCAGCGGCAACATCCTCGGTACCTGCTACATTAATGAGCGTTCCCAAGGCAGGGGTACTTGTCATACCGCCTGTGATTGAGCCTAAGTTGTTGAGAAGCGACAGTTTCAGAACATACTTTGCGAAAATATAACCGATAACCATAGGGATGACAGTCATGAGGAAGCCGTACAGGAAATATATGGGCTTGAACTCGGCAACAAATCTTACACCGCCGGCTACACCTGCTCCTGCGAGGAAAAGCATCAGACCGAATTCTCTGAACACCTTGAGAGTTCTGTCAGAGGGCATAAGACTGATTTTTCCTATTCTGCCGAAATGTCCCATGATAAGAGAAACAAGCAGACAGCCGCCTGTGGTTGTAAGGGAGAAACTGCCTATCTTTAGGAGACCGACAAATATTCCTATGACAGCTGCTAAAGCAAACATACCTATACCAAACTCGTCAATATGGATAAGTTTGCCCTCGTACTTTTTCTTAGTGCTTGCCTCCGCAGTTTTCGTGAGTTCTTTGCGCTCTGCATTCATGTCAGCCTTTGTGAGCTTAGGCATAAGCTGAACAAAGAGAACAACTCCGATTACACCGAACAGATAAGCTATTCCGTAGCCGGTTACTACCGTTCCCGACAAATCACCGGCAGTCTCTCTTGCCGCTGTGAAAGCAGGAGTTGAGGTGAGTGCACCTGAAAGGAGACCTACTACCATAGCAGTAAGGTTATCGTAATTCTGCTCACCTGTGAGTCTGCCGATACAGATACAGCCTGCGGCTACAAGACCGCCTGTAACAATAATTATAAGACCCAAGAGAACATAAGACTTAAAATTTTGCTTGAGATTCGAGAAAAACTTAGGGCCTGCGATAAAGCCTACGGAAGTTACAAAGAGTACAAGACCGATGTTATCAACAATCTTTAGAGCCTCGGTTGCATAGTCAACCTTTACACCGCCCTCTTCCACAACAAGCTGTGCTACCAAGGGGTCATAGAGGAAGCAACCAAAAAGGATTGCGATAACAAACACTCCTGCTGTACCAAGGGAAATTCCTTTAATTGTTATTCTTCCCAGGGCATAACCTACTGCAGCAATAGCAAAGAGACAGAACATTAAAAATGAAACTTGAGTTATGGAAATCGCTCCGCCAAATAAATTCATGAAACTTAGTCCTCCTTAAATGCTCTTCTGATTTGTGTAGTTAGGAAGAAGCTTAGGAGAAACTACATCAGTATCAATGCCGGCACCCTCGATTTCGCTCTCAAACTTTGCCACATGGTCGAGAGTAAGCTTGCCCACCTGTGTATTTTTAGCAGTTGCGGCGGCGTTTTTGCCTGCGCTTCTGCCGAATACGATAATATCAAGGAGTGAATTTCCCATAAGACGGTTCTTGCCATGGATACCTCCGACTGCCTCACCTGCAACAAAGAGATTCTTCACGCAGGTTGACATACAGTTATCACTGATATCAAGACCGCCGTTCTGATAATGGAGTGTGGGATAAACAAGAATAGGCTCTTTGCGAATATCAATGCCATACTGACCGAACATACGCATCATGGCAGGAATTCTTGCTTCGATTGTGCCCTCGCCGCCGATTGCCTCAATCATAGGTGTATCCAGCCAAACTGCTGTGCCGTTGCCTGTGTTTACACCGTTCTCACGGGTTGAACACTCGCGAATGATGGAAGCGGCAGTAACATCACGGGTCTCAAGAGGATGCATGAACACCTCGCCGTTTACATTGACAAGCTTTGCACCGAGAGAGCGCACCTTCTCGGTTACAAGTGCACCGAAAATCTGTACGGGGTAAGCCGTGCCTGTGGGATGATACTGCAATGTTTCGGCATAGAGAAGCTTTGCGCCTGCTCTGTAGCCGAGCACAAGTCCGTCGGCAGTTGCGCCGTAGTGGTTGGATGTGGGGAATCCCTGATAGTGCATACGGCCGGCACCGCCTGTCGCGATAATAACAGTCTTTGCCTTAGCGACCATAAGGTCGCCTGTTTCCATATTCATAAGAACAGCACCGGCAGCGTTTCCGTTATCATCAAGGATAAGTTCGATAGCGGCAGTAAAGTCTATAACCGGGATACCGCGGTTGAGAACTTCGTCACGGAGAGTTCGCATAATCTCGGCACCGGAATAGTCCTTAGCCGCATGCATACGCTTACGGGATGTACCGCCGCCGTGGGTGGTAATCATTGTGCCGTTTTCATCTTTATCAAACTCAACACCAAGCTCATTGAGCCACTTAATTGCTTCGGGAGCGTCGCAAACGAGCTTTGAGAGAAGCTCTCTCTTTGCAGCAAAGTGACCGCCGCCGAAAGCATCAACAAAGTGGATTGCCGGAGAATCGTTGGGCTTATCGGCAGCCTGAATACCGCCCTCAGCCATCATTGTGTTTGCGTCACCCATACGGAGCTTGGTAACAACCATAACCTCTGCCCCTGCTTCGTTTGCCTCGATAGCGGCCGAAGCTCCGGCGCCGCCGCCGCCGATAACGAGTACATCTGTCTCATAATCGGGAGCGTCAAGGTTTACATCCTCGGCAGTAATTCGGCTGTGAGCCTGAAGAATCTCTGCAAGCTCAATGGGAACCATCTCGCCCTTATTCGGACCGATTTTAAGTTCTGCGAACTGGTCCTTCCTGTAGTCGGGATGATACTGTGCCAAAAGCTCCTCTTTCTGTGAAGCTGTCATACGCTCAGGCTCAAGGGCTATATTCTTGGCTCTTGCCTGTTCAACTAATTTTAACGAATTCTGAAATTCCTGTGAGTACATAATACCGTCCCTCCTTACTTCTCGATTTCTCTTGTATTGTAAAGCTCTTTCATCTCGTCGATGGGTTTATTCATAAGAGCTTCAATAAGTTCATTGAATGTGCCGTCTTTAATCTCCTGTACCCTATTCTCGAGGTGAGCACTCTTGGGAGCTAAATACTTACCGTTGATACGGCGGGCAAGCATTGCAACCTGAGGATGAGAGATACCGGCAGGGCAACGGGAGGAGCAAACTCCGCACATAACGCAGTCGAAGGACTCTTCTGCACACTTCTCAAAGTCTCCGCGCTGGGCGTATGCTATGTACTGCATAACATTGAGCTTCTGGGTACATGCCTTTGTGCAGGCATTACAGCCGATACATGAGTAAATCTCGGGATAAAGCTGCATCATCACTGCCTCGGTGGTGCTGACCTTTTCAATATCGTAAACCTGCTTAACAAGCGGGAAGAACGGCAGAGTTGCAATATACATATTGTCCTCAACCTTAGTCTGACAAGCAAGGCAAGCCTTCAGCTCCTGCTGGCCTTTGATTCTGTAAATAGTCGCACAGGCACCGCAGAAACCGTTTCGGCAGCCACATCCGCGTACAAGCTGATAGCCTGCGTACTCCATTGCAGTCATGATTGTAAGATGGTCCGGCACTTGATATTTTTTGCCGAACAAGAATATATTTACCGTATTTTCCATGTTTATTTCCTCCAAATCCTCATTAGTACTCATCAGGGAGTTCCGAAATCTCGTCCATGCGGAAAACGGGACCGTCTTTGCAGACATACTTTGCGCCTACATTACAGCGTCCGCACTTACCTACTCCGCATTTCATTTTAAGCTCCAGGGTTGTGTAAATCTGAGTTTTCTCGAATCCTAAAGCTACAAGGCCGTCAAGTGTGAACTTGATCATAATGGGAGGTCCACAGATTATGGCGGTCTTATTTGTTTCAAATCCTAACTCCTTGACGAAGTTGGGAACGAAACCCACATGGCCGTCCCAACCCTCCTGAGGATTGTCGATTGTAAGATGAACATCAACCCCTGTGTCCTTGGTCCACTCCTCAATGATTTCCTCATAATCGAGAAGGTCATCTTTGGAACGGGAACCGTAAACAATGTCGATTTTACCGTAACGATCCCGGTAATGACGGCAGTAGTTGATAACGGAACGCAGGGGAGCAAGACCTACACCGCCTGCAATGAACAGCAGATTCTCTCCGGCAAACTCATCATCAACAGGGAAAGGTTTGCCGTAAGGTCCTCTGACAGTAAGCTGCTGACCTACCTCTGCGGCATGGAGCCAGTCGGTAACACAACCGCACTTCTTAATCGAAAACTCCATATACTCGGTGTTTGTTGGTGAAGAAGTGATTGAGAACATCGCTTCGCCCACACCGGGGATTGAAAGCATAGCACACTGACCCGGTCTGTGGTCAAAAGGCTTTTTGCCGTCAGGAGTCAGAACGCGAAAAGTTTTAATATCGGGGGTGTCAATACGAATATCGGTAATTACGCCCACAACAGGAATTAAGGTATCATTTACATTACGCATTTTCATTACCTCCCAGGGCTTTCATTACTTTTACAATATTCATAGAAATCGGGCATTTTGAAAGGCATCTGCCGCAGCCTACACAACTGAATATGCCGTCGTTATTCTCTGGATAATACACAAGCTTGTGCATAAATCTCTGGCGGAATCTCTCAACCTGAGAGTTGCGGTTGTTGCCGTGTGCCATTCTTGTAAAATCGGAATACATACATGAGTCCCAACAGCGATAGCGGATAACCTCACTGCCGGTGTTGAACTCCTTGATGTCATAGCATTGACAGGTGGGACATACAAAAGTGCATGTACCGCAGCCGAGGCATGATTCACTGAGGGCGCTCCACAAGGGAGAATCGAAAAATTCCTTTGTCTTACCGCTTCCGAAAGCATCTGTGCCCAAGTCCTTGAGAGGAAGCTTGCTCAAAATCTTTGCGGTCTTTTCCTTCTGTGCGTCTACCGCTTTAGTATCGCATTCCTCGGAAAATGCTGAAAGCTTCTCAAGAAGAGCATCACCCTTTTCGGTGTTTGCCTCCATATAGATTGCATCAGCTTCTCTCCAAAGTGTAACATCACCTGCAGGATTTGTACAGTCAATACCGAAAGAGGAACAGAAGCAAGTCTCGGCGGGGCGTGAGCAAGCAACGGAAACCACAGTTGCATGTTCTCGGCGGTTCTTATAAAAGCTGTCAACAGGGTCTGCAAGGAAAACTCTGTCGAGGATATCGAAGCTTCTGACATCGCAGCCGCGAGCACCGAAGATTACAAAATCCTCGTTTTCGTCGCGAATGTCGATTACTTCAATGCTTTTGCCCTCCATCTTGAACTTCATGAGATTTTCCGATTGGGGGAAGAAGAAGTCCTTAGCGCTTCTCTCTGTATTAAGAGCATCGCTCCAAACATCACCCTCCTGCCATTTTTTGAACTCGGCTTTGCCGTCACTGCGGTCTACGGGAAGGTATAATGACATAGATTCATTTATAGCACCGAACATCTGAGGAAATTTATCTGCTGTAATTTTAAGCATCTGTATCCCTCCTGTTCACTGCATCTGAAGGCTCAATATCATCGAGAGTATAGTCAACCAAAGGTGCCCGTGAGCCTTCCTCTGCACCTGCCTGATAATCACCGTAAAGCTCGTTGATATCCTTGATAAACTTACGGTTGAGAAGGTGAAGGGGAATGTTCTGAGGACATACTCTTGAACACTCACCGCAGTCGGTGCAACGGCCTGCAACGTGGAATGCGCGAATAATGTGGAACATCTTTTCCTCAAACTCGTTGGTGGGAGCTTTATTCTCCACAGGTGACTGAGGATTATCAAAAACGCATTTCTCACAGGTACAGGCAGGACATACATCACGGCAAGCATTACAGCGAATGCATTTTGAAAGTTCATTCTGCCAAAACGCAAAGCGCTCGTCAGGAGTCATAGCCTCAATTTTTGCTACCTCATCGAAGCGGTCTGAGTCGATAACTTCACCGGTCTCGCCTAAAAGCTCGTCGAAAGCGACATGCTTTTTACTCTTACAGTTTACGCATCTCTCTGCCAGAACATCAGAGGTCTTAATAACTTTTGCGTCATCATCATAGAGAGTAGTGACAAGGAGGTTTTCCCCATCAGCATCTATCTTAACGATACCGTCGTTGACTGTTGCCTTGATCTTAGTTATGTCAGCCATACCCTCACAGGGGATACCCACTGCATATACCTTTTCCCTGTCGAATCTGTGCTCGGTGAGGAGCTGATTGAAGCTGTAGGTATCGCAGGGCTTCAGGAATACAAGAATTTTTCCCTCAGACTTTGAAGTCTTGGAAATAAGATATTTTGAGAAGTTTGCACCGCAAAAATCGTTCCATACGAAATCTTTGGTGATTTCCTCCACGGTTTCGAAAATCGCAGGAGTGATATCATAATCAAACTCACCGCGTTTCCAACCGAGAACGGAAGTTACTGTGCCGTTTGAGATAAGACCTGAGGCTTTTTCTATAAGTGTTTCACGGGTTATTTTTTGCATCTCAAATCCTCCAATCTCTTATTCTCGCCAAGCTTTGCAACTGTCTCAACAAAATCGTTCATTGTTGCGGCAAATTTTGCACCCTCAGCGGCGGAAACCCACTCAACGCGAGTTCTCTCACGCTCAATGCCCAGGTAATCAAGCATTGAAAAGAGGAGTGACATACGGCGGCGAGTGTAGTAGTTGCCCGATGTATAATGGCAGTCACCGGGGTGACAGCCGCAGAGAATTACACCGTCTGCACCGCGCTGAAAAGCACGAAGAATAAACATGGGGTTTACTCGGCATGAGCAGGGCACACGGATAATTTTAACATCGGCAGGATAGTTCAAACGGTTGTTGCCTGCAAGGTCAGCGCCGGCATAGGAACACCAGTTACAGCAGAATGCAACAATCAAGGGTTTATATTCGTTCATCGACATATTGCATCCACCTCCGCGATAATCTGACTTGTTGTGAAGCCTCTAAGGTCCATAGCACCTGAAGGACAAGCTACGGTACAAGCACCGCAGCCCTGACATACTGCAGGATTAACCTTTGCAACTCGGCGCATCTTAGTGCTTCGGTCGGGCATTCTGAATTCTTTGGTTTCATAAGTGATTGCTCCGTAAGGACAAACATTTGCACAGGATGAGCATCCGTTACACATAATCTCATCGGAGCTTGCGACACAGGGGTTGCCTGTGAGTTTATCCTTGGAGAGCAAGCCGATAACCTTTGCCGCAGCGGCGGAAGCCTGAGAAACAGTCTCGGGGATATCCTTCGGTCCCTGACAGGCACCTGAAAGGAAAACGCCTGCTGTTGGACTTTCTACGGGACGAAGCTTGGGGTGTGCTTCGGTGAAGAAATCGTTGGTATCCATGGAAGCTGTGAGCATTGTCGCAATGCTTCGTGCGGACTTGTCGGGCTCGATAGCAGCCGCAAGCACAACCAAATCAGCGTCAATGTGAAGCTGTTTATTATTGAGCATGTCGGAGGCTGTTACTTTGAGTTTCTTACCCTCGGGAGAAACCTTGCCAACCATACCCTTTACATATTTAACGCCGTATTCCTCAACTGCTCTGCGGTAGAATTCATCAAAGCTCTTACCGGGAGTTCGTACATCTATGTAGAACACATAAACCTCGGTGTCGGGATACTTATCTCTTGTGAGCATTGCGTGCTTTGCGGTGTACATACAGCAAATCTTGGAGCAATACTCCTTGCCCTTTTCGGCGCAGTTTTCACATCTTGAGCCCACACACTGTACGAACACGATGGTGTGGGGATGCTCAAGGTCGGAGGGCCTTAAAAGCTTGCCTGCAGTAGGACCTGCGGCGTTTGTAAGACGCTCAAACTCAAGCGAAGTAATAACATCCTTGGACTGATTGTATGCAAATTCATCGAATTTGTCCATGCTGATGGGATTAAAGCCTGTTGCGGCAACGATTGCGCCGTACTTCTCTTCGATGATTTCGTCTTTCTGCTTATAGTCAATAGCACCTGCGGTACAAATCTTCTCACAAAGACCACACTTGCCGTTTTTGAGCATATTGCATGCATTGGGATCAATGGTTGCTACCTTGGGAACAGCCTGTGCAAAAGGAATGTAAATTGCCGGACGGTTATCCATACCCAGGTTAAACTCATTGGGATTTTTCTTCATGGGACACTTTTCGACACAAGCACCGCAACCTGTGCAGATGTCCTCATTGACATAACGGGCTTTTTTCTTAATCTTAACCTCGAAATTACCCACAAAGCCTGAAACATCCTGAACCTCGCTGTATGAGAAGATGCGAATCTTATCGTTTTGAGCCACATCAACCATCTTGGGAGTTAAGATACAGGCGGCGCAGTCAAGCGTCGGGAAGGTTTTGTCAAGCTGAGCCATTTTGCCGCCGATAGTAGGCTTTGTCTCAACTATATCTACAGGGAAACCTGCTTCCGCAATATCAAGAGCAGTCTGGATACCTGCGATACCGCCACCGATTACAAGAGCTCTTTTGGTAACATTGGACTCGCCGGGAGTGAGAGGTGCATTAAGAGCAACCTTGGCGACTGCGGCTTTGCCGAGGATAATAGCTTTCTCAGTACCGGTAGCCATATCCTTATGTACCCAAGAGCACTGCTCACGGATATTGGCAATCTCAACCATATAAGGATTGAGACCTGCGGCGGCGGCTGTTTTTCTGAAAGTAGCCTCGTGCATACGGGGTGAGCAGGAACAAACTACGATACCGTCAAGTTTATGTTCCTTAACAGCATCAATAATCATGTTCTGTCCTGCCTGGGAACACATATATTGATAGTTGGTGGAGAAGACTACGCCGGGCTCACTCTTGAGAGCCTCGGAAACGGCTTCAACATCAACTGTGCCGGCGATATTACTACCGCACCAGCATACAAATACACCGATTCTTAGCATTTTGTCTCCTCCTTACTTAGTATATTTTCTGAATGCGCTGACAAGAAGCTGCTGGGGAGTTTCTTCGTCAAGCATTTTAGGTACATTATCAGCCAAAAGGTGATTTGCGCCCTGAGGTCTTGTTTTCATAAGACGGACTGCATCAATGAGCTTAGCAGGCTCAACTCCCCGGGGACATCTCTCCGCACAGGCAAAGCAAGTAAGGCATCTGTAGACAGACTCGGAATTGAGGAGGGGCTCAATGTTGCCGCCCTTAATCATTGCAACAAACTGATGAGGATGAAACTCCATCTCGTCGTATGCAGGGCAAGTGCCCGAGCATTTACCGCAAGCCATACATTTCGCCGGATTGACACCGCTTATGCGGACAATCTCGTCTCTCATATCTAAATTAGTCATTTGCTACCTCCTTAACACCCAAAGCCTCGGCAAGAAGCTCTGTGAAGTAAACAACAGGAATGGCAGCGCCGTTTTTAATAAGATTGTAACGGCACAAAGGACAGGCTGTAACCATAATTTCAGCCTCGTTCATGAGTGCAGACTCCATAACACGCTCACTCTTGCTCTTTGCAAGTGCAGGGCTTTCCAAGGATATGTAACCGCCGCAGCACTCGTTACGGTAGGAATAGTAAACGGGAGTTGCACCGATCGCCCTAATGAAATCCTCCATAATCTGAGGATTCTCCGGGTCATCAAATGCCATAACCTTGTTAGGTCTGAGAAGCAAACAACCGTAGTAAGCGGCAATTTTCTTGCCCTTTAAGGGATTAACTACCTTTTCGGCAATTTTATCAAAGCCTACTACATCACGGAGCATCTCAAGGTAATGAATAACCTCTGCGCTTCCGTCGTAGGGATCCTCACCCATATAGCGATTGACCTTATTTGCAAATTCTTCGTCTTTCATAGCGAAGTTTGTCTGCTTAATAACATTGTGACAGGCAGAGCATACGGTGACAAGGGCTCTCTGTTTGCTCTGTGCGTCTTTGAGTGCACGAACAGAGGAAAGCTTTGTTGCTACCTCATCCTTGGCGGTTGTAAACACACCGCCGCAGCACTGCCAATTTTCAATTTCCTCTAAGGTGACACCCAAGACTTCGGCACATTTTCTTGCATACATATCAAGATCCTTGGCTTTGTTCTTCAGTGTACAGCCGGGAAAATAACTCAGTATCATTTTTTCGCCTCCGATTAAATAAATGAAATATACTAATTAGGTATGAGGCCTATATATTAAACCATTTCTTCGGGATGGAAAACCTCATCAAATCTCTCGGCAGTTAAGAAACCAAGCTCAACGCAGGCTTCTTTGAGAGATATGTTATCCTTAAATGCTTTCTTTGCTGTCTTTGCCGCATTTTCATATCCGATGTAAGGATTCAGAGCTGTGACCAGCATAAGAGAGTTGTGAAGATTATGGTGCATCTTTTCTTTATTCGCCTTAATTCCCACCGCGCAGTTCTTATTAAATGAAAGAATTGCCTCGGCAAGGAGTCTTGCAGACTGCAAAAAGTTATAGATAGCAACAGGCATAAACACATTCAGTTCGAAATTGCCCTGTGAAGCCGCCATACCCACAGCCACATCATTACCCATAACCTGAACTGCAACCATAGTTACAGCCTCGCACTGTGTAGGATTAACCTTACCGGGCATAATAGAGGAGCCGGGCTCATTCTCTGGAATGAAAATCTCACCGAGTCCGTCACGGGGACCTGAGGCAAGCCAGCGTACGTCATTTGCAATTTTCATCATATCCGCGGCAAGCGCCTTAATTGCACCGTGGGCAAACACTAACTCGTCCTTTGAAGTAAGTGCATGGAATTTGTTGGTTGCCGTAACGAAAGGCTTTCCGGTGAGGTTAGCCACTTCTGCGGCCACTGCGGTATCAAAGCCCTTTGGAGTGTTGAGGCCTGTACCGACTGCCGTACCGCCCAGTGCAAGCTCATAGAGAGGCTCTACCGAACGCTCAAGAAGTTCAACATCACGCTCAAGGCTGCTTCTCCAGCCGCTTATCTCCTGACTGAATTTAATGGGGGTTGCGTCCTGAAGATGAGTTCTGCCACTCTTAACGATGCCCTCATTCTCTGCTTCCAATCTCTTAAAGGTTTCGATAAGCACCTTTACTGCAGGAATAAGCTTATCCTTGAGGCTCAAAACTGCGGCAATGTGCATTGCTGTGGGGAAAGTGTCGTTAGAGGACTGGCTCATGTTTGAATCATCGTTGGGATGAATGAGTTTTTTGCCTAAAATCTCATTGGCTCTGTTTGCGATAACCTCATTGGTGTTCATGTTGGACTGAGTACCTGAGCCTGTCTGCCAAACCACCAGAGGAAAATGCGCGTTGAGTTTTCCGGCGATAACCTCGTCGCAGGCTGCTTTGATAGCTTCGAGCTTCTCATCGGTCATCTTTTCGGGTTTCAGTTTATTGTTAGCTATAGCTGCTGCCTTCTTGAGAATACCGAAGGCGTGAATAATCTCACGAGGCATGGTCTCTATGCCCACACCGATTTCAAAATTTTCGTGACTGCGCTGAGTCTGAGCAGCCCAAAGTACATCTGCAGGTACTTTGACCTCGCCCATTGAATCGTGTTCTATACGATAATCCATTGTAATGCTCCTTATTCACTGAAATCAAATTTTAATCTGACTGATAGTGCCCTTTAAGGTCTCTGCGCTGTGATGTAAAGCCTTGAGCTCCTCATCATTCAGGGGAAGCATAACCTTGGAATGAGCACCTGTATTGCCTACGATATTGAGAAGGCTTAAGCAAACATCCTCGATGCCGTACTCGCCGTGGAGCATTGTGGAAACGGTAAGAGTGGTGTCGATACCTGAAAGGAGACACTTGCAGATGTGAGCAACTGACATTGAAACTGCGTAGAAGGTTGCACCCTTGCGGGAGATAACCTTTGCACCTGAGCTTCTGACATATTCCTCAACCTGTGCTTTGTCAAAGTTTTCCATTCTTGCTTCCTTGTTGAGTAAGCAATCAGCATACTGCTCAATGGGAACATTGGAAATGTTGGCAATAGACCAAGGAATAAAGGAACTGTCGCCGTGCTCACCTAAAACATAAGCGTGAACATTCTGCTGATTTACTGCATAGTACTCGGAAATTCTTGAACGCAGACGGGCGGTATCAAGAATTGTACCGGAACCGATAATCTGTCTGTCGGGAAGACCTGAGTACTTGGAAAAAGCGTAGGTCAAAATATCTACAGGATTACTTACAATAACATAAGTAGCATTGGGAGCATACTTGAGAATCTGGGGTGCGATAGACTTGAGAACATCAACATTAGCCTGTGCCAAGTCAAGTCTTGACTGGTCAGCCTTACGAGCCATACCGGAAGTGATAACTACGATATCGCTGTCAACAGCATCGCTGTAGCTTCCTGCATAAACCTGACAGGGATGACAGAAAGGTGTACCCTGACGGATATCAAGAGCCTCACCTAAAGATTTGCTGTCGTTTACATCAATCATTACGATTTCAGAAGCTGTACCTGCAGTTGTGAGAGTGTAAGCAATAGTTGCACCTACATTACCGCTGCCTACGATTGTAATTTTGTTCATTTTTTGTACCTCGCTTTTAGTTATTAATATTATTGCTTGCTTAAGAAACAGGGATTTTGAAACACATATTATTATGCATCCCAAATTGCCCCATTTTACATTGTTATTATTTTAACAAACTTTTTGAAATAATGCAATGGAAAATATTATTTTTTTTGGAAAAATCAAGATTTTGGCGACTTTCATAAAAAACTCCCATATATTGAAATTATATATAATATATTCACAAAGGCATAAAAAGAAACGGCATGAAAATGCATGCCGTTTAGCGTGATAGTAAGAAATTACTCTCTGTTTTCGATTTCTGAAATCATATTTACGCGTTTTGTGTGGCGATCGCCGTCGAAGGGAGTTGAAAGGAAAATATCGGCAAGCTTCACCGCTGTGGCTTCGTCAATAACTCTACCGCCCATGCACAGTACATTTGCGTCATTGTGACGGCGTGTCATCTCTGCACAAAATTCGTTTGTGACGGTTGCTGCACGCACACCCTTTACCTTATTAGCTACCATGCACACACCGATACCCGTACCGCAGCAGATAATGCCCTTCTCACACTCACCAGTTGCTACAGCCTTAGCGGTTTTATAGGCATACTCGGGATAATCTACGCTGTCGGGAGTATAGGTACCGAAATCTGTAAACTCTATTCCCTTTTCCTCGAAAGATTTTACTATTGCATTCTTAATATCAAGACCGCCGTGGTCACATGAAATTGCTATCATTTTTTACCTCACAGTTAATTATTATTTAGTAGTTTTTCCTGTCTTTCACGCTCTGCCTGAGAAAGTCTCAGGTAAGACGGCAAAAGCTCTGCTGACTTCTTAGGCTCTTCCCCATTTTTGATTTTATGCTTTGCACACTGTGCAACAGAAGACGCCCTCTGGTAGAGTAAAGGTTCGGGAGCAAGCTCAATGAAGGAGGTTTTGAGGTCCATAAGCTCACGCATGGTGAGTTTAGCGCCGTCTCCCACAAGGATTATGTGTTCTCCATTGTATTTGCCGGAAATTTCCGATTTCAAATCAGCAAGAGAAATTGCTCGGTCCTCGCACAGACGCTCAACCTCACCGTACTTTATGCGAAACATTGCGTTATACACCTGATCCCGTCTTGCGTCCATAGCGGCACATACAACACAGTCGGTCAAAATAAGATTATACGCCATGGACTCCAAGGTTGAAACTCCCATACAGGGCAGATCATCGCCAAAAGCGATTCCCTTTACGGTTGCAACTCCTATTCGCACTCCGGTAAAAGAACCGGGCCCGGTTGTCACTGCCAAAAGCTCAACATCCGAGGTACTCTTGCCCACAATCTCAAGGAGATTGCTTATCATCGGCAAAAGGGTGCGGCTGTGCGTAAAATCAGTATTGATGAAAAATTCACCCAAAAGCTTATTATCCTCGGTTAATGCCACGGAAGCCGCAGTTGCCGAGGTATCAATAGATAGAATCAGCATTATTTCTTACCCTTAAAGATTCGTGTGTTTTCTTCTTCTCCGTAGCGAAGCTCAAGTTTCAGAGCGTCTTTGGGAAGATAATCTTCGATATTTTCGCTCCACTCAATAATTACAAGACCTTTTCCCAAGTAATCGTAATAACCCGTTGAATAAAGGTCATCCTCATCGGTGATGCGGTACATATCAAAGTGATAAACAGGAAATTTCCCCATGTATTCGTTGACAATGGCAAAAGTAGGACTGTGGACACCGTTTGTAATACCAAGTGCTTTGCACAGATAACGGACAAAAGTGGTTTTTCCTGCTCCTAAATCGCCAAAAAGGGCTATTGTCTCATTGCCCTTAAGAGTTTCGGCTAAACGCAAGGCGAACGCCTCGGTATCCGAAAGAGTCTTTGCAATATATTCCATATCAGAAAAGTCCGCTGATGACGCCGTCGGCATCCACATCAATGCGCTGTGCCGCAGGAGCTTTAGGAAGTCCCGGCATAGTCATAATGTCGCCTGTGTACACAACTACGAAACCGGCACCGTTTGAAAGCTTCAAGTCGCGCACAGTGACGGTAAAGCCCTCGGGCGCACCTAAAAGTGTGGGGTCATCGGAAAGGGAATACTGAGTTTTTGCAATACAGATGGGGAGCTTGTTGCCTCCTAAAGCTTCAATCTCAGAAAGTGCTTTCTCGGCGGACTTGGTGAAAATAACACCGCCTGCGCGGTAAATTTCCCGGGCAACGGTCTCAATCTTCTCACGGATAGTCATTTCGTCGGGATAGATGGGTGCAAAGTCAGAGGGCTTCTCACAAGCTTCAACAACTTTGAGGGCTAAATCCTTACCGCCTTCTCCGCCGTTTGCAAAAACATCGGACAGAGCAAAGTCGGCACCCTTTTCTATGCAGTATTCCTTGATATAATCAAGTTCTGCCTGTGAATCGGTAAGGAAACGGTTGATTGCAACAACAACGGGTACACCGTACTTTCTCATATTTTCAATATGAACGCCGAGGTTTACTATTCCCTTCTTAAGAGCGTCAAGATTTTCATTGACAGTTTCGGCCTTGGGCACACCGCCGTTGTACTTAAGAGCACGGCAGGTGGCAACAACCACAACACATGAAGGCTTGAGGCCTGCAAAACGACACTTGATGTCGAAAAACTTTTCTGCGCCTAAATCAGAACCGAAGCCTGCTTCGGTGATGCAGTAATCGGCAAGCTTCAGAGCCAGCTTGGTTGCTCTTACCGAGTTACAGCCGTGAGCTATATTTGCAAAAGGACCGCCGTGCATAATTGCAGGAGTTGCCTCTACAGTCTGTACAAGGTTGGGCTTCAAGGCATCCTTGAGAAGTGCGGTCATAGCACCCTCAGCCTGTAAATCCCGGGCATATACAGGTGCACCGTCATAGGTATAAGCAACCAAAATATTGCCGAGTCTTGTTTTGAGGTCCTCCAAATCTTTAGAGAGACAAAGAATTGCCATAACCTCTGTGGCAACTGTGATTACAAATCCGTCCTCTCGGGGCACACCGTTTACATTTCCCCCAAGACCTACAACCACATTACGAAGTGCACGGTCATTCATATCAAGGCAGCGCTTAACAAGGATTTTTCTCTGGTTGATGCCCAGAGCATTGCCCTGCTGCAGATGGTTGTCAAGCATTGCGCAAAGGAGATTATTTGCGGAAGTGATTGCGTGCATGTCACCCGTAAAATGAAGGTTAATATCCTCCATGGGCAGCACCTGGCTGTAGCCGCCTCCTGCTGCACCTCCCTTTACTCCGAAAACAGGACCTAAAGAGGGTTCACGAAGTGCGATAATAGCATTCTTTCCGATTTTTGCCATAGCCTGTCCCAAACCGCAGGTGGTTGTGGTCTTACCCTCGCCTGCAGGCGTAGGGTTAATTGCAGTTACAAGTATCAGCTTGCCGTCGGGGTTAGAGGAAACTCTCGCG
>JAUNJO010000052.1 GCA_030533225.1 Eubacteriales bacterium
AGAGGGCAAGCTTGATATTCTCTATGAAGATGATTATATTCTGATTCTCAATAAGCCATCAAATATGCCTGTGCACCCGGTAAAGTCACATCAGGAAAATACTCTTGCAAATTTCGTTGCTTTTCGCTGCGGCATTACAAATTGCGATTTTATTTTCAGGGCAGTCAACCGACTTGACTGCAACACATCCGGTATAGTAATAGTGGCAAAAGACAGGCACACAACATCCCTTTTGCAAGGCGCCGATATCGAAAAGCATTACATTGCAGTCTGTCACGGAGTAATTGACAAAAGCGGTACGGTTAATGCACCCATAAGGCTTTGTGACAACAGCAAAATCGTGAGATGCGTAAGTATTGATGGCAAAAGAGCAGTTACACACTACAATCCCGTAAAGGTGATGAATGACCGCACAGTACTTGACATAGTCCTCGAAACAGGTCGCACACATCAAATTCGCTGTCATATGTCCTATTTAGGCCATCCTTTAATGGGAGATGACCTTTACGGTGGGGAAAGGGAAGAGATTTCCCGTCAGGCTCTTCATTGCGGCAGAGTTATTTTTACCCACCCATATACTGAAAAAACAGTAGATATAGAGGCTCCTCTGCCTTTAGATATTCAAAATCTTATCAAATAACTTTTTACACAAGAAAAGCTGTGGAAGTCAAAATCCACAGCTTATTTTTATTTGATTCTGATTTTATCCTTTTTATTGACCGCCATTATTCCTCCTACTCCGCCGCTGAGAGTTAGTGCAAAGAGCTTAATTAGTGTGACAAGCCCTATTGTGTCGGTATTGGAACACAGTCCTGCAATGAGCAGGGAAACAAATATAAGCAAGCCTACAGAACCGCCCCAAATTAAGCCTTGTGTCTTTGTGATTCTGCTTGTAACGTATCCGCCCGCAAATGTACCTATACTACAGACTGCAATCATTATGTATGGAAGTATGTCATAGGGCAAGGTTTTTGCAATCAGAAATAAAACCGAGCATATTGACAGAAGTATGCCGATAGTAGTTCCGCTTAGAAGAATTCCCACAAGTATGGCTTTAAGAATAAGGGAAATCCCCGATGATGCAATAGAAGTCTTAATAGCTTTCAAAATAAAATCCCCTCGGATATAATCTACTTGATTATATTCGGGGGGACCGCAAAATATTCGTAATTACTTATTTTCCTTCTTGGCTTTCTTTTCAGCCTTGGCTTTGGCTTTTTCCTCAGCTAAACGAGCCTTTTCCTGCTCCTGTTTTGCTATTGCAGTTTCGTTGGCATATACACACCACTTTTTGAATCTCAGTTTAACTCTGTCAGAGCCTGTCTCAATGATGATTTCATCATCTTCATCGCGTACAGCAACAACTCTGCCTGTAATACCGCCGATAGTAGTGATTTCATCACCGATGTTGATGTTCTTCTTAAGTTCTTCCTCCTGCTTCTTTTTCTTAGAGCTGGGTCTGATCATGATGAAGTAGAGAGCAGCAAAAATAACAACATAGATAAGGAGCATTGGGAGCATATTTGTACTTGAACTACCCATACAACCGCCTGCAGCAGCGCCCTCAGCAGTCCCAGTGCCTGTACCGGTTGCCGGCATCATCATAGGCAATTGATTAATAAAAGCTAAAACATTCTGAATCATATTGACAATTTCCTTTCATATAAACAATGAGTAAATTATAGCAGTTTCAAACTTATAAATCAAGTAAATAATTCATGAATTAAATCCGTCTGCCGATAATATCCTTCTTTTCTTTGTAGAACTCCTCAAATCTATCGTTTGCAAGAGCTTCTCTGATATCCTCCATGAGCCTGTTGTAGAATCTAAGGTTGTGAATTACCGCAAGTCTGAGTCCCAAAGCCTCCTGGGATTTTTGCAGATGCCTGATATAAGCGCGGGAGAAGTTTTTACATGCAAAGCAGTCACATTCATCGTCGATGGGTGACTCATCAAGTTCGTATTTTGCGTTAGAAATATTAATTATACCCTTGCTTGTAAAGAGGTGACCGTGGCGGGCATTTCTTGAAGGCATAACGCAGTCGAAAAGGTCAACGCCTCGTCTTACACCCTCCAGAATGTTAAGTGGAGTACCGACACCCATTAGGTATCTCGGTTTATCTTTTGGCATGTGAGGTTCCACGGCCTCGATTATTTCATACATTACAGAAGCTTCTTCACCTACAGCAAGTCCGCCGATGGCGTAACCGGGCAAATCAAGTTCGGAAATCATCTTCATGTTTTCGATTCTTAAGTCGCGGTAAGTGGCACCCTGATTGATTCCAAAGAGAAGTTGATTGGGATTGAGTGCAAGGTTTTCATCCTTGAGTCTCTGCATCTCAGCCTTGCACCTTTTGAGCCACCGAACAGTCATTTCGGAGGATTTCTTGGCGTAAGAGTATTCGGCAGGATTCTCAACACATTCGTCAAAGGCCATGGCAATAGTAGAGCCTAAGTTCGCCTGAATTCTCATGCTTTCCTCAGGTCCCATAAAAATCTTTCTGCCGTCGATGTGACAGGCGAAGGTCACACCTTCTTCTTTTATATTGCGAAGTTTGGCTAAAGAGAAAACCTGAAATCCGCCGCTGTCCGTCAGTATCGGGCCGTCAAATCGGGTGAACTTGTGAACACCCCCGAGCTTTCTCACAACCTCATCACCGGGACGCACATGCAGGTGATAGGTGTTGCAAAGCTGTACCTGACAGCCGACTTCCTTAAGGTCAAAAGCAGAAAGTCCGCCTTTTATAGCACCTGCTGTTGCAACATTCATAAAGCAGGGAGTTTTAACCAAACCGTGAGGGGTGTTAAACTCACCAAGCCTTGCATTGTTTTCTTTCTTAATTACCTTAAACATAATTACTCCTAATTAAAGAATCATCATACAGTCACCGAAAGAGAAGAATCTGTATTTCTCCTTAACTGCTTCTTTGTATGCATTCATGGTGTTGTTATAGCCCGCAAAAGCACTGACAAGCATAATAAGTGTACTTTCAGGCAGATGAAAATTTGTTATTAGTCCGTCCAGAACTTTAAATTCATAGGGTGGATAGATAAAAATATCAGTATTTTTATCACAAGCCACAAGTTTTCCGAAATCCCTTGCAACACTTTCGAGAGTTCGCGTGGTGGTAGTACCCACCGCGATAACCCTACCTCCGTTTTTCTTTGTTTCATTTATAGCGTCAACAGTTTCCTGAGTAAGAACAAAGTGTTCCGAGTGCATAATGTGGTCGGTGATTTCCTCCTCTTTAACAGGCCTGAATGTGCCCAAACCCACATGTAAGGTGACATATGCAATGCCTACACCCATGTCTTTGATTTCCCTTAAAAGCTCGTCGGTAAAGTGAAGTCCGGCTGTGGGAGCAGCCGCCGAGCCTACAGGATCACTGTAAACAGTCTGGTATCTCTCTTTATCCTTGAGAGTTTCCTTGATGTAAGGGGGGAGAGGCATCTGGCCGATTTTGTCGAGGGCGGTGTAGATGTTTTCATCGCTTTCAAAACGGATGTATCTTGTTCCTTCCTCACCGATACCCTCAATAGTGCCTTTCATAATATCGGAAAAGTTAAATTCTTTTCCAACCTTTGCTTTTTTCCCCGGCTTAACAAGTGTTTCCCAAAGATTGTTCTCAACTTGCTTCAGCAGCAGAAATTCAACAGAGCTTCCTGTATCAAGTCTTTTGCCGTAGATTCGTGCAGGGATAACACGGGAATTGTTCATGACAAGCAAATCACCGGGCTTAAGGTGCTTTTTCAAATCAAAAAAGTGTTCGTGAGACACCTCACCGGTTTCTCTTCCGAGCACAAGCATTCTTGAATCGTCGCGCTTTTCAAGGGGAGTTTGTGCAATGAGTTCCTCGGGTAAATCATAAAAAAAATCAGACTTCTTCATCTTATTTCCTTTCGGGAATTATATCAAAATTTTTAACTCTAAATACAGTGTGAATAATTGACAATATCCCAACCAAGTGGTATAGTTAGCAATAGTGGGTTTATGTTGCTTTTCACAGCGAATTAATCAACCTTACTAATAATATAATATATTAAAAGAAAACACAACCTTTATTTTTGTGTTTTTGGGAGGTTCTTATGAAAAAATATAAAGTAGGTATCATCGGTGCCACAGGTATGGTTGGACAGCGTTTTGCAACGCTTCTTGAAAACCACCCTTGGTTTGAGGTAACTTGTCTTGCTGCAAGCGCACGAAGTGCAGGCAAACCCTACCGCGAGGTAGTAGAGAGCAGATGGGTTATGGATACTCCTATTCCTGCAAATATGGCAGACCTTGTTATAAAGGATGCATCAAATATCGAAGAAGTAACATCACTTGTTGACTTTTGCTTCTGTGCAGTTGATATGAAGAAAGAGGAGATTAAAGCTCTTGAGGAGGCTTACGCTAAAGCTGAGTGTCCCATTATCTCCAATAACTCCGCAAACCGCCACACCCCTGATGTTCCCATGATTATTCCCGAGATTAACGCAGACCATGCCAAGATTATCGAGGCACAGCGCAAGCGTCTCGGCACAAAGAAAGGCTTTATCGCAGTTAAGTCCAACTGCTCACTTCAGAGCTATGTTCCCGCCATCCACCCCTTGATGCAGTTTGGAGTTGACAAGGTTCTCGCTTGTACATATCAGGCAATTTCCGGTGCGGGCAAAACGTTTGAGCGTTGGCCTGAGATGGTTGATAACATCATTCCTTACATCGGTGGCGAGGAAGAGAAGTCAGAGCTTGAGCCTCTTAAGATTTGGGGCAAAATTGACGGCGATAAGATTGTAAACACCGACGATATCGCTATCACTTCACAGTGTATCCGTGTACCTGTTTCCAACGGCCACACAGCAGCAGTTTTCATGTCCTTCAAGGACAGTGCAAATAAACCATCTGTAGACGAAATCATCAAGATTTGGAACGAGTACGCCGGTCGTGCACAGGAGCTTGAGCTTCCCTCTGCACCCAAGCAGTTCCTGCACTATTTCACCGAACCTGACCGTCCTCAGATTAAGTCTGAGAGAAACCTCGAAGGCGGTATGGCTATCTCTATAGGTCGTCTTCGTGAGGATACACAGTACGACTACAAGTTCGTATGTATGTCCCACAACACCCTTCGCGGTGCTGCAGGCGGCGGTGTTCTCCTTGCTGAGCTTCTCTGTGCTGAAGGCTACATGGACTAATCAGTTAAGTAACTTTATCTATTCTTTTAGGGAGGAAATTTTATGAAGAACCCTATTTTTACCGGTTCGGGTGTTGCTATTGTAACTCCTATGCATACAGACGGAAGTGTAAACTTTGAGTCTTTTGGTAAAATCATTGATTATCAAATTGAGGGTGGCACCGATGCTATCATCGCTTGCGGTACCACAGGCGAAGCCGCAACACTCAGCGAAAAAGAGCATTGTGCCGTTTTGGAGTTTGTTTCCAGAAAGGTTGACGGCAGAGTCCCTGTTATTGCAGGTGCAGGCAGCAACGATACCGCTACAGCTATCAGCATCTCCAAAGCCGCTAAAAACTACGGAGCCGATGCCATTCTGAGCGTAACCCCTTATTATAACAAAACTTCACAGACCGGTCTTATCCGCCATTTTACTACTATTGCCGATGCGGTTGACCTTCCTATGATTCTTTATAATGTACCCTCCCGCACAGGCTGTAACATCAAGCCCGAAACTTATGCCGAGCTTTGCAAGCATGAGAATATTGTGGCCACAAAGGAAGCAAACGGCGACATTTCTTCGGTTTCCAAGACCCGTTCACTCTGCGGCGACAACCTTGTCATCTACTCCGGTAACGATGACCAGACTGTACCGTTCATGTCTTTAGGTGCACTTGGTGTTATCTCCGTTTTTGCAAACCTCTGTCCTCGCGAGATGTACGATATTTGTCAGCTTTGTCTTGATAACAACTTCCAGGAAGCGGCAAAGAGAAACTTCTACTATATAGAGCTTATGGATATGATGTTCTCTGATGTAAACCCCATTCCCGTTAAGACCGCTATGAATCTTATGGGCTTTGACTGCGGTGAATGCAGACTTCCATTAGTGCCCATGAGCTATCACGGCTATCATGACCTTAAGGACTGTATGGCAAAGTACGAACTTATCGGAAAGATTAAAGACTAAGTAATGGAAGCGTGCCGCAGGCTCACGGTCTGTCGCACGTTTTCTTATAGGAGAATTAATATGACTAATATACTATTGTGCGGTTGCTGCGGCAAAATGGGACAGGCTGTTACCAATTCCGCAGAAACAAGAGAGAATGTAAAAATAATCTGCGGTGTTGACCCCTTCGGTGATTCTTCCCGTCAGTATCCGGTATATGAGAGTTTTGCCGATGTTAAGGAAAAGGTTGATGTTGTAATCGATTTTTCAAACCCTGCACTTTTCTCGGAATTGAGAGATTATTGCCTTGCAAATAAAACTCCTGTTGTAGTGTGCACCACAGGACTTTCCGAGGAGCAGAGGGCAGAAATTGACGAAATGGCTAAGGAAATCCCCGTGTTTTACTCAGGTAATATGTCTTTGGGTGTAAATCTCCTTATTGAGCTTTCCAAGAAAGCAGCTGCAATCCTCGGTGATAACTTTGATATTGAAATTATTGAGAAGCATCACAATCAAAAGGTTGACGCACCCTCGGGTACTGCATATATGATAGCAGACGGCATTTCTCAGGTGCTTGATAATGCCCCCGAGTACACTTATGACCGCCACGCATACCGTATGAAGCGTAAAAAGAACGAAATCGGACTTCACGCCGTTCGTGGAGGAACAATAGTAGGTGAGCATGAGGTTATCTTTGCAGGCAATGACGAAGTCCTCACAATAACCCACCAAGCACAGTCAAAGGCGCTTTTTGCAACAGGGGCGATTTCAGCGGCAACTTTTCTTTATAAGCAGAAGCCCGGACTATACGCAATGAGCGATATGCTTAAATAATTTAATACAGTACAAACCGTAACACCTCATGTTTCATTTCACATAGTATGTAATAAAACATGAGGTGATTAAATTTATGGAAAACCGTTATTTCATGTTTCCGAGCATAACCATAGCCGTAAAGGCAAAAAATATGCTTGAAAACTATGGTATCCATGGGTATGTTCAAAAAACTCCCAAAAATTTCAATAAAAATTCATGCGGATACAGCGTGCTTATAAACAATAGGGAAGATGAGGCACTTGAGATTTTGAAATCCAAGGGCTTTGTTATGCTGGGCGTAAAGGATATCACAGTATGATATATCTTGATAATGCCGCAACAACTTTCCCCAAACCCGAAACTGTAAGAACAAATGTTGTGAAAAGTTTTAACTTTCATGCAAACCCCGGCAGAGCAGGTCATAAACTCTCAATGGTTGCTTCGGAAAAAGTATATTCCTGTCGCCAACTGCTGTGTGATTTCTTTCATCATGACTTAGCCGAAAAGGTGATTTTTACCCCAAGCTGCACCTTTTCTGTAAATACAGTAATCAAAGGTGTGCTTTCTAAGGGTGACCATGTGGTTATCTCGTCACTGGAGCACAACAGTGTGGTCAGACCCCTTGAAAGACTTAAAGAAGAAGGCATCATAAACTACTCGGTTGCAAAAGTGACTGAGGGTGATAATGACCAAACTTTTGAGGCTTTTCGCAGTGCTATAAATAAAAATACCAGGCTAGTTATCTGCACACACGCTTCAAATGTGTTCGGAGTAAAGCTTCCCATATCGCGAATAGGATCACTTTGCAGATATTACGGCATATTATTCTGTGTAGATGCTGCTCAAACAGCAGGCGTTGAGCCTATTTCGATGCAAGACATGCCTATTGACTATTTATGTTTGCCCGGTCACAAGGGACTTTATGGACCAAGCGGTATAGGTGTACTCATAATCGGCAGCGACACTATCCCAAAATCTCTCTGCGAAGGTGGTACGGGAAGCGGCTCTCACATTTTATCTCAACCGGAAATCCTGCCCGATAAGTTTGAAAGCGGAACCCTTAATCTTCCCGGAATAGTAGGACTTGAAGCAGGTATTAAATTCGTAAACAGTAAGGGAATGGACAGAATATTTAAGCATGAAATGATGTTAATCTCACATCTGTACGATGAACTTTCTAAAATCGGGGGAGTAACTCTTTACACCAATCGACCGGAAATCAGTACACATGTTCCTCTGTTATCATTCAATATTGAGGGTGTAGATAGTGAAACTTTGGCAAGTACCCTTGATAATAAATATATGATTGCCACTCGCGGAGGACTTCACTGCAGTCCCTTGGCGCATCGAAGCTACGGTACTGACGAAATAGGGACAGTCAGGATATCTCCATCGGTATTTACAACCAAGCGACAAATTGACGATTTAGCAGCCGCAGTCAGAAACATTGCCAAAACAGATAAGAAAATATAGTATAAATCAGAAAAAATCCTCTAATTCACTTGCAATGCCTTTATCATAATGATAAAATGAAATATATATATGCAGTGAAGGAGGATGACTGTGGAAGTTATAGCAAAATGGTTTAGCGGATTAATTTCCCTGTTTAGTACCTTTAGAATAACTGATTTGATTGACATTGTAATTATTGCAGTCTTGATATACTGTATTCTTAAATTTGTTCGCCAAACAAGAGCCGAACAGCTTTTGAAGGGTTTAATTTTTGTACTTCTTTTCTATGCGGTAGCGTCAATACTGCAATTGGCTATGGTAACAAGCATAATTAAAATCTTGCTTGAATTCTCCGTAATCATCTTGGTTGTTGTTTTCCAGCCGGAAATAAGAAAAGCTCTTGAGCAGTTAGGCCGTTCAAAGATTACCAAAGGCTATTTCAAAAAGATTTTTCAGGGAACACTTTTCAGCGAAGAGGCTAATGCCAATGTAAACAAAGCAATCAGCGATGTTGCTGATTCGGCAATTCTCTTCAGTCACACTCGCACCGGTGCTCTTATTGTATTTGAGCGTGATACAAAGCTTACTGATATCGCAACAACCGGCACAGTCCTGAATTGTGACACTTCTACCGCAATTTTCGGAAATGTTTTCTTCAATAAGGCGCCCTTGCATGACGGCGCATGTATCATCCGCGACGGTAAGATTTTTGCTGCGGGATGTATTCTTCCTCTCAACAGCAAAGAGGTACAGCACCGTGAAATCGGTACGCGACACAGAGCTGCTATCGGTATGTCCGAGGTGTCTGACGCTGTAGTTGTAGTTGTCTCTGAGGAAACAGGACAGATCTCCCTTGCTGTAGACGGCGTTTTGACAAGAGATTATACAAGAGATTCTCTTGCTAAAGCACTCGAGGAAATGCTCATTTCAGATAAAGATGAAAATGATAAAAAGATTTTCAAGAAGAGGAAGGTGAAAAAGCCTAATGAAGAATAAATCACTTTTCAACCGACTTCTTGAGAATAAGAAACTCATGATAATCCTATCTTTGCTTTTAGCTTTGATGTTTTGGGTTATCACATCGGACAATATGACAAAAACCATCAATAATGTACCTGTAGAGTGCAGTCTTTCCGAGGGTGTTGATTCCGAACTGGTGGTTTTCCCTAAATCCATTGATAATGTGTCTGTGGTTGTAGCCGGAAAACGCGTGCTTTTGCAGTCATTAAATCCCGAGGATATTGATGCTTATGTAGATTTGAGCGAAGTTAATTCGCCGATTACGGCAAATTTTGATATCCAGGTTAAAAACAGAAACTCAGGATATGAAATCGAGAGTATAGAGCCTGAATCGATAAGACTTGTAATTGACAGAGAAGTGACGAAGTCAGTAGAAGTTTTTTCTGATTTTGATTATAGTCCCGAGGGATATTATGTTGACAATAATTTACCTCAAACTATCGATATTTCTGGCCCCGAGGGAATTGTAGACAGAATCAAGTGTGCTTATGTAAGCGGTAATGTATCAAGTTACAATGCTCAGACTGTAACAAATTCTTTTGATATAAAGCTTTATGATACCGAAAATATCGGGAATGCTACAGATGTAAATATTATCAGCACCGACTATCTAACAATAAACAAAAAAATTGAAGTGACATTCAGGTTTTTGAAGCTTGCTGAAAATGTACCGTTCACAGCCA
>JAUNJO010000094.1 GCA_030533225.1 Eubacteriales bacterium
GAATCCAGTTTCCGGACCGAAATCACCGTAAAACTCATACCATACTCCGGAAGGATATTCCTGATATTCAAGTTTTGCAACATCTGCAATATTTACTGAAAGCCCTGTGTCAGTATCCATAATCGCAAAAGAACCTTTGACATACTTTCCTGCATCATCATTTGCAGTTGTTGTATATGTGAAATTCGTTGTAGTTCCTACAGTAAAACTCTTGCTTTCAATATCTGTTGAAATAACGCCCGATACACCCGCAGCAAAAGCTGTAAGTGTGCTCATTGGAATCATGGTAAATACCATTAAAATTGAGAGCAAGGCCGCAAGAATACGCTCTGTAGATTTTGTTCTTATTCTACTCATCTTCGTTTTCTCTCCTAACTTTGTAGTTAATATATCTATAATTGATTCCGTTTAGCATACAATGCATACCAAAGGAAAATATGAATACTGCGAGCAATATGAAGGAGACAATAATCTCGCTTATCCATATTTTCGCAATTATAAATGCGACAATCGAAACAAACATAGCTATATCCGCAATAATCGCCTCTGTGTTTTGGAGGAAGTGAACTACTCCAAGCTGTTTGTGGTTGCCAAAACGCTCATTAAAACGATAGCTATTTTTACGGCTATTGTTTATTTTGACCGCCATAAAGATTGTACCGATAAGTCCAATCCAAAATGCAGCCCCCGAAAGATACATTAAGATTGCTGTCTTTTCCTTCAGGCTACTGCCAAATGGCATTAAGCAAACAGAAATTGCTAGTAACGCCAAAAACATGGTATATAACCACATCATTTTCCGTCGTCTTTTTTCCGATAGTAAAGAACGCCTAATCACCGAACATTCACCTTCTTACTCTATTATTTCTGAACTTCCGGTGAAGCCCATTTCAACATCTGTACTGAAATCGTCTTTATGCTCAGGCATAGTTTCTGTACCTTGTGAAATAACATTGGGATTATCATTTAGAATAGCCGTCTCGCCATCTTTGTTGCTCAACTCTAAAACTGTTGTCTCACCGTTTGGCCCGTTAAGCACGGTTGTATCGCTTACAGTACTATCCAGAATAGTCGTTTCTTCTGTCTGAGGCATCAGTTTAGATGTGTCGAATTTTTCCGTACCGGTAGAACCACCTATTCCAGCAGTCTGAGGGTAAAGCCTTCCGGAAGGTGAAATTTTATCTATCAACTTACCTCTTGCCGCATTCACCGGACTCGGTTTATATGCTTTATCTCCGGTAGCCTCATTCTGTGCTCGTATTGTATCAATAGCTTTTCGCGCTGTTGCACCGGTAACATCACCGATAACCTTTTTAATATCAAGCAGGAAGAATAAAGCGATTGCAATAAGAACAAGAACGCCAGCAATAATGTATGAGGTTAGGGACAGTATTTGAAGTAATTCAACTGACATTATTCATTACCTCCCGTTTTTGTTCCATAAGCTGTTATAATAGCCTGCTTGGTATCACTTAAAAGCGAAACCGTTTTATTTTTCTTTTCTTCCGTCTTATCTGCGGTTGTAGTAATTTCGGTTACAGTCTTCTCAACGAGGTCGTACATTTTCATGATATCCGTTTCGCTGATTCCATCTCCTTTGAATTTTGTCGCATATTGTTGAATAGCACTGCGTGACAGTTCCAAAAGTTCCAGTCTAACGATTTCGCTCTCATTTTCGTCAATTGCAACCGAATTTAGTAATTCATTAATATTGTCGAAAAAAGGCTTATATTTTCCTTTATCGCTTGCCTCAGTTATGTCGGTTGTGATTTCTCGATAA
>JAUNJO010000053.1 GCA_030533225.1 Eubacteriales bacterium
TTTGGTGGAGGCGAGGAGAATCGAACTCCTGTCCGAAAATCACTCGCCTCAGCTTTCTACGAGTGTAGTTATCATTTTAGTCTTTCCTGTGTCTACTCCTAATAACGGGATTAGTCACAGGGCAGCTCTTTGATTGATGACAGAGTACAGAGCGCTCCTCTGTGCACCTTTACCGCTTCTCGACGCCCAAGCCAAGGCCGCGGTGCTCCTTGGGTGGACGAGCAGCATTAAGCTGCTAAACGAACTGTATTGTTGTCGTTTATTTTAAGTTTTGCACATTTTAAGCGGTTGTGCGCCTCTACTCGCTTACTGAGGTCCGTGGTCCCCGTCGAAACCATTACGCCCCCATGTATAGAGTGCAAATTGAATTGCCATAAATTGAATTGCTGCAGAATATTTCCTGCAAAATTATTGCTGCCTTTCCTTTAGGGCACGCTCAATACTGCGTTTCGCCGAGCGTTCTGCGTCGGAGGAGCGTTTGTCATAGAGCTTTTTGCCCTTGCATAGTCCCACCTCAACCTTAACATTACTGCCCCTGAAGTAGACGGAAAGGGGAATAAGGGAGTATCCGTCCTGCTTCACATAGGAATAAAGCTTGATTATCTCCCTCTTGTGCATGAGCAGCTTTCTGACGCGCATAGGGTCTCGGTTGAAGATATTGCCTTGCTCGTACGGAGAAACATGCATGCCGTTTATGAAAATTTCGCCTTCCACAACGGAGCACCAGCTATCCTTAAGATTGAGCTTGCCTGCACGAATGGACTTAACTTCTGTGCCGAACAGCTCAATGCCTGCTTCATACTTGTCCTCGACGAAATAATCATGGTATGCCTTTTTGTTTTGGGCAACGGTCTTGATGCTATCAAGTTTACTCATAATACACTCCTGCCTTCCAGAGCTCGTGCCAGGGTGACTTCATCCGCGTACTCAAGGTCGCCCCCCACGGGGATGCCATAGGCAAGCCGTGTGGTTTTTATGCCCAATGGCTTAAGAAGCCTTGAAATGTACATAGCGGTTGCGTCACCCTCAACCGTGGGATTGGTCGCCATAATAACCTCGGTGACTGTGCCGTCGGTGAGACGCGCCAAAAGCTCTTTGATGTATAGGTCATCAGGGCCTATGTTATTAAGAGGAGATATGGCACCGTGCAGCACATGGTAAGTACCGCTGAATTCCCTTGTCGCCTCAAGTGCCATGGCATCCCTCGGGGACTCCACAACGCAGATAACGGATTTATCTCTCTGCTGATTTTTGCACACAGGACAAAGTTCATCGTCGGTAAAGTTACAGCAAACAGAGCAGTATTTGATTTTATCGTGGGCATCTGTTATGGCTTTTGCAAAGTCATAAGCCTGGTCCTTATTCATGTTGAGCACATGATAGGCAAGTCTCTGGGCGGTTTTACTGCCGATTCCCGGTAAACTTTCAAACTTATCAATCAGTTTTGCCAAAGCCGGTACATTATATACAGCCATCAGAATAAACCGGGGATGTTCATGCCGGCAAGGCCGCCGGAAATTGCACCCAAGGATTCTTCCTTATCCTTTGCGGCGTTTCTCAGAGCTTCGTTGACTGCTGCCATAACAAGGTCAGAGAGCATCTCAACATCATCGGGGTCAACTACATCCTGTGCGATTTCAACTGACTTAAGCTCCATTTTGCCGGTGGCAACAACCTTAACTGCGCCGCCGCCCGACTGAGCCTCATACTCTTTTTCTTCAAGCTCGGCGGTTTTTGCTTCGATGTCAGCCTGCATCTTCTGTGCCTGTTTTGCCAAATGCTGGAGGTTGGTGCCTCCGCCTGAGCCGTAGCCCTGTGGTAATCTTGCTTTCATATTATTATCTCCTTGTGATTAGTAAATATTTTATATTTCTAAAATAGAATTATTTATTCTTCAATGACCTCGATACCGCTTGAGCGCAGTTCATCTGCCAGAGTGTCCAGGGGATTTTTCTCTTCCTTTTTCTCCTCCGAGGGCTTGTAAGGTCCCAAAATGTAGCGCTTGCCGGTGATTTCCTGTACCGCTTGGCGAAGATTCTCTCGCTGAGAGGAATTTTGCAAAAGCTTAAACGGAATATCGTTTTTCGCGTCAATGAGAAGGTAATCTCCGCTGATATAGGCATTTGTTCCCTCAAAGGACGAGGCAATGGCTCTTGAGTATTTTTTGAGATTTTGCACAATCTCGGGCCAGACAATAAGAGGTTCTGCCCCTTGCATAATGCTGTTCATATCAGCTTTTGTGCGAGTCTTCGGATTTTGTGACGGTAAAGTAACCGGAGGTTCGGATTCCTCGGCTTTTTGGGGAGTGGGTGCGGGTTTCAAAGGCTTTATCTCAAGTGTTTCTGTTTCAGGCTTTGATGTTTCCGACACGCTGTTTGTTTCTTCTGCAGAAATATATTCATCTATTTCGGTTTCCCTCTTAGACTGAGGCTTATTCTCCTGTGCTTCCGATAAGGGGGTGGAAACAGATGTTGCCGAAGCGGTGGGAATACCGCATTTTACTGCTTTTTCCAAGGCTGAAATTCTTGTGAGCAGGGACTCGATAGAACTGTCAAGCTCAGGAGCACTCAGCTTCACAAGTGCAATTTCAAGCTCAATTCTGTTGTCCGCACCTCTTGACATACGCTCAAAAGCACTCTGCAAAACATCCATAGCGTATACAATATCTGAAAGTGAGAGAATTTGAGCCTGATCAAAGGCTGTGTCATATTCTTCATCGGACATAACAATGAGCTCACGAGGATTTCGCACGGTCTTAATGAGCATAAGACTTCTGTAGTGATTGATAAGCTCATCGCAGAGTTTTGCCATATCCTTGGAATCCTTGTAGAGCTTGTTGAGGGTGGAGATAGCCCGTTCTGAGTTTTTATTGACGCAGGCTGAGGCAAGGGACAAAAGGTAGTCCTTTTGAGCAAGGCCTGCGGCAGTGCGCACAGTATCGACAGTGACCTCCTGGGAAAGTGAGAGACACCTGTCAAGCAGAGACAAAGCATCACGAACTGCACCGTCGGCAATAACGGCAATGAGAAGTGCGGCTTCGTCGGAAATCTCTCCTCCTTCGTTTTCGGTGACAAACTTCACTCTGCCTGCCACATCCGTGGCAGAAATGCGGTGAAAATCAAACCTCTGACAACGGGAAAGAATGGTCGCGGGAAGCTTGTGGACCTCGGTGGTTGCAAGAATGAAAATAACATGTGAGGGAGGCTCTTCAAGAGTCTTGAGCAGAGCGTTAAATGCCTCGGTGGTCAACATGTGAACCTCGTCGACGATAAACACACGGTACTTTCCGCGCTCGGGGGTAAAGGCAATTTTCTCCACAATTTTGCGGATATCGTCAATGCCTCGGTTGGAGGCTGCGTCCATCTCCACAACATCGAAGATTTCACCTCGGTCGATGCCCTTGCATATTTCACATTCACAGCAAGGCTCGCCGTTATGTGGGTTTAAGCAGTTGACTGCTTTAGATAGAATTTTTGCGCAAGAGGTTTTACCTGTACCGCGGGTGCCGGTGAAAAGATAGGCGTGGTTAACTCTGCCCGACTTTAACTCATTGGTAAGGGTAGTGGTAACCTGGGGTTGACCTACTACATCACTAAAGGTACGGGGTCTGTATTTTCTGTATAGCACCTGATAAGCGGACATAAAATCACCTCTTGTAAAAAATCTTAACAAAAAATGCAAGCACAGCTCATTTATATAACTGAACGACAGACTTACTATATCGCATCAAGAAAACTGCTTAATGCTGCTCGGTTCCCCGCCTGACATGGTTCACAGGCCTCAATCGTACAGGGCCTGTCGCTCAATTATATAAACGAAAGCAGTTGAGCTTGCATTTACTCAGGTATTATAACACAACTATTAAGTAAAATCAATAGAAAAAAGCAATAATATCTGTATTCACATTCTGTTTTCATTGTGTTATAATAATTCGGCAGTCAACTTTTGGAGGAATTTATGAAATCAAGGAAAACTTTAGGATTTTTTCTGCTGCTTTTTTGCTCGTTCATTTGGGGAAGTACCTTTGTAGCACAGGAGAAGACCGCTGTTCAGCCCTTTACATACCTTGCAATGCGTTCTGTTGTGGCGATAATCTTTCTTTTGCCTGTGGTGATAGGCTGGGATGTTGTTGCCGGCAGAAAGGACAGAGTAAAGTACAGAGAAAAATGCAAAAAAGAGAACAAAACCCTTATGATAGGCGGACTTTTGTGCGGATTTTTTCTGTTTGTGGCATCTGCCGCACAGCAGATTGGAATGTACATGGGTACAACTGCCGGCAAAGCAGGCTTTATCACCGCCACATATTTGCTGATAGTACCCATACTCGGATTGTTCATCGGTAAAAAGGTGAGAGGGTTGCATTGGATATGTATAGTGCTTGCACTGGTGGGACTTTTCCTGCTTTGTATGACAGGAGGAATTGCTGAGTTTTCACTTTCGGCATTGTTCAGTTCTTACACCCTCAAATCAATGACCGTCAGCACCGCTGATATTTTCGTAATTGCATCCGCGTTTTTGTTTTCTTTCCAAATTCTCGCAGTTGACAAGTACTCCGCAAAGGTCGATTGCCTAAAGCTTTCATTTATGGAGTTTTCCGTGGTGGCGGTTTTGTCCTTTGCATTCATGTTCCTCTTTGAGAAGCCAACAATAGAGGGAATCCTTGATTCGTGGGTATCTATAGTGTACGCAGGCGTGCTTTCAAGCGGTGTGGCATATACCCTCCAAATTTTCGGTCAAAAGTACACAAATCCCAATATAGCCGCCATGCTCATGAGTTTGGAAAGCCCTTTTGCACTGGTTTCATCAATAATTTTTGCTTTAGTCATAACAGGCGAAAATGTCCTGCCCACAGGTTATGAGGCTGTCGGTTGTCTGTTGATGTTTTCGGCAATAGTAGTTTCACAGCTTCCCGAGAAAAAGAAAAAAGCCGCATAACAAACATAATAAGCCATAAAAAATCCCTTAAACAGCGTGATGGGATATCTTATCCAAAAGTCAAGCCGACGGAATTTCCGTCGGCTTTGTTGCATGTTTAGAGGTTTTGGTAACTGTCGAAGATTCGCTATATAAAATTATGCCCAGCGCATAGTGTCCTCATACACTGCGATGTAGTCATTGGCGCTCTTATCCCAAGAGTTGTTGCTCATCATGGCACGCCACATAAGCTGATGCCAGCCGGCATTGTCACGAATACCCCAAAGGGCACGCCTTACTGCACCGACCATGTCTTCCTTGGTGTAATTCCTGAAGGTGAAGCCGTTGCCGAAGTTGTCGGCGCTGTCAAAAACAGAATCCTTAAGACCGCCTACCTCACGGACTACGGGGATAGTTCCGTAGCGCAGAGCAATCATCTGTGCAAGACCGCAGGGCTCGGCTTTAGAGGGCATGAGGAAGATGTCGGCGCCTGAGTAAATCTTTCTTGCAAGCTCAGGAACGAAGCCGTGACAGAAACTAACTCTGCCGGGATAGAACCACTGCATATCGTTGAAGAATTTTTCGTATTCTTCATCGCCCGTACCGAGGATTACAAACTGCATATTTTCGGTGTCAAGAAGCTCTCTGAGACCGTCTTTGACAAGGTCAAGACCCTTGTGGGACACAAGACGGGTAACCATGGCAACAATGGGAACATCCCATCTCTGCTCAAGACCTAAACGCTCCTGCAGTGCGCGCTTACACTCGCCCTTGCCGGACATATCGTCCTTTGTGTAGTTGCGGTACAGGTGACAGTCGGTGGCAGGGTCCCAGTCGCGGGGCTCAATGCCGTTGAGGATACCGCAGAGCTTGTAGTGGTTGTTGATGAGGGGATGGTGCAGACCGTGGCTGTACCAGGGGTCCTTAATCTCCAAAGCGTAGCTTGGGGAAACGGTTGTAACACGGACAGCGGTTTGGATAGCGCCCTTAACCATGTTAAGTTTGCCGTCCATCTCAAGAAGCTTGGTCTCTGTGGGAGGAATACCGACGCACTCGGTGTTCACTTCCCAGCCGTACATTCCCTGATACTGAATATTGTGAATTGTAAAAATATTCTTGATGTTGTAGTACCAGGGATTCTTGGAGTAGAAGAGGTAGTAGTATGTGGGAACTAAGGCAGTCTGCCAGTCATTTGTGTGAATGATATCGGGGTGGAAGTCGATGTAGGGGAGCATCTCAAGAATAGCTCTTGAGAAGAAAGCGAATCTCTCTGCGTCATCATAGAAGCCGTAGAGCTTGTCGCGCTTGAAGTAGTATTCGTTGTCGATGAAGTAGTAGGTGCAGCCGTTATGCATTGCCCAGAAAAGACCGCAGTACTGATGACGCCAAGCAACAGGCACAGTGAAATTGGTGATAAACTGCATTCTGCTCTTGAGCTCATAGGGAATAGTGCCGTAAAGGGGCATAACGATTCTGCAGTCCTGACCCTTTCTGCAAAGGGTATGGGGGAGGCTGCCCGCTACATCCGCAAGACCGCCTGAGCCTGCAAAGGGATTTGCCTCAGACGCACAGTATAGTATTCTCATATATATCCTTCCTTTCAAGGAGATTTACAAAATTAATTAACAGTTGACTGTTTAGAGATGTACATAGGATAGCTTTCGCTGCCTGAAAGCTTGACATTATCACCGACAGTACAGTCTTTGTCAATGATAACATACTCAAGGTTTGCGCCCTCACCGATAACGGTGTCCTGCATGATGATGCAGTTTCTGACTACAGCACCCTTGCCGATTTGTACACCCTTTGAGAGGATTGAACTGTCAACCTCACCGTCGATTACACAGCCCTGAGAGACTAAAGAACCCTTAACCTTGCTTGTGAGACCGTAACGGCAGGGGGCGTCGTCACGAACCTTTGTGTAGATAGGTCTCAAGGGGTTAAACAGTTCAGCTCTTACTTCGGGATTCATAAGCTTCATGTTCTCTTTATAGTAGGAGTTCAGCGAAGTGATTACGGACATGTGACCTTCAAATTCGTAGCCATACATCTTGAGATTGCCCACATTATTCTGCAAAAGGTGTCTTTTGAAGCTTAATGTGTTGCGGCTGATACACTCTCTCACAAGTTTTAGGAGAAGGTCGCGGCCTATGATGATGGAACCTGCCGAAACCTTGCAAACCTCAGTAGTATCCGGGTCAACAAGCATTTGCGTAATAAGTCCTGTTTCATCGGTGCTGACTACAATTGGAGACTGGGTGTTCTCGGGAATCACCCTGTTTTTATAGAGAATTGTGATATCCGCTTCGTTCTTTAGGTGAAATTCAAACATCTTCTGGTAGTCGATGTTTGCCACACTGTCTGAGGCAGAAAGAAGAAGATACTCCTCCCGGAGATTCTCAATATATCCGTGAATGTGGTAGAGTGATTCAATTCGGTTTGCAAAGGAGTGGTTGCCGTAAGGGGGTAAAAGCGCTAAACCCGAACGCCTTTTGCTGAGATCCCAGGCGAAACCGGTGCCTACATGGTCCATAAGTGAGTGGAAGTTTTTCCGTGTAAGAAGGGCCACATTGTTGATGCCTGAGTTGGACATATTGGAAAGTGTAAAGTCAATCAGACGGTATTTTCCGCCGAAAGGCACACTTGCTATTGTGCGTTTTGCGGTGAGCTCAGGGATATTGTCCTCATAGAGATTTGCAAAAATAATGCCTGCAAGATTAATTCCCATAGTTACACCTCCACATCCTCGTAAATCATAGCTTTAGGTGCAACATGGGCACCCTGTGCTACGCGTAGTCCGTCACCGACTACAGCAACTCCCCAATCGTCGCGGTTGGGGAAATCCTCGGGAATACCGCCGACTACAGCACCTTTTTCGATTACGGCATTCTCCGAAATTATGGCATAATTAACCTTAGCGCCCTCCTCGATAACTGCTCCGGGCATGATAATTGAGGAGTTGATTTCGGCACCCTTGCCGACTTTTACACCTGAAAACAGAATTGAAAACTCCAGCTTACCGTCAACCTCACAGCCGTCGGCAATGAGAGAATTCTGAATCTCCGCATTCTCGCCCAAATACTGAGGAGGCAACATGGGATTGCGTGAGTAAATTCCCTTAAGGTCAAGGGGGACGCGGGGATTGAGGATATCCATATTGGCATCCCAAAGGCTGTCAATAGTGCCTACATCCTTCCAGTAACCCTCGAAATTGTAAGCGAACATTCTCTCGCCCGAATTCAGCATAAGGGGGAGGACATTCTTTCCGAAGTCATGGTCGGAGTCCTTATTATTTTCGTCGTCGATTAAGTATTTGCGAAGCTTTTCCCATGTGAAAACATAAATACCCATGGAGGCATTTGTGCTCTTGGGATGCTCAGGCTTTTCGTCAAATTCATAGATTTCGCCGTTCTCGTATGTATTGAGAATGCCGAAACGGGAGGCTTCTTCAATAGATACATCAATAACAGCGATAGTGCATGCGGCGTTGTTCTTTTTGTGAGCCTTTATCATGTCGGCATAGTCCATCTTGTAGATGTGATCGCCTGAGAGAATTACAACATATTCGGGACTGTAGCGGTCGATAAAGTTGATGTTCTGGTAGATAGCATTAGCGGTACCGGAGTACCAGTCGGCGCCGTCAACTGCCTGGTAGGGACTCAGACAGGTAACACCTGTCTGCATACCGTCCAAATCCCATGGTTGACCGTTGCCGATATATTCGTTAAGGAGCAAAGGCTGATACTGGGTAAGCACACCCACAGCTTCAATGCCCGAGTTAATGCAGTTTGATAGGGGAAAGTCGATGATTCTGTACTTTCCGCCGAAGGGTACAGCAGGCTTTGCCAGTTTCTTGGTAAGCACTCCCAAACGAGAGCCTTGACCGCCGGCCAAAAGCATTGCCACAACTTCTTGTTTTGGATACATTACAAAACCTCCGTTGATATTGTTAGTTGTAGAGGGCAAAAACGCTTAATTGTGTCTATGGGGCGAAGTAAAACACTCCGCCCCTTATTATACTTTCTTGCTTCTATTATTTTTTGTCGGAAGCAGCCTTCTTGTCTGAAGCTTTTTTTGCAGGGGCTTTTTTCTCTGCTGCGGGTTTCTCTTCTGCTTTCTTTGCTGGAGCCTTCTTTGCTGCTGCAGTCTTTGCAGGAGTTTTCTTTTTTGCAGCGGGTTTCTCCTCTGCCTTTTTAGCAGGAGCCTTCTTTGCGGCTGTGGTCTTTGCAGTAGCTTTTTTCTCTGCTGCGGGTTTCTCCTCTGCCTTCTTTGCGGGAGCCTTCTTTGCGGCTGTGGTCTTTGCAGGAGCTTTCTTTTCTGCAGCTGGTTTCTCCTCTGCCTTTTTAGCCGAAGACTTCTTGGCAGGAGCCTTCTTCTTGGGTGCAGGCTTCTCCATGGGCTTTGTGCACTTGAAGAACATTGCGCTCATAGGAGGAATGTTGATAACGAGGGACTGTTCCTGACCGTGGCAGGGCTCAAGCTCTGTCATAAGGTCGATGGGGTTGTTAGCACAGCCATAGCCGCCGTACTGATCATCGTCGGTGTTAAATACAGTATTGTAAATACCGTACTGAGTTGCGCCGATGCGATATTGAGCTCTGTACATGGGCTGGAAGTTGCAAACAGCAATAACATCGTTGCCGTCCTTGTCGATTCTTCTGAATGCGATGATACTCTGAGTGTAGTCATCATGATGAATCCAGTTGAAGCCTTCCCATGAGAAGTCAACCTGATGCATGCAGAGGTTATCCTTATA
>JAUNJO010000054.1 GCA_030533225.1 Eubacteriales bacterium
GAAGCAAAGGAAAAAGAAGCTATGGAGGAAAAACAGGACTCCGAGGACAAAGAGTAATTGACTTTAAGTTTCTTTTTGATATAATTAATCCATAACGATAAAGGAGAAACAGTATGAAAACAAAATCAATTTTGGCACTTTTGCTGTGTCTTTTAATGTCTATAAGCCTTTTTGCCTGCACAGGTGACGGCGGTGAAACACCTGTTTCAAAGCCTGTTGACCTGGGTGAAGTTATGGCTGATATCAATGCAAAGTTCAACTTTAGCGACGAGAATATGAGAACTGTTGACGACACCGATTCACTTGACCTTTACTACAGCATCGCCCCGGAGGATGTGAAGGAGTTTGCCGCCCAAACCACCAAGGATACCGCAAATGATATCACAGAGATAATCCTGGTTGAAGCAGTAGACTTTGAGGCTGCCGAGAGAATTGCGGACGCATTGGAAATACGCCGTCAATCACAGCGTGATTTGTGTAACAGCTATTCACCGGAGCTTGTGGCAATTATTGATGCCTGTCCCGTTGAAACAAACGGCAATTTTGTCAGCCTTATCATCAGTGAAAACGCTGAAGCAATTAGTGAATGCTATAAGTCATTCTTTTAAGAAGATTAAATAATGCCGAAAGTCGCAACTATTATTCTGCTAAACGGTTGCGACTTTTATATATTTATGGTACAATTATGCGGTATCAAAAAATAGGAATAGGTATGTTATGAATATTGAAGAAATCAGAAAAAATTACAGCAGAATGAATGATAAACAGCAAGAGGCGGTGTTTTGTACCGAAGGCCCTTTGCTGATTTTGGCAGGTGCCGGAAGCGGAAAAACTACAGTGCTTGTCAACAGAATTGCATATATTCTCCAGTGCGAACTTGCACGTCCATGGCAGATTTTGGCTATTACATTCACTAACAAAGCCGCCCGCGAGCTAAAGGACCGAATTTGCCTTAATGTTCCGGACGGAGGAGACGAAATTTGGGCAGCAACTTTCCACTCTGTGTGTTCAAGAATACTCCGACGCTTTGGCGACAGAATAGGTTATGATTCCCACTTCACAATCTACGATACCGATGATCAGCGCAAGGTTATGAAGGACATCCTTAAGTCCATGTCTATAGATGAAAAAATACTGCCTCACCGTTCCGTACTTTCGGCAATCAGTCAGGCTAAGGACGAAATGAAGTCTCCCGAGGTACTTAGTGCCGAGGCAGGCTTTGACCTTCGCAAGGTCAATATCGCTAAGGCGTACAAGAAGTACGAGGATCAGCTGAGAAGCTCCAACGCTATGGACTTCGACGATATGCTTCTCAATACCGTGAGGCTTTTTGAGACCTGTCCCGACGTTTTGGAACTCTACCAAAATCAGTTCCGTTACATAATGGTTGATGAGTATCAGGACACAAACCGTGTTCAGTATAAATTTGTAAGCATGCTCGCAAGTAAGAGCCGTAACCTATGCGTAGTAGGTGATGATGACCAGAGTATTTACCGTTTTCGCGGTGCGACCATTGAGAATATTCTCTCTTTCGAGCACACTTTTGAGAATGCAAAGGTTATTCGGCTTGAGCAAAACTACCGAAGCACCAAGACTATACTTGCGGCGGCAAATGATGTTATTGTCAATAACAAGCAGAGAAAGGGCAAGACTCTTTGGACTGAAAACTCACAGGGCGACAAAGTCATTCTCCACACCGCTACTGATGAGCGTGATGAGGGAATGTATATTGCCAAGACCATTCTTGACGAGGTATCAAAGGGCAGAAACTTCTCTGATTTTGCCGTTCTGTACCGAATGAATGCCCAGTCAAATGCCGTGGAGTCTGCACTGACTCGCTCAGGAATCCCCCATAGACTTATAGGCGGACACCGCTTCCTTGACCGTGAGGAAATCAAGGATATGCTCTCATATTTACAGCTTATCAGCAATCCCCGGGATGATGTGCGCCTGACTCGAATCATCAACAAACCCCGCCGTGCAATAGGCGACACAACCGTGTCAAGAATATCCAATATCGCCTCAGCGCTCAATATGAGCATGTTTGAGGTTATCCGTGATGCTGCCGATTTCCCCGAACTTTCAAGAGCAGTTTCCAATCTTCAGGGGTTCTATAAACTTATAACAGGTCTGATTGAGGCAAACGAATCAGGTGATTATTCTCTTGCGGAATTATACAATTTGGTTTTGGAGCATACAGACTACAAAAACTACCTCAAAGCAGAGAAAGAGAATGCAGACGAGAAAATCGACAACGTAGACGAGCTGATGTCAAATATCGTAAAATTCGAGGAGGATTACGGTGAGGAGGCAAATCTCGCCTCGTTCCTTGAGGAAATCGCCCTGCAGACCGATATCGACAACTACGATGCAGGGGCAGATTCCGTCACCATGATGACAATGCACAGCTCCAAGGGGCTTGAGTTTCCTGTTGTTTTTATAGTCGGTATGGAGGAAGGAATTTTCCCCTCATATCAGTCTGCATACGACCCTGACGCTCTCAACGAGGAGCACCGCCTGGCTTATGTTGCCATTACCCGCGCCAAAGAAAAGCTCTACCTTATGCACGCAGAGAGCAGAATGCTCTTCGGCTCAACTCAGCATAACATGGTTTCGCGCTTCTGCACAGAGATTTCCGATGAGTATCTCAATAAAACAGGCAGGATCAGAAAGCAGTCTGTGAGTGTGGGCACAAGCACAAATGCTCCTAAGCATTTTGACCCCTTTGCCTTCACAGGCAGAAAAGCCGAAAATAAGTCAGAGCCTCAGAAATCCTACGCAGTAGGGGACAGGGTTATGCACAAGGTTTTCGGTGTGGGAATGGTAGTGAGTGCAAATAAAATGGGCAATGACACAATGCTGGAGGTAAGCTTTGACAAAGTCGGCACCAAGGTGCTCATGGCGAACTTCTGCAAAATGGAAAAAATCTAAAATTCTTAAACATAAAGCAAATGCACCCCGAAAAGATATGTACCTCTAAAGTATCTGTCTTTTGGGGTGCTTATCATTTGTATTATTTTTCGAAATACACCTGATGTACATATATTTATATCAATAAACAGATAGGGTAATCACAAATTCCGTGTATCTCCATACTATATCAGTAAGCCGAAGTTTATTGGCAGAAATATGTATGGAGGTAGTATAATGGCAGAAAATTTGGACAGCATGAGCTGTAACCCCTGTGACGAAAATACCGAATGTTCCAAATGCCAAGCGGTTTGTATCGACGCTATGAGAGTTTACGACAGCTGTGGCGACAAGGATTGCCTTTCCGATTTGAAAGTGTATTTTACCGACTGTGCCCAGTGCATAATTGACACTGCAGTAAGCGTGCGTATTCGAGACGCGCAGGTAATCTCGGTGCTGATGGATTTGGAGTCGGTGCCTTTCCACAAGGGCTTCTATTCGGTGGATATGACATACTTTTTCGAAATATGTCTCGATGTTTTCACTTCTCCCGGCTCAAATCCCACAACGGTAAACGGACTTTCAATTTTCAACAAAAAGGTGATTCTTTACGGCAGCGAGGGAAGTGTCAAGGTGTTCTCAAGCATATACACACCTGACGAAATGGACATACAAAACTGCCCAAGCAAGAATCTTCCTTTAGCCTCTGTTAAGGTGGCAAAGCCCATAGCACTCAGTGCCAAACTATGCGAGGGTAAATCATTCATGAATCCTCCCTGTAAGATTCCCCGCAAGATTTGTGAGTGCTTCGGCGGTGAGTTTGTTCCCCCCACAAACCGAAGTGTCACAGTATCTTTGGGAGTTTTCTCAATAGTTCAGATTGAGAGAAATGTGCAGATGCTCGTAAATTCTTACGATTACTGTATTCCCGAGAAAGAATGTAAAACTTCCTCTGATAATCCCTGTGAGGTTTTCTCCCGGCTTGAATTCCCCACAGATGAATTTTTCCCTCCCAATGTAGGGGATAACCAGTCGGACTGCGGATGCTGTAAACACTGAATCTATCGCTAAAGGGCAGGTGATGAGCCTGCCTTTTTTTATGCAATTTACGCTTCATTTTTTGTATCATTTGCAGTATTTCGGTCGAATATATTGAGCTTTCATTTTATTAGTGGTATAATTAGGCGTCGGTGGTATAAATTTACATTTTGTTAAAATAATAAACCATATTTGTTTATTAAGTAGAGTGTATAATTATATAAAGTATTTCGGAGGTGTTTTATGCTTCAAATTAAGAATGTAAGCAAGCGGTATGTTACCGGTGAGCTTGAGCAGACAGCTCTTAACAATGTCAGCCTGAATCTCCGTGACAACGAATTTGTTGCGATTTTAGGCCCTTCAGGCTCAGGAAAAACCACCTTGCTCAATATTATCGGCGGCCTTGACCGTTACGACAGCGGCGACCTTATTATCAACGGAATTTCTACCAAGAAATACAAAAGCCGTGATTGGGATTCCTACCGAAACCACACCATAGGTTTTGTTTTCCAAAGCTATAATCTTATCGAGCATCAGTCAATCCTCTCCAATGTTGAGCTTGCACTCACCATTTCCGGTGTAAAGCGCAAGGAGAGACGCAGACGCGCAAAAGAGGCTTTGGAGAAGGTTGGACTTGGCAATCAGGTTCACAAGAAGCCGAATCAGCTTTCAGGCGGTCAGATGCAGCGTGTAGCCATTGCCCGAGCACTTGTGAATAATCCCGATGTGCTCTTGGCGGACGAGCCGACAGGCGCCCTTGACACGGAAACAAGTATTCAGGTTATGGACTTGCTCAAAGAGGTTGCCAAGGACAGACTTGTTGTAATGGTAACTCACAACCCCGAGCTTGCCGAAAAGTATGCAAACAGAACAGTCAACATCCGTGATGGAGAGATAGTAGGGGACTCAAATCCCTTTGAGGTCGACGAAAAAGAACAAAAAGAGGCTGTCCACAAGAACATGGGCAAATCCTCAATGTCGCTTCTCACTGCTCTTTCGCTGAGCTTCAATAACCTTTTGACAAAGAAGGGCAGAACATTTCTGACCTCCTTTGCAGGCTCAATAGGTATTATCGGCATTGCTTTGATTCTGGCTCTTTCAACAGGTGTGAATCAGTATATTGACGATATCCAAAAGGATACCATGGCTTCATATCCAATCTTGCTTGAAGAAAAGGCTATGGACTTTACCGATTTAATGGAACTTTCCCAGAGTGCGGCGGCATCTATTGACGAAATCGGGCATGACCGGGACGCCGTTTATTCCGACGGTACCGCTATTGAGCTTGAGTCAAGTATGATAACCAGCTTTACCGAGAACAACCTAACGGAATTCAAGAAATATCTTGAAGACGAAAACAGCGAGATTCATAAATACATCGGCGAAAACGGTATTATTTATTCTTACAACACCGCTTTCTCGGCATATTCCTATGACCCTGAGGATAAGCTGATTAACACCGATGGAAGCAACCTGTATGAGAGCAAATCAAACAGCATGATTAATGCCGAAGCTCAGATGTACGAATCCATGGGATTCTCAAGCGAAGTAACAGCAACACTTTACGGCCATGGCAATTTCGATGAACTTTTACCCTCAAATGACGGTAAGTCTTTGAGCACCATCATAACAGATAATTACCAGGTTATCCACGGCGATTGGCCTAAAGCCTACGACGAGGTGGTTCTTGTAGTAAACGAGAAGAACGAGCTTCCCATAGATAAACTCTACCAGCTCGGTTTCCTGCCTGCCTCCGATTACGAGGAACTCATGAAGAAGGTCGACAGCGGTGAAGAGGTCAAGGTGGATACCGAAGTGCTGTCTTACGAGGAACTCAGCAAAAAAACCTTCAGCCTGATTCCCGCCTGTGATTTCTATGTCCCCAACGAAAACGGCACCTTTGATTACATTGGCAACAACACCGACAAGGTTGAGGAACTTCTCAATAACGCGGTCGAGCTTAAAATTTCAGGTATTATCCGTCCCATTGAGGACGCCGACAACCTGACAATCAGCGGATGTCTCGGATATACCCGAGAGCTTACAGACTACCTAATCGACTATACATCGGATAGTGAGGTTGTAAAGGCTCAAAAAGCCGATGATTCCGTAAATGTGCTCAACGGTATGAAATTCGCGCCCGAAAGCGACGAGGAGAGAATTAAAGACACAATAACCTATATTAGTTCCTTGGGCGTTTCCGACAAGGCGGATATGTGTCGCGATATGCTCAAACTTATGTATTTGAGTGACCCGGGTACAGCGGCTCAGATGATGACAATGGATGAAACTCAGCTTGCAGGAATGTTCGACAGCTACATTGCCGGAGATCCTGAGGATGACGTGCTGCTCAGTATCTACGACAACTACATTTCAGCAGGTGAGTATGATGACAATATGCAGGCATTCGGCGTTGTAAGCCTTGACGCTCCCCAGTCTATCAGCATCTATACCGACAGTTTTGAAGATAAAGACGCTGTCTCACTGTGCATTGAGGATTACAACAAGACCGTTTCCGAGGAGAACCAAATTTCATACACCGATTATATAGGACTTCTCATGTCCTCAGTTACCACCATAATTAACATCATTTCCTATGTTCTTATTGCTTTCGTGGGTGTTTCTTTGGTAGTTTCTTCGATTATGATTGGCATTATCACATACATTTCGGTTCTTGAAAGAACAAAAGAAATCGGTATTCTCCGTGCAGTGGGCGCTTCAAAGAGCAATATCTCTCAGGTATTTATTTCCGAAACCCTCATTGTGGGACTTTGCGCCGGACTTATCGGCATCGGAGTTACCCTCTTGCTTCTTATTCCCGGCAACGCAATTATACATGCACTTGTAGGCTCAACTGCAGTAAACGCAGTACTCCCATGGCTTGGCGCAGTAATTCTTGTGCTTCTCAGCGTAGTCCTCACCGTAATAGGCGGACTTATCCCCTCCATTAAAGCATCGATAATGGACCCTGTAACAGCCTTAAGGTCTGAATAAGACTAAAAATTCAGCCCCATCCGTTTGGATGGGGCTTTAGCTTTAACTTTATCAAAACTTTTACTGTCTCTGATTAAGAAGTGTCACAGGTTTCTCACCGTATGTATCGTTGAGTGCCTTTCTCATGATTTTTGCAATGTCGGTGTTGTCAATTCTATCTTCACTAAAGAGCTTGCCCGACTGTGCACCGGCGGAGAACAGAAGTACATCGGCGCTTGTGTGCTCACCGCCCGAGGTAAAGCAGTCCTTGTTCACATCCTCGGCTTTTCCGCTTTCGGGCACCGTAACGCCGCCGGTTTCGTGGTCGGCAGTTACAATAACAAGTGTGCCGGGATGCTCCTGAGCCCATCTGAGCGTATAGTCAATGCACTTGTCAAAGGCCTGCATCTCGGTAATGGTTGAGTCCATGTCAAGCTTTGACTCGAACATATCAATGTGACTTGCCTCAACCATAAGGAAGAAACCTTCTTCTCCCTCCAAAATCTCAAGAGCCTTGGTTGTCATGGTTGTCAGCGAGGGATTGTATTTTGATGAAAATTCGTTGTATGCAAAAGCACCGATGAGCTTTTCGGTATCACCGGGCACAGCGGTCAATTCTTCGGAAGTCTTAACATAGGTATAGCCGTGGTCCTTGATTCTCTGCTGATTTTTTGCGGTGTCGGTGTATTCGCTTCCGCCGCCCAAAAGAACTTCAATCTCCATGTTAATCATGTCTTTGGTGATGCCGTTGTACATATCTCTGTAGTCGTAGTGGGTTGCCATGCCCGCAGGGGTTGCGTGGGAAATAATCTGAGTGGCGACAAGGCCGGTTTTCATGCCCCTTGCTTTTGCAAATTCGCAGATGGTCTCCACGGGAACTCTGTTTTCATCCATTCCTAAAAACTTGTTTGTCGTCTTAATGCCGCAGCTGATGGCGGTGGAGGCGGCAGCACTGTCGGTTGTACCGCTGAGCGAATCCGTGCTTACAAAACAACTGTGCGGCATATTCTGCATGGAGAGCTTCTCGCCCTTCACGATTTCAGCATTCTTTATTATGTTTTCTCCCATACCGTCACCGATAAGCAGGATGATGTTCTTAACTTGTTCATCCTCGTCAAAGCTGTATTCGGTACACTCTGCCCAGTTCAGCAGGTCGCTTTCGATTTCCGGTGCCGTAGTTTCTGCTGTGGTTATTACATCGGTTGTGGGTTGTGTTATGTCGGCATCACCTTTTGTGCAAGCAGTAATGCCGATTGCTGTCATAAGTACAAGTAAAAGTGCAAGTAATTTTCTCATTTTTATCCTCCAAAATAATCAAAATTTCCAAGGGGAAAGCTTTTCGCCCTTTACAATAAACGCTTTATTTGCAATTTCCGCCAAAGGTGTGTCTGAGTAGCTGTCCGAGTAAAACTCATCTATTTCGCCCTGTGGGAAAATCTCGTAAAATCTTCTTACCTTTTCTTTTCCGTGGCAGTTAAGTCCCTGAAATTCTCCTGTTGCAGGCTCAACCTGAGAGCAGATAAGATGCTTAATGCCGAGTTCTTTGCAAATAGGCTCCAAGATAAACTCAGGTGAAGCGGAGATAATAACATCGTCATCCCTTTGATTTTCAAGGTAGAACTTCTTGATTTTCTTTTTGTGACTTTTCCAAAAATTCTCAATGTCCTTTTGGAGATTCACCCTGGAAGCAAATTTCATAACATGAGTCTTGAATTGTGTTTTAGTACCCTTTCTGAAAACATAGTACTTTATGAAGCCGATAATTACCTCAGGTACAAAAATCAGGATGCTTGGGTGCCTTTTTAGTGAATAGAAATAAAAATCCGCAGAGCTGTCTGATTTGTAAATGGTTTTATCAAAGTCATAAACATTCATAAATTGCTCCCAAAAGGTGAAAATGTATGATATAATTATAATGTATAATGTGAAAATTTACAAGATGTTAACCAAGATAAATATAAGTTAGGTTATAGTATAAATTAAGAAAGCGGGGTGTTTACATGTTTGGCTATATTTGTGTCGATAAACCTCAGATGAAAGTTTGCGAATATGAAGCCTACAAAAGTGTGTACTGCAGCCTGTGTAAACAGCTGGGAAAGGATTACTTTTTGTTTTCACGCTTTCTTCTCAATTACGATTTAACCTTTTTTGCTTTGCTTATTATGGCATCAAAGGAAGAAAAATCTTGCGTCAAAAAGGGAGTTTGTACCTTTAACCCATTGAAATCCTGCAACTATGTGTGCGAAAAAGGGGAGGTTAAAGCACTTGAAAAATCAGCCGCTTTGCTTGTGATTATGTCTTACTATAAGCTTCTGGACAATATTTCCGACAGCGGATTTATTAAGAGAATCGGATGTGCTTTGCTTCTGCCTTATTTCTCCGCAGTTAAGCGTAAAGCTGCAAAGAAATATCCAAAATATTTGACATTGTGTGATGAGATGTACCACTTACAACAAAAAGCGGAAAAGGAGAATTTATCCTTAGACGAATGTGCATATCCCACAGCAAATCTGCTAAGGAGTATTTTTTCCCTTGAATCACCCGGCGAGAAACTTAAGGTAGTTTACGAGGAATTGGGCTACAATTTAGGCAGATGGATTTATATAATGGATGCCGCCGAAGATTATGAGGAGGATATAAAGAAAAAATCCTTCAATCCCATCTATGAAATGATGAAGTCGGGCAATGAGGACTATCTCACCTATGCAAATGAAGTTTTATCTCAGGCCATG
>JAUNJO010000055.1 GCA_030533225.1 Eubacteriales bacterium
ATCTATGGTTTACCCCGCGAAAGCGGAGCAGCTTTTCATCACTATCTATGGTTTACCCCGCGAAAGCGGAGCAAAATATGTCTGCTTTTATCTGGTTGCAGATACTAAAATATGATTTTAGGAGGAAAAACTATGAAAAAGACACTTGCATTGGTACTTGCTGTTGTTACACTTCTCTGTGTAGCACTCACAGGTTGTACCGGCAATGGTGGTGGCACTACTGAGATGAACCTCAACATCGGACCTTATCCCGACACCATCGACCCCGCACTCAACTCTACTGTTGACGGCGGTACTTACATCATCCACGCTTTCTCCGGTCTTGTAGGCTACGCTCAGAAAGACGATGGCGCTCTTGAGCTTGTTGCTGACTGTGCAACCGAGCTTCCCGAGGCTGTTGTTTCCGAGGACGGCAAGGCTACATACACCTTCACACTTAAGGACGGCCTTAAGTGGAGCGACGGTACAGACCTCACAGCTGAGGATTTCGTTTACTCTTGGAACAGAGCAATTGCTCCCGAGACTGCAGCTGACTACGCTTACATGTTCGATGTAATCGACGGCTTTGCAGAGGGCAAGCTCAACATTACTGCTAAGGACGCCAAGACTCTCGAAGTTGTACTTACAAACGATGTTCCTTACTTCCTTGAGCTTTGCGCATTCCCCACATACCTCCCTGTTAAAAAGGATGTAGTTGAGGGCAACGAATCATGGGCAACAAAGGTTGATACCTACATTGGCAACGGCCCTTACAAAATTACAGTATTTGACCAGAGCCAGATTGTTATGGAGAAGAACGAGTACTATCACAACGCTGAAGCTATCAAGACAGACAAGATCAACTTCTTCTTCAACGCTGATGATACTTCAATGTATGCAAACTACCAGAACGGTTCATACCAGTTCATCGACTCTGTTCCCGCAGCAGAAATCAAGGCTATCGAGCAGAAGTATCCGGATGAGTACGCTTGTCCCGGTCAGCTTGGTACTTACTATGTTTGCTTCAATGTAAACGATAAGGCACTTGCAGACTTCACCGAGAGCGAGAGAGTTTCCATCCGTGAGGCTATCTCCCTCCTTATTGACAGACAGCACATCGTTGACAACATCTCTCAGGGCGGCGAGATTCCTGCTAACACCTTCGTAGCTATGGGTCTTACAGACGCTGACGGCAAGACCGAGTTCAAGGACAACGCAGGCAGAGGCAACGGCCAGGGTTACTTCGATATCACTGCCGAGACCTACGAGAAGAACTGTGAGGACGCAGTTAAGATTCTTGCAAATGTTGCACAGACCTCCGGTAAGTTCACAATGGACGGCAACAAGGTAGTCGGCTTCCCCGCACTTACCTACATCACCAACGAGAACACAAACCACGAGGCTATCGCATCATACCTCCAGGGCGTTCTTGCACTTTACGGCATCGACCTTAAGATTGAGGTTCAGGAGTGGAACACCTTCCTTAACACCCGTAAGGACGGCAACTACTCTATCGCCCGTAACGGTTGGCTTGCTGACTACAACGATCCCATCTCCTTCCTCGATATGTGGATTTCCGACTCAGGTAACAACGATGTTCAGCTCGGTAAGGGCGAAAACAAGGACTACAAGGGCTATTCCTACAACGGTCAGGATAACCTCACTTGGGCAGAGTCTTACGACAAGCTCATCGCAGAGGTTAAGGCCACAAAGGATACCGATAAGAGATTTGAACTCATGCATCAGGCTGAGGATCTCGTTATGTCCACAAAGGCACTTTGCCCCATCTACTACTACACAGATCCTTACCTTTGCTCTAAGGATATCCAGGGCTTCTTCGCTTCTCCCTTAGGCTTCAAGTACTTCATGTACGCAACAGTAGCATAAGCGAGATTTGAGCATTTGCGCTGAGAAACCCACAACCAGATAAATACGACGGTAACCGCCTTCCCCACAGGGAGGGCGGTTTTTGTTTGGTAAATGGGAAACTTGGACGATGTACAATGGGGTGAAGAGTATGAATTATGAATTGTGAAAAATCCCCCCAAAAAAGACTGCACTGTTATAATTGTAGCCACAGTCTGTCTAAGAGCTATAAAGGCTACTTGTCTGTTGGTTGTTTGATATTCTTTTTGCCGGTTTGCGGGAAAACAAAAAATCCGCCCACTTGCGTGAACGGATTTTGATGCATATATACTGCTTTTTGACGGGAAAGTGCCGACAGTTTTTGAAAAAATCAATCTGTGTCGAGCTTGAGGACAGCCATGAATGCCTCCTGGGGCACTTCGACGGTACCAAGCTGACGCATTCGCTTTTTACCCTCTTTCTGCTTTTCGAGAAGCTTCTTCTTTCGGGTAATGTCACCGCCGTAGCACTTGGCGAGCACGTCTTTTCTCATAGCCTTGACGGTCTCTCTTGCAATAATCTTGCCGCCGATACATGCCTGAATGGGAACCTCAAAGAGCTGACGGGGAATCTTGTCCTTGAGCTTTTCGGCCATCTTTCGTGCCCGGGGATAAGCCTTGTCCGCGTGAATTATAAAGGAAAGGGCGTCCACCACATCACCGTTGAGCATGATGTCCAGCTTCACCAGCTTGCTCTCTCTGTACTCCTTAAGCTCATAGTCAAAGGAGGCGTAACCGCGGGTGCGGGATTTAAGAGTGTCGAAGAAGTCATAGACAATCTCAGCCAAGGGCAGTTCATAGTGAATGTCAACTCGGTCAGCGTCGATGTAGGTCATGCCGATGAAGATACCTCTTCGCTCCTGGCAAAGCTCCATAATATTGCCTACATACTCGGTGGGACTGTAGATGTGAGCGTCGGTGAAAGGCTCTTCAGCCTTTGTAATGAGGGAGGGGTCAGGGTAGTTTGTGGGGTTGTCAATCATCTTTACCTCACCGTCGGAGAAGGTGATTCTGTAGCTTACCGAGGGGGCGGTGGTGATGAGGTCAAGATTAAACTCTCTCTCCAAACGCTCCTGAATAATCTCCATGTGAAGAAGTCCCAGGAAACCGCAGCGGAATCCGAAGCCCAAAGCAACCGAGGTTTCAGGCTCGTAGGACAGGGAAGCGTCATTGAGCTTGAGCTTTTCCAGTGCGTCACGCAAATCTCCGTATCTTGCTCCGTCGGCGGGATAAACACCGCAGTAAACCATGGACTGAATCTCTCTGTAGCCGGGCAAGGGAAACTCGGCAGGATTTTCGGTGAGGGTGACGGTGTCGCCAACCTTGGCATCTCCCAAGGTCTTGATTGAAGCGGTGATGTAACCAACCTCACCTGCGTACAGAGTGTCCCTTGGGGAAAGGGATGTGGCGCCCATGTGTCCGCACTCAACCACCGTGAAAGCGGAGCCTGTCTGCATAAGCTTAAATTCGTCGCCCACGGAGATTTTACCCTCCTTGACGCGAACATAAATTATAACTCCTTTGTAGCTGTCATAGTAGCTGTCGAAAATCATGGCGCGCAGAGGTGCGTTTATGTCCCCTGTGGGAGCAGGCACATCACTTACGATTTTCTCCATAACAGCGTGGATGTTTATGCCCTGCTTTGCGGAGATTTCCGGCGCGTCCTGAGCAGGAATGCCGATAACATCCTCAATCTCGTTTTTGATTCGCGCAGGGTCAGCGCTGATAAGGTCGATTTTATTCACAACAGGTACAATCTCCAGCCCCGAATCCACCGCCAAATAGGTGTTTGCCAAGGTCTGAGCCTCGATGCCCTGAGTTGCGTCAACAACAAGCACCGCACCCTCGCAGGCGGCAAGGGAACGGGAAACCTCGTAGTTAAAGTCCACATGGCCGGGGGTGTCGATAAGATTAAAGAGATACTCCTCGCCGTCATCTGCCTTGTAAACAAGTGTGACGGCGCGTGCCTTAATGGTGATTCCGCGCTCTTTTTCAAGCTCCATATCATCCAGAATCTGGTCCTGCATCTCGCGTTTTGTGACCGAGGAGGTTTCCTCCAAAATTCTGTCCGCAAGAGTGGATTTGCCGTGGTCGATGTGGGCGATTATGCTGAAATTTCTGATTTTGCTTTGGTCAAAATTCAAGGTTATCACCTTTTCTTTGTGTTATTAACAATTTATTATACCATAGACCCCCGAAATTCACAATACATTATTTGCCGATAAATTGCTCAAAATATAAACGAGGTGAAATAAATGGGAACAATTTGGGAAAATACGGATAATTCGGAAAGGGAGGAGCTTTTGGGCGAAATAAGTACCGAATGCGTTGTGGTCGGAGGCGGACTTGCCGGAATAATGACCGCCTACGAGCTTCAAAGCCGAGGCTGTGAGGTGGTGGTCTTGGAAGCGGATAGGATTCTCTCAGGCGCTACCAAGGGCACAACTGCAAAGCTAACAGCACAGCACGGACTGATTTACGGGAAGCTTATGGGAAAACACAGCCCCCTTTTTGCAAGACTTTACTATGACAGCAACACAGAGGGCATAGACAAGGTTGAAAACTTAGTCCGCAGGGAAAATATCGACTGTGAATTTGAGAGGGTTGATTCCTATTATTATGAAACCCTTGACGCAGAACCTCTCCTTGAGGAAAAGGAGGCATTAGATAAGCTTGGGATAGAGGCAGAATTTTCGGGAAAAACCTCCCTTCCCATATTTGTGTCGGGGGCATTATGCATGAAAGGGCAGGCACAGTTTCATCCGCTGAAATTCGCCTCCCATCTTGCAAAAAGCCTTAAAGTCTATGAAAAATCTCCTGCACTTAAGATAATGACCTCCGAGGTGATTACACCCAAAGGAAAAGTATCTGCAAAGTACATTGTGAACTGCACTCATTATCCTGTGGTGAATTTCCCCGGAATGTATTTTCTCCGTCAGCATCAGGAGAGGTCCTATCTTATGGCGGTGAAAACGGATAAAAGAGTCGGGGGCATGTATCTGGGAGGCGACGGTCACACCTTTCGGGATTACTCCGAGGGTGTGCTCATAGGCGGTGAGGCTCACCGTACGGGAAAGGGCAAGGGCGGTTGCTTAAAAAGACTGTCAAGCTTTGCGAAAAAATGTTTCCCTCAGGGTGAGTTTGCAGCCTCTTGGTCAAATCAGGACTGCATTACCCACGACGGTCTGCCTTTTATCGGCAGATACAGCGTGTTTCGGGACAATATGTTTGTGGCAACGGGCTTTGGCAAGTGGGGTATGAGTCTTTCTGCCGTGGCGAGCATCCTCATACCCGACTTGATTGAAGCAAAGGCGAATAAGTACGAAAAGCTCTACACTCCAAAGAGGGTAAACATCATCGCCGCCGCACCGAAGCTTATAACGGATGTGGGTTACAGCGTGGCAGGGCTTAGTATGGGATTTTTCGGCAAAAAAGAGGAAAGATGCTCTCATCTCGGCTGTAAGCTGTCGCCGAATATCGACGAAAACACCCTTGAGTGTCCCTGTCACGGCTCACAGTTCACAAGGGCGGGGGAGGTGGTTTTTTCCCCTGCGAAAAAGCCTCTTAATAAGAAAAAAGGTTGATGTGTAGGGGGATTTATGATATAAAATAAGTAGAAATTTTCCGTCAAGAGGTGGTTTTCATGAAAACAAAAGGCGAAATGGCAAAGGAGCTTTTCCTCAAAGGCTACAACTGCTCTCAGGCGGTCTTTGGTGCGTTTTGTGAGGATTTCGGCATAAGCTTTGAGCAGGGAGTTCTGCTCGCAGGGGGCTTCGGCGGCGGATTTGCCAGACGCAGAGAGGTCTGCGGAGCCGTAAGCGGTGCCACAATGGTAATCTCCTTGGCAAGAGGTTTTTCGGATTTGGATGATGAAAATGCGAAGAAAAACCTTTACGCGGAGCTTCGTGAGTTTTACGGTATGTATGAAAAAGAGTGTGGCTCAATAGTCTGCCGTGACCTTCTGGGACTTTCGGAAAAGGCATCCTCACCTGTGCCCGAGGCACGCACCGAAGAATACTACAAAAAGCGTCCCTGTGCCGATTTGGTGGAGACGGCGGCAAACATGACACAGGATTTTTTAGTGAAAAAACAATAATTACTTTTACGGTTGCTTCATAGTATAGTGTATTAACTGTAAGGAGCAACCAAGATGATAATTAATCCAAAAAACACCTATGGCTACAGAGAAACCCTTGAGGGAGTAAAGCGGCTCTCTGCAAGGTACAGCGGTATTCTCAAAGAGGAAAAATCGGGAAAATCCGAGCTTTCAAGGGAAATTCCACTTTTGATGCTGGGGCACGGCAAAAGAAAAATTCTGGCGGTGAGTGCCATACACGGCAGAGAGTGGGTGACGGTAAATTATTTATTAAAATGCCTTGAATGTTATTGCGAGGCACTTTGGTACAACCGGCTTTACGCAGGCTTTTGTCTGAGAAAACTTTTCGAAGAATTCACCCTCTGCGCAGTGCCCATGGCAAATCCCGACTCGGTGGAAATCGCCCTTCATAGAGAGACTCCCCCAAAAAACTTTCAGGGGGAATACTATCTCTGCAAGGATAACGCAAGGGGAGTAAACCTCAACGCAAACTTCCCCTTTCATCACCGAAAAGTGCCTGCATACCGCCATCCGGGAGAGTTTCCCTCAAGCGAAAAGGAGACTGAGTTTCTCATAAACCTCTGCGAAAAACAGAACTTTGAGATGATGTTTTCCTTTCACTCAAGGGGTAACACCCTGTATTTCAGAGACTGCGGTAACAGGGAGATTAAGGGTGACGGGGAAATAGCGAAAGCCCTCGGCAGGGAGTGCGGTTATACTCTCGAAAAGCCGACGCAAAAGCCCGAGAATTACGCAGGGGGATTTGAAAATTGGTTTCGGCATAAATTTCGCAAACCTGCCTTCTGCGTGGAGCTTGTATTGGATGAAAACAGAGATTTCAGGAAACCCTTTGAGGATTTCGAACAGGCGCTCTGCTTCGGGAAAACCCGAAAAACTTTGCTTGTGGCAATGCAATGTTTATCACAGGCATAACACACGCCTGTCACATTGAGGGGTTAAACTTTCAGTATAAAAATCAGGAGGTTTAATATGAGCAAACTGCTGGTTGTTGATGACGAATTCAGAATCAGGGAAATTATAAAGAAATATGCCACCTTTGAGGGACATACCGTGGTGGAGGCCGAGGACGGACTTTCTGCCATTGAAAAGGCGAACAAGGAGGAATTCGACCTGATCATCATGGATGTTATGATGCCGGAGCTTGACGGATTTTCCGCTTGCCGTGAAATCCGCAAGTTAAGCTCTGTGCCCATTATCATCCTTTCCGCAAGGGGCGAGGAGTACGACAGAATCCACGGCTTCGAGCTTGGTATCGACGATTATGTGGTAAAGCCCTTTTCTCCCAAGGAGCTTATGATGCGTGTAAACGCCGTTCTCAAAAGGTCGGGGGGAAGTGACGCACAAAAGGACATCTTTACATATGAGGGACTTACGGTTGACTTCAGCGGTCGAATCGTCACTATTGACGGCGAGCGTGTGGATATGACGCCGAAGGAGTATGACCTGTTCTTCTATATGGTGAAAAATCAGGGTCTTGCCTTAACCCGCGAAAAGCTGATTTCCAAGGTCTGGGGTTACGATTTCTTCGGTGATGATCGCACGCTTGACACCCATATTAAGCTTCTGCGAAAAAGTTTAGGTGAGTACAGTCGGCTGATTGTCACCCTGCGGGGAGTGGGATATCGCTTTGAAACACAGTAATATCTCTCAGAAAAAAGCAGGGAGCAAAACAAAAAAGAAAGCACCCATGTCCCTGAGAGCAAAGCTCACCCTGTATTTTTTGGTGTTCGCAGGGGTGCTTCTGTCTATACTCTGGATTTTTCAGGTTGTGCTTTTGGACGACTTCTACAGGTTTATCAAGGAGGAACAGCTGACACGGTGTGCAACCTCCCTGACGCTCTGTGAGAGTGCCAAGGATATTCACAAAACGGCTGAGGAATTTAAGGAAAAGAACAACATGGCGGTGGGTGTGTACAACACCAGCGAGGGAATTTTCTATCAGACCTACAGCTCCAAGGGAAACGGAGAGTATTCCTCGGATTTCATGCCCCACGAGGTGTACGGCTACTACACTTATGCAAAGGCACAGGGCGGACATGTAACCTGCTATGAAAACGAAATGATAGAGGGCGCTCTTCAGGACAAAGCCGCCTTTTCCTCAAAGGATTACAGGGGAAAAGATGAGGATATGGTTTCTGCCAGGATATTCAGCCGTGACGGTGTGGAATATATGGTGCTTGTGAAGTCCCACATCGCCCCGGTACAGAGTACAGTGGAGACCCTGCGGGTGCTCCTCAGCGTAATTTCCGTAGTTTTCGTGATTTTTGCCGTAATTATGGCGGTTTACGCTGCATCGAGGATTTCAAACCCCCTCACAAAGACCAACAAAGCTGCAAAAGAGCTTGCTAAACAGAATTATTCTGTGGAGTTTGAGGGCAAGGGATACCGGGAGATTTACGAGCTTTCCGATACCTTGAGCTTTGCCTCAAAGGAGCTTTCGGCTGTGGACAGTCTCAGGCGGGAGCTTGTGGCCAACATTTCCCACGATTTGCGTACACCCCTCACCATGATAGGCGGTTACGCCGAGGTTATGAGGGACATTCCCGGGGAAAACACAAGCGAAAATCTGCAGGTCATCATCGACGAAACCGAGAGGCTGTCACGGCTTGTTACGGACCTTTTGGACTTGTCCCGGCTTGAATCGGGAAACATCCCCTTGGAGATTGCCGAGTTTTCCCTGACGCAGATGATTGAGGGAATTTTCGCAAGGTACACAAAGTTTGTGGAGAAAGAGGATTTTTCCCTTTGCTTTGAGCATACCGGCGAGGTATTTGTCAAGGGGGACGAAGCCCGTCTTGCACAGGTTGTTTATAATTTGATTAACAACGCCATAAACTACTCTCTGACGGATAAGACCGTGACGGTGCGCCAGACGGTCTCGGACGGTCGGGTGAGAATAGAGGTCATCGACCGAGGCTCGGGCATCGAGGCTGAGAAGCTCAAGGACATTTGGGACAGATACTACCGAGTGGACAAAGAGCACAAGCAGGCTGTGGTGGGCACAGGCCTGGGACTTTCCATAGTGAAAAACATCCTCAGTCAGCATGGAGCAAGGTTCGGAGTAATCAGCCGCGTGGGTGAGGGAAGCAATTTCTGGTTTGAACTGGATGCCATAGATAAAAATAGCGAGTAGCACAATAACACAAAAGGCTGTGACGAAAGTCACAGCCTTTTGACTTACGAATGATCAGTTAGTTGAAAATCCAAAAAAGCTCCCTTGCTGTGGTTTGACGAATAAAGGCTCCCTTGCCTTCCTTTCCGTCGCTTGGTTGAAAATCTAAAAAGGCTCGCTTGTGTAAAGGGAGCTGTCAGCGAAGCTGACTGAGGGATTGACAAAAAAGGCAGAACTTAGTTTTTTCTCTCCCCGTCACGGTTTGCAGCTTACCACTATAGGTTCTCAAAAATATTCATTGTTCAATAGAAAACTTTTCAATCCCTCCGTCACGGCAAAGCCGTGCCACCTCCCTTTACACAAGGGAGGCTGGGAGCAGTTTACCGAAACTCACAACGGCACCGAAGTGTCGAACCTGTCTAACAAAAAATCAATTTTTATTGGGTACTGAACTTCAAATTATTATTCGCCAAGCTTACTGGTTTGTCG
>JAUNJO010000056.1 GCA_030533225.1 Eubacteriales bacterium
AAGGCTGCTGCAAAGACAGAGGCTAAGGCTCCTGCTAAGAAGCCTGCTGCAAAGAAGACAACCGCTAAGAAGACCGAGACTAAGGTTGAGATGTTCATCGAGTTCGGCGGCGTTCAGGTTTCCGTTGATGACATTATCGCTAATGTAAAGAAAGTTAACGGCAAGGATGCAAAGAACATCACCATCTATGTAAAGCCCGAAGAAAGCAAAGCATACTTCGTTGCTGACGGTGAAGAGAAGGACATGGATGTATTCTTCATCTAATCTCCAATAGAGCAAAGTTTACCTCCCGACAAGGCTTGTCGGGAGGTTTTTTATTTCGCCTGCATATCCACATTATTCAGGTACTTTTCGCTTTCGCTTTTCACCACATTACCAAGAAGAAAAATTCCTGCCACATTGGGTACAACCAAAATCGCATTGAGCAAGTCCGCCACCGACCACAGCGCCTCAAGGGAAATCAAAGGAGCAATAAAAACCCCTGCAGTCCACAAAATTTTATAGGGAAGTTCTGCCTTTTTGCCGAATACAAAGGAGGCGCAGGACACACCCATATATGAAAGTCCGATTATTGTTGAAAAGGCAAAAACCGTCATGGAAAATATGAGAATACCGCCTCCCACATAGGGAATCTGCGAAAAAGCAAGAAAACAGGCGGTGCTTCCGTCAATTACTCCCAGCCTGCCTTCAGTCTTTATAATTGAGCTGACGATTACCAAACCGGTCACAAAACACATCACAACCGTATCCCAAAAGGTTGCCGTCATGCTGACCAGCGCCTGTCTTACAGGATTAGGGGTTTTGCCTGTTGAAGCCACAATGGAAGATGTACCAAGGCCTGCTTCGTTGGAGAAAAGTCCCCGCGCCACGCCGTATCTCAGGGCTACAATCAGGCTTGAGCCTACAAATCCTCCCCCGGCAGAGCGAGGAGAAAAAGCGTCGCGAAATACTCGCCCAAGGCTCAAAAGCAGAACATCCCTATTGAGAAACAGGATACAAAAGCAACCGCCGACAAACAGCAATGCCATGAACGGCACAAGATAGGAGCAAATCCTGCCGATGAGCTTCACTCCCCCAAAGATGGCAACAGAGGCAAGCAAAGAGGTGACTACCCCTACCAAAAGCGCCGAAAGGCTCATCTCGTACTCACCGAAATTTATGCTTTTGTCCCACCTGCCAAAGGCATCCTCCATCACCGCACCGATGGCATTTGACTGAATTACCGAGCCTGTTATGAGCGCGCCCACCGATGCCGAAAAAGCATACAAAAGTCCGAGATATTTATTCTTTACTCCGTTTTTCAGGAAATACATGGGGCCTCCGCGAAAGCCGACCCCCCACTTCTCCCTGTATTTTACCGACAAAAGCACCTCGCAGTACTGAGTTGCCATGCCGAGCATTCCCGTCACCCAACACCAAAAGACCGCCCCGGCACCTCCCAAAGCCACAGCAGTACCCACTCCGATTATATTGCCTGTACCCAAAGTGCCTGCCAGGGAGGTGGTAAGGGAGGCAAAGGGACTCAGCTCACCTTGGGTTCCTTTCGGAGTTGTTACTGAAAGCCTTATTCCCTTAAAAACCTTTCGCTGAATACCCCCGGTTCTCACAGTTGTAAATATGTGTGCACCAAACAAAAAGGCTATCATTGGGAAGCCCCAAAGATAGCCGTTAAGTGTAGAAATAAAGTCTATCATAATGCCTCCGCATATTGTGATAACTTTATAATTCCTCGTATTTTTTAATAATATTCACAGCACCGGAAAGGCTCTCGGCACAAGCATAAATCAGGGATGACAGTTCCTCGTCAGGCTCGGACAAATCAGGCACCATAACGGTGACGCAGCCTGCCGCAGAAGCGGAGCGCACTCCGTTGGGAGAGTCCTCGAAAGCCATACACTCAGAGGGTGCAAAGCCCAATAGCTTCGCTGTTGCCAAGTAGACATCGGGCGCAGGCTTGCCGTTTTTGATGTAGGCAGAGCTTTGAAACTCGTCAAAATACTGCCAAAGTCCCACGGACTCAAGCCATCTTTTTGCAGTATCAAGAGGGGTGCCTGTTGCAAGAGCAATCTTATATCCCTGAGCCTTGCCGAACTTCAAAAGCTCCTCTGCACCGGGCTTGAGAGGAAGCCCGTACTCATCTATATGCCTGTTCATATACAAAGTATGACGGTCAAAACATCCCTTGAAGTCGAAATCCTCACCGTAGTATCCTTTGAAAATCTCCTCACACTTTTTGAGTGAGTGACTGCGAATCGGCAAAAACCGGCTGAGGGGGAATTCCTTGCCCTGTGACTCTAAATCAAGCCTCAAGGCTTCATAGGACAAGCTCTCGGTGTCGATAAGAAGTCCGTCCATATCAAAGATTAAACCTTTAAGTTTCATAGTTTTCTCCAAAAAATCAGGGAGGAGCATGCCCCTCCCCGAGTATTTATCTGTCGGCTAATGCTACATACTCTCTCTCTTCGGAAACACTCATGTATGCCGGACGGATAATCTTACCTGCGTTTATGAGCTCCTCCATTCGGTGAGCAGACCAACCTGCAATACGGGCAATGGCGAAGATGGGAGTGTAAAGCTCCTGGGGAAGTCCCAGCATGGAATATACAAATCCGCTGTAGAAGTCAACATTTGCAGAAACTCCCTTGTAGATGCGTTTTTCCTCGGCAATAACCTCGGGAGCCAACTGTTCAACAAGTGAGTAAAGAGCAAACTCCTTCTCAAGACCTTTTTCGCGGGCGAGCATATCAACATAACCCTTGAAAACCTTGGCACGAGGGTCGGAGATGGAATAAACAGCGTGACCCATACCGTAGATGAGACCTGCTTTGTCATAGGCTTCCTTGTGGAGAAGTTTCCTGAGATACCCTTTAACCTCCTCCTTATCCTCCCAATCGCGAACCTGTGTCATCATCTCGTTGAACATACCCACAACCTTGGCATTGGCACCGCCGTGCTTAGGTCCTTTCAGAGAGGAAAGAGCTGCGGCAATTGCAGAGTATGTGTCCGTACCCGAGGAGGTAACCACGCGGGTTGTAAAGGTGGAGTTATTTCCGCCGCCGTGCTCAGCGTGGAGCACCAAAGCGATGTCCAGTACCTTTGCCTCCAAAGCGGTATACTTTTGGTCGGGACGGAGCATCATCAGAACATTCTCGGCGGTTGAGAGGTTCTTGTCCGGATTGTGAATGAATAGGCTCTTGTCCCTTAAGTAGTGGTTGTAAGCATGGTAACCGTAAACGGAAAGCAAGGGGAATACGGAGATAAGCTGTAAGCACTGACGGAGAACATTGTCGAGAGAAATGTCACTTGCGTTGGAATCGTAGCAATAGAGAGTGAGAACGCTTCGGGCAAGTGTGTTCATCATATCCTCAGAGGGAGCTTTCATAACAACATCCCGGACAAAGTTCTTGGGCAGAGTTCTGTAGGAAGCCAAAAGCGCCTTAAAATCCTCAAGCTCCTGCTTATTGGGAAGCTGTCCGAACAAGAGAAGATATACGGTCTCCTCAAAGCCGAATCTCCCGTCCTTAACGAAACCGCCGATAAGGTCGGTAACATTAATTCCCCGGTAGAAGAGCTTGCCGTCTGTGGGCACTACCTCGCCATTAATAATCTCATTCTGGCGAATCTCGGAAATTTCGGTGAGTCCTGTTAAGACGCCCTTGCCGCTTAAGTCACGAAGACCTCTTTTTACGTCATATTTTGCGTAAAGGTCAGCGTCGATGCGTGAATTTTCGACGCACTTGGCACACAGTTGTTCTATAACAGGAGAATTCTGTGAGTAAGTGTTATACACAGGTGTCAAGATAATCACTGCCTTTCTGAATTTTTATAATCTGATACCGATATACAAAATCTTACATAAATAATTATACTGTATAAATATGAATAATTCCACCCGAAATTATAAATAACCTATTACTATTTTTGATTATAGCTTTTGCATTTTTGCATCACGCGTCGCTGTAATGAGTATTATACCACAGAAACTTTCATTTTGGCAAGTAATTTCGGTGAATATCGGCTTTTTTGATGTGAAATATGAATTTTAGACCTATTATTTATGCATTTTTCAAGTTCAGGATATAAACCGCCACATAAAAAACACAAGTCTTTCACATTCACCACAAATTTATTTCAAAAAAGATTTATATAATCCGTTTGTATTTAGGAAAGGGGTGATTTTTCTGGGCTTCCAATACGTTTTTAAGCGAATCGAGAAAAAGTATGTGCTGAACGAGGATAAATACGAACAAATCCTTGAAGGAATACTTCCTCACATGGAAGTTGACAAGTACGGAGAAACAACTATATGCAATCTCTACTTTGACACCGAGGACAGCCGGCTGATTCAGATTTCCGTTGATAAGCCTGTTTACAAAGAGAAGCTGAGACTTCGAAGCTACTCTGTGCCGAAAGACAAAAACCACACGGTTTTTCTTGAGATTAAAAAGAAATTCAAAAAAACCGTCTACAAACGGCGGATTTCCATGAGCCTTGCAGATGCAGAGGCCTACATGGAAACAGGAAAATTTCCCAAGGAGCTCGGCGGCAATATACCGAAAGAGATTGACTACATGATTTCCTACTGGAACATCAAGCCTAAAGTGTTTTTAGCATATGACCGCACAGCTTATTACTCAAAGGAAAATCCCGAGCTTCGCATCACCTTTGACAGAAATATCCGAAGCAGATACCAAGACCTCTCTCTGTTAAGCGGTGACTACGGAGAGCCACTGCTTTCAGAGGGAACCTATATAATGGAGATTAAAATACCCAATGCCGCACCCCTGTGGCTTGCCCGTCTGCTGTCACAATATCAGGTTTTCAGCCAAAGCTTTTCCAAATACGGAAATGTCTACATTAAGCATCTTTTAGAAGATACTCAGAAAGAAGGAAAATGATTATGTTCACAAGCATACTTGAAACAGGTTCGGGAGTCACCTTAGGCTCCGTGGGAATTTTGAGCGTTGCCGTTTGCTCAGCCGCTTCACTTATTTTAGGCATTATCGCCGCCTTAGTCTATATGTATAAAAGCTCCTGCACCAAAAACTTTGCAATTACAATCGCTCTGCTGCCTCTTATCGTACAGGCTCTAATACTTCTTGTCAGCGAAAACATGGGTGCCGCAGGCATTGCCGCCTTAGGCGTTTTCAGCTTGGTTCGTTACAGAAGTGTTCCCGGCAACTCCAGGGAAATCCTGGCTATTATGCTCTCTATGGCAATAGGTGTTGCCAATGGCTTAGGCTATGTGCTTTTCTCGGTTTGCCTTACGGCAGTTATCTGCCTTATGTGGATTCTTCTCTTTACCGTTAATTTCGGTGAAAAGAGAATGGAAAAAAGCCTGAAAATCTCTATCCCCGAAAACCTTGAGTACAATACACTTTTTGACGACATCTTTGAGACTCACACCACAAGCTGTAAGCTCACCTCGGTACGCACCACCAACATGGGCAGCCTTTACGAGCTTTCATATACGGTAATCGTCAAGGACGAAAAGAACGAAAAAGCCTTTTTAGACGAAATCAGAACACGAAACGGAAATCTTCCTGTCAACTTAGGCAGATTTTCCATGAATGCGGGGGAACTTTAATATGAGCAAAAAATTTGCAAAAAGACTCGCGGCGATTATGTGCTCGGTCTTATTTATCATCACCTTTTCCGGCTGTGACACAGACAAAAATCCGGTAAAAACAGGCAGTGAAGCAACCTCCGGCACTTCCTCGGTAAGTGAAGCCTCAGATTTGGAGGCTCAGGTGGATTTTGAAAATGCAAAAGAAATTGACCTTACAACACTCACCGCAAATGACGGCACAGTACAAATAGAGGATAAAAACATAACCCTCACCTCAGGGGGCACATACATCTTAAGCGGTACTCTCGAGGGCGGAAGCCTTACGGTTGATGCAGATAAAGAGGATGTTTGGCTTGTTCTTGACAATGCGAAAATCCACAGCGAAAACTCCTGCGCCATCAACATTAAGGATGCAAAGAACACTTACTTAGTCCTCAAAAGCGGCAGTGAAAACTATCTTTCGGACACAGAAAACTACTCAGTTGACGAAAGCACAGACCCTGACGCCACTCTCTACTGTAAAAACGACCTTATCATAGGCGGAAAAGGCTCTCTGGAAATCTCCTCCGCCTATGATAAAGCGGTACACACAAAGGACACACTCACCTTCGCTGAAAGCACACTGAAATGCGACAGCACAGGAGCTTCTATAGTTGCCAAGGACGGCATAGTAATTGAAAGCGGCAACCTCAGTCTTACAAGCGGAAAAGACGCCCTAAAGACCACCAACGAAACGGACGACACCCTGGGCAACATTGTGATAAACGGCGGAAGGATTAACATATTAAGCCTTGGCGACGGCATTGTGTCCCAAAACGCTCTCAGCATTTTCGGCGGAGAATTTGACATCAAAACCGGCGGCGGTGCCGAGAACGCCGAGACTCCCACAGGCAACGATTTCGGAGGACCTTGGAGAGACGAAAGTTACAGCAATACCGATGAAGAGGACGAAATAAGCCTCAAGGCGATTAAGTCCGCTATGGCACTAAGTATCGCAGGGGGCGAATTGTCGATTGACAGCGAGGATGATGCAATTCACTCAAATGACAGCGTCAGCATCTCAGGGGGTACTTTCGAAATTTCAACAGGAGATGACGGAATACACGCTGACTCCGAAACAGAGATTTCCGGCGGCAAAGTTAACATCTCTGCCTCATACGAGGGCATAGAGGGTACCAAGGTTGTAATCACCGGCGGTGAAATCAGCGTGGTTTCTGCAGATGACGGAATCAATGCCGCAGGCGGTACAGACAGCACCATTATAGGCTACGGCAGACCGGACTCCTTTAGCTCAGGCAATGGCAGGGACAATACAATTGAAATCAGCGGCGGCACTGTAAAGGTTAACAGCTCAGGTGACGGAATCGACAGCAACGGTTCCATAGAAATTAAGGGAGGCACAGTATTCGTCAGCAGTTCCGAGGGCAGTGCGGATTCGGCAATAGACTTTGACGCTGAGGCGGTGATTACAGGAGGCACGCTCTTTGCCGCAGGCTCATCGAGTATGGCAGAAAGCTTCTCAGAGAGTTCCACCCAATGCGTTGCGCAGATTTTCCTAAGCAGCACTCAAGCCGGCAACAAAGAAATAACCCTCGCCTCGGGAGGCTTCACACTAAGCTTTACTCCCGACAAAGGCTATAACTATGTATGCGTCAGTTCTCCGGATATGAAAACAGGAGAAACCTACTCCCTCACAGCCGGTTCCACCGAAATCGAAAGTTTTACGCAAGACTTCGCCGTCACCTCGGTGGGAAATGCCATGGGCGGTATTATGGGTATGCAAAAGCCCGGTGGCAATATGAGACCGCCGCAATAAACACAGGTTAATATCTTTCCTCTCACTTTTTCTTCTATATGAAAGAACCCCTGCCAAGCTTAGCAGGGGTTCTTTCACTTTGTAAGGTCTTCAATTTCTCTTTCCTTTTCCTCGGCGTTTTTGATAGAGGACAAGCGTGTCAAAAGCATCTGCTGACCTACAAATCCCGTGGTTGCAAAATCGTTGATTGCCCGGGTATTTTCTGCCAAAGCCGTGTAAAAATCCGAAGGCATTTTGTTCTCGTTTCTCTTTCCGCTGTTCTTTTTATCTTTCATTTTATCACCCACAGTATTATTGACAGGCGACAAAGCTTTATTCCGGGAATTTTCGGCAAAAGAAAAGTCCGACCTAAAACCGGACTTCAGAATTATTCTTCATTTATTCTCCCTATAATATCGGTCATTATGGACTTAATCTCGGTCTCAAGCTCACCCCGATAGGAGTCTCTTAAGTTCTCAAGGCGCTGACACTCCTGCTCGAGCTCCATTTGGCGCGCGGTGCTTTCCATAATCATCTTCTCCGCCTCAGCCTTTGCCTTTTCCAAAATCTGATTTGAAAGCTCCTTGACGATTATCAAAGCCTGGGCTATGGATTCCTCTCGCTTCTCAAGTTCGCTGATGCGTTTTTTACATTGAGAAAGCTCCAAAAGGGTGTCATCGGCATCGGCAGCGATGTCCATAAGGAAGTTGTCAACTGTATTCTTTTCATAATACTTGCCCTTGACAGTCGGTATCATGTGACCGTCAATTTTGCTCCTCTGCAAACCCATGCCAAAACCTCCAAACCTTATTTATAACAATAATGTTACCATATATGTTGTGGTTTGTAAACCTTTTTAATCAATATATTTGTATTTTTTGAGAATTTAACCAAATATTGGGTGTCTTACCCTTGTTTTTAGGGATTTTTTGGCATTTATGATTATTTTGGAGAAAAAAGCGAAAAATTACTTGTTTTTGGCAAAAAATGCGGCACCGATTGCGTCGGGGCCTGCGTGAGTACCCACTATACTTCCTATTGATGTTATCTGCAGTGACTTTTCGTTGCCCTCCCAAAGCATGACGCTGTCTTCAATATACTTTTTCAGCATCTCATCGGATAAACCTGTATAACCTAAAAGCAGAGGCATGTCAAAATCCACACCGCCTGCAGTGTCAATCTCCTGAGTCAGCAGGTTGTTGCCCTGACGGGAGCCTCTCGCCTTACCCACGGTCTTTACCTCGCCATCTGCAACGGCGACAACAGGCTTCATATTGAGAAGTGTCCCTGCCATAGCGGTTGCGGCTGAAATCCTACCGCCTTTTTTCAAATATTCAAGGGTGTTGAGCAGTGCCACAACCCGAACGTTCTTCTTTTCCTCTTCTAAAATCTCAGCGATTTTCCCCGCACTCTTGCCCTCCTTTTTGAGTCTTAAGGCAAGCAGACAAAGTATTCCCAACCCTATGGAAACATTAAGGCTGTCCACAACATATACGGTTGCCTTGGTTTCACTCTTTGCAATTAGGGCACTCTGATATGTCCCGGAAAGCTTTGAGGATATTGTGATTACCACCACTTCCTCACCCTCGTTATAAGCCTCATCAAAAGCCTCCTGATAGTCAAAAGGCTTTATCTGACTTGTTACAGGGAGTGTGTCCGATTCAATCAGTTTTCCGTAAAACTCCGCCTTGGTAAGGTCCACGCCTGCGGTATATTCGGTGTCGCCAAAGCAAATCTTCATGGGCATAACCTTAAAGCTTTCAAGATATTCCTCGGGGATATCCGCTGAGGAATCAATTATGATTTTCACATTTTTCATATTTACCTCTCACAAATAATTAAAGTTCAATTCCGTTTTCCGACATTTCTTTCAGATTTTTACAGAGCAAATCAAGCGCTTTGTTGAGAGTTTCTCTATCCTCGTCACAAAGCCCCTGACTCGCAAGCTCAACTGCTCTGCCGGCAACCAAAGAAACCTCTGTTGCAGCAGATTTTCCCTTATCTGTAAGGATGTACCGCAAGCCGTACTGACCCGGTTTACCGGTTTCTTTGGAAACAAGCGCCTCTTTGCTCATTTCACTAAGTGCTCGGGACACGGCGGACTTATCCTTACGGCAGACCTTTGCAAGCTCCATGGGGGTTAATCCCTCGGGCGAACCCAGAATTGCCAAAAGGTACTGGG
>JAUNJO010000010.1 GCA_030533225.1 Eubacteriales bacterium
AGTATGTGCCGTGACGGGCTGTAATACCTACACGCTCAATGTCAGGCGTACGGATACACTTCTGGCAGGTAGTTACTCGCGTTTTGGGAGGTGTGACCTCACCTGTGAAATACTTTTTCATAGGAGCCATACCACTGTTTATAAGAAGCAGGCTGTTGTCATCTTTGGGAATAAGAGGGAAACTCTGAAGTCTGAGACATCCCTTACTCTCCATGAAGGATAAGAACTTCTCACGAAGTTCGTTAAGTCCTGTCCATTGCATAAATAACCGTCCTTTCTGATATCTGGTTAAATCATAGAAAAAATATAAAAAACTCCCGTCCCAAAAGGGACAGGAGTAAAATTCCTGCGGTACCACCCTAATTGCTAAGTATAAATACTTAACCTCTCGGATTCCTTAACGCGGAAAACGCTGTACTCTTCGCACAGAGCTCAGGGGTGGCTGATTTAGAAAACTTACGAACACCTTGCACCAAAGGGTATTCTCTCTGAGGAAAGTTTCAGAAAATCTCGTCCCGTCAAAGCCGATTTTACATTACTTAAGTATTATATTAGTTAATACTGAAAAAGTCAAGAGTTTTTCCGCTTTACCCTAAGATAAGAGCCTGCCGGAATGGGCCTGTCTGCGTGAAGTTCAAGACGCTGCATGGGATGTGGAGTACTGTCGACTTCATTTGAGTATTCATCCACAAGGCGTAATGCTTTTACTGTAAAGGGCACGCCTGAGGGCGGGAGAATATCCACCTCGTCGCCTAAATAGAATTTGTTGCGCTGAGTGATTATTCCGCCGAAGTCACGCTCCTCCTCGCACAGGGCAACCAAGTCGTAGCGGCGAATATATCCCCCGTTTTCAGTGGTCTGTCCGGGAGTGTGTCCCATATAAAAGCCTGTGTTATATTCCCTGTGGGAAATTTTCTCAAGCTCCTCTTTTATGAGGTCGGGAGTGGTAAAATCATCGGGACAGCCTGCTTCAAAATATGCATCCAAAGCTTTTCTGTAGGCATTTGTCACAACTGCGGTGTAGTATGAGGTCTTTGCTCTGCCTTCGATTTTGAAGCTTGAAATTCCCGCTTTTACAAGCTCGGGAATGTGGTCAATCATGCACATATCCCTTGAGTTATAGAGGTATGTTCCGCCGTCTTCTTCAAACACGGGATAGAAGTTACCGGAGCGGTTTTCCTCATAGAGATGATATTTCCATCTGCATGGCTGAGAGCAGTCTCCCCTATTTGGATCCCGCCCTGTAAGGTATTCGGAAATGAGGCATCTGCCGGAAAAAGAAACGCACATTGCTCCGTGGACAAAGCACTCAATCTCCAAATCGGCAGGGATATTCCTGCGAATCTCAATAATCTCCCTAAAGGAAAGCTCACGGGCCAAAACCACTCTTGCAGCGCCCATATTCCTGAGAGTTTTTGCACTTTCGGAGTTGACTATGCCCACTTGGGTTGACATGTGAACAGCGGTATTGGGGGCGTATTTTTGAGCCAGTGACAGCACACCCATATCTGCAATTATCAGGGCATCAACGCCGCACTTTTCGGCTTTTTTGAGAAAATCGGGCAAGAGCGAAAGTTCTGTCTCTCGAGGTAAAATATTGCAGGTAAGGTAAAGCTTCTTGCCAAAGCTGTGAGTCATTTCTACGGCTTTTTGAAGCGCTTCGGCATCAAAATTTTTGGGAGAGGTGCGCATAGAAAACTGAGTGCCGCCTACATAGACGGCATCAGCTCCAAAACGCAGAGCAGCACTGAGTGCTTCCATGTCTCCCGCAGGAGACAGAATCTCGGGTTTTGTTATAAAATTATTCATTATGAAAGTCCTGCTAACATGATATTGTTCTGATGCTCATAGAAGGTGGTTGCATAATATGCTGTAACCGTACCGTCATCCTCAGTGCCGTGGCAGAAATAAAGATAATCTGTATCCGCAGGGGCCGCGGCTGCACAGAGTGCCTGGGCACCGGGTGAGCAAATTGCTCCGGGTGGGAGACCTGTTGTGTCATAAGTTTCGTAGGCACTCTTGAAGGTGTCGCGAATCTCCTCGGGAACATCCTCTGCACTCTTGTAAGGATAGTACTGTGTTGAGTCAAGTCCGAGAGAATGAATATCCTGAGAAACACCGTAGCTCAGTCGGTTGTAGATAACGGAGGAAACATTGTACATATCCTCCTCGTCCTTTGCCTCACCCTGTACAAGAGAAGCGATATTGACTACTTCATCAAGAGTATATCCGCACTTATCAATCTTATCAATAAGTGTAATAGGTGTGTCCTCGTCGGCAAATTCATACTCTGCCTCGAAAACTCTCGTTTCGAAGTTGGAGAGGAAGCGCTTAATGGTGATTACGGGATCCTCGTCAAGATAGAACTCGTAGGTATCCGGGAAAAGATAACCCTCAAGTTTATACACTCTTTCTTCACTTACCTCAACTTCCTTAAGGAAGGTGTATTCTTCGTCGAACTCATCGCTGTTGCAAAGGCGGATGAACTCATCCCTGTCAGTAGTGACACCGGCGGCATAAAGCTCATCTACAAGCTCAATAACATTGGTTCCTTCAGTAATCTGCAGGGTGATTGTATTCTGGCGATTGCCTGTGTACTCCAGGTAATTGACTATGCCGAGATAGTCCTTATTCTTGGGAATCTGATAAATACCCGGCTCAACGCTTTCAATCTGATTTGTCAAATTACAAAAAAGAGAAAAGAAGGTAGCTGAATTAATCACACGCTTCTTCTCAAGCTTTTTGGCTATGGAGTTCACGCCCTCGCCTGTCTCAATCTTGATGATTTCGGTTTGGGAATCACTGCGGTTTGCCGCAAGGAAATCATTACAGCCTAAAATCAAAAACTGGCCGATTACAACGCTTGTGATAATAACCATAGCAAGCCAGGCAAAACGGTAAACCTTCTTATTCCTTGCCGACTTGATGCTTAAAATCTTCTTTTCCTCTTGCTTTTGACGGCGAAGCTCACGCTTTGAATCACGCTCAATCTGAGCTTTTGTGGATTCATCGCTAAAGGAGGTAATCTCGTCAAAAGACTTTTCATTTGAGGCAGACTCAGGCTTTATGGGTGCTGTGCCCAAATCCTCGGAATCGGAGTTAATGTTCAGCTTGAAGCCGTCAACACGACGCTTTCTGTACTCCTTAACTTCCGCCTCGTCCTGACTGTTGTCGGGATTTTCATATTTCTTTGAACTGTCCATTTGCTCATGCCCCTTTCCAAGAGCTTTTATTTGTTATCATGGGTTTTTCGGACATAGGCTTCTGTAACCAAAACATCCACGGGGATATCATGATTCTCTGCGGGGATCTCCCACTTCACAAAGCTTCCGTAACAAAAACCAACTGATGTACCAGTGAAATTCTCTAAAAATCTGTCGTAATATCCGCCGCCTAAACCGAGTCGGTTGCCCTTTGGGTCAAAGGAAAGCCCCGGTACAACGCATACTGAACCCTCAAAATCGTTAACAATGTTATTCTCGCTTTTGACAGGTTCATATATGCCGAATTTTCCCGGCTTCAAATCATTCAGAGAGGTTATGAAGTAAAAAAACATCTTCCCCTCATTTTCACAGACAGGCAAAGCAACTTTTTTGCCTACCGAGAGGGCGGCATTTATGACTTCTCGTGTCTCCGCCTCATACTGTGTTGCAGCGTAAATGAGCAGAGTTTTGCTTGAGATATACACATCGCTTGTGAGGAACCGTGAGGCAAGCTCGATGTCAAGGGATGACTTGAAATCCGCCGCCATCTTCTTTCGCATATCACAATAATGCTTACGAAGCATTCGCTTCTCTTCCTGTATCTTTACTGACATTGCATTGAATCCTTAATCTTTTGAGCTGTTTCTTTATCCGCAACTGCTTCGATGATTGCACTTGCAAACTCTACTGTACAGCCGGGGCCTTTGCCTGTGATTATCTTGCCGTCAACTACAGCAGGGGCATTCACAATTTGTGCACCAATGAGTTCATCCTCAAAGCCGGGGTAACAGGTGGCTCGCTTCCCCGAAAGAAGTCCCATGTGGCCTAAAATCTGAGGTGCCGCACAAATCGCACATATATAAAGATTGTTAAAAACGCAGTAGTCAATGAGTTTTTTCACGGTCTTTGACTTTTCGAGGTTCAGGGTACCGGGCATACCGCCGGGCAAAATTATACCCTCGAGACCGTCTGTCACTATACCGCTTTCCTTTATGTCGGCTGTGACCGTGATATTATGACCGCCTTCGATTTTGGGTGTACACCCACAGCCGATACCTACAGTCTGAACTTCTACTCCACCGCGTCTCAGCATATCCACGGTAGCGATGGCTTCGATTTCCTCAAAGCCCGGAGCTAACAAGCAGTAAAACATAGAGCACCTCCGAATTATTCTAATAGTTTAGTCTTTAAGAAATCCTTTAGCTGCTTCAAAAACTTTCTCGGATATTTCCTCAATGCTCAGAGGACTGTCCCCATCAGCACATGAGATAACATTCCAGCCAAGTTTCTCTGCGGCAAAAAGAGCACTTTCACGGCAGGAAACAAGGAAATCAACATTCTTTTCGTGCAAATCTTTTTTAGATTCGTCATTGTTGTAGCGGCCACTCATAAGCTTCTGAGAAACTTTAGGGGGCATATCAAGGTAGATAACTCCCGAGGGTCTGGGAAGCTCAAGCTTATCAAACTCGTAATTCTCAAGCCATGAGATAAAAAAATCCCACTGAGACTTCGGGAGTTTCGAGGTCATGTATATCATATTGGAGGTACTGTATCTGTCAAGGACAAAAACCGTGCCCTTTTTGTAGTCCTCCTGCCAATCCTTAAGATAACTTGCAACTCGGTCCACCGCATAAAAGGAAGCGGCAGCGTACGGATTGACGCATGAAGGGTCATCACCGAATTCGCCGTCCAAATACATACGCACCAAAGCAGAGCCGTCGCTTTCGTAATCGGGAAAAGTGAGTTTTCTTACATTGTACTCACTCTCAAGTCGCTCCAAAAGGAGTTTGGACTGAGTGGCCTTTCCTGAGCCGTCGAGGCCCTCAATAACTATTATCTTGCCGTTTTTATCAGAGTTTTCCATACTTTTCTCTTACTTCCTTAATTTTACCGCAGGACATATTGCCCTCGGGACAGGCACCTCTCATGCAGGAGGGACCGCTTTTCGCAAATATATGGGGAGCTATCGGCTTCACAAGCATAAGCATCTGATACGCCACCTCGCGAATCTCCCACTGTGCTCGGTTGCAGCATCGGTGGGCAAAGAAGTTTTCTAAACTTCTTGCGTTGAAGGTACAAACGATTTTAGTGGTGCAGGCATTGGGGAGAATGTACCTTGCGTCCTCATTTGCCTTCTTGATAAATGCAGAGCACTTAGCTTTATTCTCGTTCTTGTAGGCTTCGATAATTTCAGCGTCTGTACCTGAATAGTTCTTTTGAGTTTCTTTTTTTATGTACTTAACAACCAAGGCGTCGCGGATTTCACCGTAAGCCTTCATCTGCAAATCAATTACTTTGGAGTAAACATCAAGGCAGTGTTCATCCTCCTCAATTTCCGGAGGAGTTACAAAATCAAAGCTGTTGCCGTCAACATAGCGCTGTGACTGCTGGCTGTAGGAAGCAATGCGGTGACGCACAAGCTGATGAGAACAAGCTCGGGAGATACCCTCAATACCAAAGGTAAAGGAGGCGTGCTCCATGGGACTTGCATGACCGATATCTGCAAGCATATTGACAAAAGACGCAGTTTTTTCCGGGGTCAGTCCCTCCATAATATCCTCTACACCTACTGCAGAGTAGCATAGCTTCGCCGCAGAAGCCACTGTCTGCTCCGGGTTCGGAGTATGAGTAAGAAGTGTCACCTTAATTGCCATAATAATCCCTCTCAAAGTGAATCTCGGGATGCTGGAAGTCAGTCTATCCCACTATTTAATTTAGTATATCACAACACTAACAAAAAATCAAGAAAAGTGAGCTTCTTCGATAAATTTGAAGGCCGCCTGAGAAATCACCCTCAGGCAGCCTTGCTGTCAGTTACTTATTTTCATCAAAATCCTGCTTGTTTTCCCCGTCTTGCTCTGTGTCGTAACTTAGGTTTTCCTTGGATTTACTTTTGATTATCGCTGTTTTTTCCAAGATAGTTTTCAGAATGTCCTTAAGTTTTTGGGGCAGCGGAATTATGTCTGTGACATTTTCCAGAACAGACAGTCCCTCATTGGCTACAAAGAACAGCAAAGTTATTTCTCTAAGGGCAACCTCACCTGCAAGGAGGTTTTCCAAAACCACGGAAAATATAACGATAACCAAGCATAATAATTTTTTGATAATTCCGTCAAGACACAGGGAGCTTGACATTTTCTTGAGATATATCGCTCTGAAAATTGCCGTAAGATAGTCAAGCACAAGAACGGCAAGGAGCGTCATAAACAGAGTGTCAAATCCACCGAATATTTTTGACAGAAAACTCAGCACTTTTTCAGAAAAATCCCGGAGATACACAGTTATTTCAAGAGGAATCGGAGTAAAGTACATACTCATTCCCCTATTCGTGCCACAATCTTCTGAATTTCGGTGGCGTCCTTAATATCAACTGTTCCGTCACCGTTCACATCCCCGACTGTGGGCATAGAGGAAATTATCAAAGCATCAAGTCCTTTGAGAAAATCCAAGGTTATTGCGGCATCTTCCTTAAGCTTCATCAGCTTCTTTGCTTCGATTATTGCTTTACCCGTCTTTTCGTCAGATTTATTGGTGACTTCTACCGAAGTATTAATTGCTTTGAGTTTGTGAAGAACCCATAACAATGCCTGTACACCGGCAATTTCGTAATTCGCCTTTTCTGCGGGTGCGGTCTGTGTTTCCGACTTTATAATCTTTTCATTATAAATAATATTCATATCGACTTCACCCTCAATGCCATTCACTTTACCCTTTGACGAATACTGCCACACATCGCAGGAAAGCTGTGATTTACTCGACCACTGAGCCAGCCAAATATAGTAGCTTTTCTTAAGCTGTGCAAAGTCCAGGTAGTTTGTAAACCAATTGAGATTAGAGTAAACTCCTGCCTCAAAGCCTGCCTTTTTAATTGTATCGCAAAAAGCCTTTGCCATGCCGGTAAGTGTGGACTTTGAGAGTTTTGTCATTGAGCCTTCCTCCATGTCGAAAAACACAGGCATCTGAAGTTTTTTATCCTTTAGTACAGTAAGGCAGGCATTTGCCTCTTTTATAGCGTCGGCTTTATCAACAGCATAAGAATACCAATATACTCCGATTTTAACACCGTTTGCTTTTGCGTTTTTGTAGTTTTTTTCAAACTGATTATCAACCTGGGAAGCATCTCTTCCGAAGCCTGCACGCAGAATCGCGTGACTGTAACCTGCGGATTTCACCTTTTTCCAGTCAATTACACCTTGCCAGGTTGATACATCAATACACTTTATATTTGCCATGGTTTTTAACCTCCTCATTACATAATATTAGGCAAGTCCCAGTTTGACAAAAATATATCCGATTAAGCCTGTAACCACACAAAGCAGAGCCTTTTCAACGATTGAGTCCCACCTTTTTGCCGGCTTGTCCTTGATCTGCTTAATGTCGGACTTGATTTCACCCAGACTCTTGTCCATTTCATTCTGTTTTTCCGCCATCACCGCAACGGACTTTATAAGCTCATCCTGTCTTTCGATGTGTTCCTCCAAAGCCTCAATTCTTCTTGAATTGGATTTTGAACGATCATCAATTTCCTGTAATTTTACCTCCATACTGTTCACCTCCCTGCTATTCAGTTCACCGACAGATATGCGACTACGGGCAAGTGGTCTATCACAAGTCCCGTGTTTGCCTGGAGTTTCGCTCTGTCAACCGTAACCCTGTCAATAGATATGTTTGATGAGGTGATTACATGGTCGGTCTGACACCATGTATCATTAACAGAAGTTCCGTCCGTCCAGGTATCTAAAAAGCCGAACTGTTCGGAACAGTTAGCACAGTTGTACCCTGCATCTACAAATTGCTTCATTATCTCAATATATTGGCTGTCGCTGATACTCGTGCAAATAGTGTTAAAATCTCCGAGGATAATGAAATATTCTTCCTCAGCTACTGCGTCAAACAGTTCTTTTGCCTGCAAGACCTTTTTAGTTTGATTTGCGGTAGTGTCAAGGTGTGTGTTGATTACCGCTATTCTCTTTCCTTTGAAGTTGATGTAAAAACGGTGATAGCTTCGGGATTCCGCAAAGTTTTCATAATATACGGTTTCGTGTTCGGAATATTCAAAATCGGACACCGCAATTTTGCTGTAGTCATTAATCTTGGTTGAGCACTCAGCCGTGTAATTCCAACGGCCTTGCAGATATTGAAGAATAGGCACTCCGCCGAAAGACTTTGAGGGTTGATGCTCCTGAAATCCAACGATATTGGGCTTGTATCTGTCAAAAATACCGTTCATTATATCTGTATTTGCGTTAATACCACTCCACCTTTGAATGTTGAAAGACATAACAATCAGGTCTTGTAAAGCGTTGCCGTTTACATCATACAGGGAATCGGGGAAAACACCTTCAATATCGAAGGAATACCTTGGATTATTTCCCTTTATACCATAGAGCGACATTACATTACCTTCTTCCTGTAAACGACAACCTTTTTAACTCCTGCATCTTTCGTGTTCCAGATAAACCTCATACACTTAATCGGTGAGCCGTTCTGCAAAGTGGGAGGCGTCCATTCATAACCCATGGAATCCTGCCAGCCGTAGCCGTCTTTTCTGTCTGCGGAATTGTAATTATCGCCGTTTGACACAGCCTCAAGGACATTTTCGTTGTAAAACTCTATGCACATCTTAACGCCTGCGTTGGCTTCGAAATACACCTGATATGAATAACCGCCCTCGGCAGGAATGTCAAAGTGAGGATAGCAGCATCTTGACATACCTGTTGTTGTGTATGGGATATCTTCGTATCTATAGCCACCGGGGTAGTCATAGTAGTTTGAACAGCCTGCAGGAACTATGTCATTTGCTTCAAGAACTCTCAGCGCCCTGTATTCATCAAGTCCGAAGGCTGTAACAAATTCCGAATATGCGGACGATACATTTTCGTCCACATAGGAAGCTTTCGAAAATAGTTTATCAAGGGCCTCTATCTGCTCCATGGTCAAGGACACCTTTGCGCCTTCGGGAATTTTTTCCGAAGTAATGGCGTTATCGGCAAGTTTGTCGGTTGTTATGGCATTTTCAGATATATCTTTGCTGTCTACAAGCTGTCGGGTGATTTCTGCTGAGCCTGACTCATAACGCCACGAAGCTTTTGTGAGAGTATTTATCAAAAGTATTGAGTTGTCTGTCACATAACCCAAATACGGTCCCGAACCCAGGAGAGGATATAACTCACCGAGACCGCCGATGTAGATGTGATACAGATAACAGCTTGCGTTTTCTTCACTGATTATGCTGTCCAAATCGCCAAAGGTTCTTACGGGGCTTCTGCTTATTTTTTCCATAAAGTTGCCTGACATTTTTGACCTTGAAACAGCACCGTCCGAAATTTTATCGGCGGTGACTGTTCCGTCCGCAATAACACGGGTTGTTACCGCACCGTCTTTAAGATTTACATTGTAAACCGACTTAAATCCAATTTGCTCACTTCTTACAGCACCATTAGCAAGTTTTTCGGATGTTACAGCACCGTCTGCTATATCTTGTGTCTTAACAGTATGCCTTACAATTTCTCCCGAACCGGATATATAATTCCAAGTGGCTTTAGTGACTGTATCAATCAAATACATTGATTCGTCGGCTACAAAACATATAAACGGACCCGAACCTAAAATCGGATATAGCTCACCGAGACCGCCTACGGAAAGTCTGTAAAGAGTGAGTTCGGAATTTTCTTCACTGATTATGCTGTCCAAATCAGCAAAGGTTCTCACAGGGTTTCTGTTTATAATTTCCATAAAGCTGCCTGACATTTTTGACCTGGTAACTGCCCCGTCGGCAAGTTTTACAGTAGTTACAGCGCCGTCGGCAATGTCACCGGATTGTGCTTTGCCTGATGACGGCTTTCCGCTGTCCTTGTAGGTATTGCTTTCGGTATCGTAGCAAAACCAATTTCCGTTATCCCCTATGTAGGGAAGAAATCCCCTTTCCTCTTTGATTTCATCTCGAATGCCGTTTAAGGCTTTTTCATACTCCAGGAATTCGGAGTTTTTCATACTGTCGGGAGAATCGGGATATTCAGCAGTTTTTCCTACAATAAAACGGTCTGTGTTTGTGTGCCAGATTACCCCGCCGTCAGCAAAAGCCTTAATCTGTGCCTTCAAAATACCGCCCTTGAAAATATGAGTCTCAAGAATGTTCCAGGTTAGGAGAACACCCTCATCACACTCCTTTGCAGGGAGTGTAAAAAAGTTTACTGCACCGTCATCAAAGGTAAGGTAGAGACGGTAAATGTCTGAGGCCTTTGCCTCGTCCTTCACTAAAAATTCAATTGTCTTTCTCAGGTTATCGCCTGCAAAACCGATAAACCTATCACTTTCCGGAATATAAAATTTTCCGTTTTGGATTGTAATCATATAATTACACCTCCTAATAAGGGGTAAAAAAAGAGGAGAAATTGCATAAAAGACTGCAATTTCTCCAAAAATTTTTCAAAAATTTATTTCAGAAGGGGTTTTAAGAACTGTCCTGTGTAGGATTTCTCGCATTTTGCAAGGTTTTCGGGAGTGCCCTCAAACAGCACCTCTCCGCCTGAGTCTCCGCCCTCGGGACCTAAATCAATGATATGGTCGGCGGTCTTGATTAAATCAAGATTATGCTCGATTACCACCACTGTGTTGCCTGTGTCCACAAGCTGCTGTAAAACATCCACAAGTCTGTGTACATCTGCTGAGTGAAGTCCGGTTGTAGGCTCGTCAAGAACATATATGGTTCTGCCTGTAGAGCGTTTGGAAAGCTCTGTTGCAAGTTTCACACGCTGAGCCTCGCCGCCGGAAAGTGTAGTTGCCGACTGGCCTATCTTGATATAGCCAAGCCCCACATCGTAGAGAGTTTGAAGCTTGCGTTTTATTTTCGGGACGCTTGAGAAAAACTCCAAGCCCTCTTCAACTGTCATCTCCAGCACATCGTAAATAGACTTGCCCTTGTACTTGACCTCAAGGGTTTCCCTGTTGTAGCGTTTGCCCTTACACACATCGCAGGGCACATAGACATCCGGCAAAAAGTGCATCTCGATCTTCACTATTCCGCCACCTTCACAGGATTCACAGCGTCCTCCCTTGACATTAAAGGAAAAACGGCCGGAATTAAAGCCTCTCATCTTTGCCTCTTGAGTGAGGGAGAAAAGCTGACGGATATCCGTAAACATTCCCGTATAGGTTGCAGGATTGGAACGGGGTGTGCGCCCGATGGGACTTTGGTCAATGTTTATTATCTTGTCGAGATTTTCTATGCCCGTAATAGTTTTATGCTTGCCGGGAGTGGTTTTTGCCTTGTTCAAATCCCTTGCAAGAGTTTTGTAGAGAATCTCGTTTACAAGTGAGGATTTACCCGAACCGCTGACACCGGTCACGCAGGTAAATTTCCCTAAGGGAATTTTAACATTGATATTCTTCAGGTTGTTCTGCTTTGCTCCCTTAATTTCGAGGAAAAGTCCGTTGCCTTTCCTGCGAGTTTCGGGAACTTTCACACCCAGCTCACCGCTTAGGTATTTGCCTGTAATTGAGTTTTCATTCTTCATTATCTCCCCTGCTGTACCCTGTGCGATAACCTGACCGCCGTGTACTCCTGCTCCGGGGCCGATGTCAATAATATAGTCCGCAGACAGCATGGTGTCGGTGTCGTGCTCAACAACAATAACCGTGTTGCCCAAATCCCGAAGATGACGCAAAGTTGCAAGAAGTTTCTCGTTGTCTCTTTGATGAAGTCCGATACTCGGCTCATCAAGAATGTAGAGCACACCCATAAGGGAACTGCCTATCTGGGTTGCAAGGCGGATTCGCTGGCTTTCTCCCCCTGAAAGAGTGCCTGCAGAACGGGAAAGCGTCAGGTAACCAAGTCCCACGCTTTCGAGAAATCCAAGACGCTCTCTAATCTCCTTGACGATGGCTTCGCCAATGAGCATTTCTCTCTCTGACAGAGTGTGGTTATCCATAAAATCAAGGGCCTGACTCACGGACATCTCGCAGAATTCGGCAATATTCAGTCCGCCTACGGTAACTGCAAGTGAGGTCTTGGAAAGTCTTTTGCCCCCACATTCATCGCAGGGAATTGCAGACATGAAGCCTTCAATCTCCTCTTTAATCCAGTTGCTTGAGGTTTGATGAAAACGCCGGTCAAGGTTATTTATCACACCCTCGAAGGGCGCATAGTACTCACCGCCGGCATAAAGTCCCTGACGAATGAGCTTTATCTTCTCTCCCTTTGTGCCGTAGAGAAGGATATCCACAATCTCATCGGGCAAGTCCTCAATGGGAGTGTCAAGGGAAAAGCCGTAATGCTTTGAAAGTCCTGTGTAGTACATATTGGCAATGGTGTTGCCATCCATTGCCCAGCCGCCGGCTTTTATTCCCCCCTCGGCAACGGATTTGCTCCTGTCGGGAATTACCTTATCCGGGTCGATACGCATAAACACACCGAGACCTGTACACTTGGGACAGGCACCGTAGGGCGCGTTAAAGGAAAACATACGGGGCGTGAGCTCATCAAAACTTGAGCCGTGGTCGGGACAGGCATAGCTTTGGGAAAAAAGTGTGTCACCCTCCTCGGTGCTTATAAGCACAAGTCCCGATGAGAGCTTCGAGGCGGTCTCGATGCTATCGGAAAGTCGGGAACGGATGCTCTCCTTCATAACAAGACGATCAACTACAATCTCGATGTTGTGCCGTTTGTTCTTCTCCGGTTTTATTTCTTCGGATAAATCGTAAATCAAACCGTCTACCCGAACACGCACAAAGCCTGACTTTCGCGCTGATTCAAGTTCTTTTTGGAATTCGCCCTTCTTATCCCTTGCGATAGGTGCCATAACCTGAAGTTTTGTACCCTCGGTAAAAGTCATGACCTTATCTACGATTTCGTCAACTGACTGCTGTTTGATTTCTCTGCCGCAAACAGGACAGTGAGGTACGCCAATACGAGCATAGAGAAGTCGCAGATAATCGTAAATTTCGGTGACTGTACCCACAGTTGAACGGGGGTTTTTAGATGTGGTTTTCTGGTCGATGGAAATTGCAGGAGACAGTCCCTCGATACCGTCAACATCGGGCTTGTCCATCTGGCCTAAAAACATTCTTGCATAGGAGGAAAGGGACTCCACATATCTTCGCTGACCCTCTGCGTAAATTGTATCAAAGGCAAGTGAGGATTTTCCTGAGCCTGACAGACCTGTGATTACTACCAACTTATCTCTCGGAATGTCCACATCAATATTCTTAAGGTTATGTTCCCTTGCACCCCTGACCGATATATATTTTTCCGACAAATTTATCACCTCTTAATCTAAAATAAGAATTAATGTTCGAATATGAAAGTGAAATCAAAGCGGATAACACCTGAGGCTATCCGCTTGATATTCAGATATTTTTTGATATTCTGTTAGTTTTCTGCGTTGTCTGCGGAATCGGTTTCTTCAGACTCAGGAGCGTCTGCTTCGGGTGGTTCGGGAAGCTCTGCAAAAGTACCCTCCATCATAGCAGCAAAGTCCTCACCTGACATTTTCTCGTGCTTCATAAGATATGCGGCTACCTCGTGTAGCTTTGACATATTGGCGTTGAGCACCTTCTCTGAAACGCCGTAAGCCTTGGTGATTATGCTGTGTACTTCTTCGTCAATTTTTGCCGAAGTTTCCTCGGAATAGTCCTTTACATGGCCCATGTCACGGCCGATGAACACCTCGTTGCTTGAACCGCCGTAGTTGATAGGACCTAATGTGTCGGACATGCCGTACTTGGTGACCATAGCACGCGCGGTTGAGGTTGCACGCTCAATATCGTTTGATGCACCTGTGGAGATATCGTCGAGTACTAAAGCCTCTGCAACCCGACCGCTGAGAAGTACCACGATATTCTCAACCATTTCCCTGCGTGAAGAGTATGACTTCTCCTCGGTGGGCAGGGCCATTGTAAAGCCTCCTGCCATACCGCGGGGAATAATTGAAATCTGATGAACAGGGTCCTGAGTTTCCATTACATGATGAGCAATGGCATGGCCCGCCTCATGGTAAGAGGTAAGCTTCTTTTCCCTCTCGCTCATAACCTTGGATTTCTTCTCTGTACCCACAACAACCTTGATGGTAGCTTCCTCAATCTCGGCCATTGTAATTGCCTTCTTACCTGCGCGGGCAGCAAGAAGTGCGGCTTCGTTGAGGAGGTTAGCAAGGTCTGCACCTGTAAATCCTGCTGTGGTTTTAGCAATAGTTTGAAGATTAACATCAGGTGCGAGAGGCTTCTTTCTTGCGTGAACCTTGAGGATTGCCTCACGGCCTGTAACATCGGGATAGCCTACCATGACCTGACGGTCAAAACGGCCGGGACGCAAGAGCGCGGGGTCGAGGATATCAGGTCGGTTAGTTGCGGAAATTACAATTACCCCTTCGTTTGCACCGAAACCGTCCATCTCAACAAGCATCTGGTTAAGGGTCTGTTCGCGCTCGTCATGTCCGCCGCCGAGTCCTGTGCCTCGCTGACGACCCACTGCGTCAATTTCGTCAATGAATATAATACAGGGAGAGTTCTTCTTGGCGTGTTCGAAAAGGTCACGAACACGGGAAGCACCTACACCTACGAACATTTCAACAAAGTCTGAACCTGAGATTGAGAAGAAGGGTACACCTGCCTCACCTGCGACTGCACGGGCAAGGAGAGTTTTACCTGTTCCGGGAGGGCCTACAAGTAGCACGCCCTTGGGAATACGGGCACCAAGCTCATTGTACTTTTCGGGGTTTTTGAGGAACTCAACAATTTCTTCAAGCTCCTCCTTCTCCTCATCGGCACCTGCCACATCGTCAAAGGTGGTCTTGCGTTTTTCGTCGTTGGTATCCTTGAATTTTGCCTTACCGAACTGGAATTCCTTTCCTCCCATTCCACCACTCTGCATCTTCTTCAAAAGGATGAACCAGAATACGATACCCACTACAGATACGAGCAAGATAGGTGCAAGATCCAGAAGGAAAGCGTTATTGGTAGCAGGAGTATAATCGTACTTCATGTTGGTGTCATGAGTGGCGTTATACTCCAAAATGTAGTCATTTACATCGGCATAGAAAAGGTCGATGCTTGCAAGCTTAAAGGTGATTTTTGTGAGGCCGTCATCCTCTTCCTTTTCTTTGGGGGCAAACAAACCTCCGAAAGCAGAGTTGGTTTTATTCGACTGTGCCTCGGTTGTCGGCTCCGTCACGGGTGCCGTTGTACCTGTGGGATTAGTGGTAACTGCACCGGCAGCTGCTTCATCTTTGGTTGAAACAGGGTTGCCGTCCTTGTCCAAAGCTTCGTCAACAACCTTCAGGTTAAGTTTACCCGAACCCACATTTACCGTAAACTCCCGCACCTGCTGATTCTCAAAGAAGCCTACGATGTCGGAATATGTGTATTCCTTCTTGGTGTTGCTTAAGTTCATAATAATCACAACACCGAAAATAATCAAAGCAGGTATTCCAAGATATAACAACAGTTTTTTTACTGACATTTTATTATTCTGCAAATCATTTCACTCCTTAAGGTAGTATGAGACAATTATTATTATTTATGAATAAACAGAACGCTTGAGCACCCCTACATAGGGAAGGTTTCTGTATTTCTCTGCATAATCAAGACCGTAACCGATTACAAACTCATCGGGAATCTCAATTCCCAAGTAGTCAATGGGAATATCCACCTCGCGTCTTGAGGGTTTTGAGAGAAGTGTGCAAATCTTAACACTTGCAGCACCTTTTGCACTCAGATATTTCTTCATAAATGTCAGGGTATTTCCGCTGTCGATAATATCCTCAATTATCAGCACATCAACTCCGTCAATGGGCTGTGAAAGGTCCTTTACTATGTTAACTCTGCCTGTGGATACGGTGCCTGTTCCGTAGCTTGAAGCACAGATGAAATCAATTTTGCAGTCAACGGAAATCTCTTTCATAAGGTCGGACATAAAGACAACGCTTCCCTTGAGAAGTCCCACAAGCAGCAGGTTTTTATCCTTATAATCCTCGCTGATTTTTTGAGCTAATTCTTTGACCAGGCTTTTGATTTTTTGCTCATCCACCAATATGTATTCGCAATCCTTATGCATTTTACACACCCTTTCTTACAGAAGGTATTACTGCTCTTTTTGTACTTTTTGAAACACTCACATCCTGTGATACTCCTATGTGCTCCGCCCACAAAACCTTACTGCCCGAAGCAATAAGCAAGGAGACATCACGCAAATCCGTAGGAATTGAAAGCTCGTTTTGGAGTTTTCGAAGTTTCTTTGTTACATTTCTGTAAAGCGGACTGAAGGTGTCTCCCTCTCGCCTTGTGCGAAGTACGGCATCATGGGGTATTTTATCACAGTCAAGTGCACAATTTGCTAACTTTTTGTTAATTTCAAAATCGAATTTATTTTCTGTATAAGAATATTCTTTGCCGTTATAGTGAATAACACAGTCACTCACAAAGGGAATTTCGCTGAAAATACTGTGGTTTGACTTTTCGCAAATTCTGAGCAGACCATGATTGTAGGTGACTGCTCTCCCCTTGGGAAGAACAACGGCACCCGGGCTTTCAAGCATCTTTGAAATAAACTCAATGTGCTTGTGCTCATATAAAGCACCGCTTTCATCAAGCCACAGACAAATCGCCCTCATAAGTACTGCTTCGTGGAGCTTTTTGAGTTCCTCACCCTTTAGTCCAAACTCACATTTGGCGCAGTTTAGTGCAGATAAAGCCGTATTCTCCATAAAATTGTCTGTAGAAATCAGCATACTTCTGAGTCGGCTGAAATTCTCATGAAAACCCTCGTTCAAATCCTTAAGAGGCGGCAAAACCCTGTGACGAATCCTGTTTCGCTTGCATGCATCAAGAGATAAATTGGTACTGTCCTCCACATAGGAAAGGTTGTTTTCGGCAATATAGGCTTCAACCTCTTCCCGACTGACATCCAAAAGCGGCCTTACGATATTTTGGCGCTTGTAGGGAATGGAAATCAGTCCGTGCAATCCGCTTCCTCTTGATATATTATAAAGCATTGTCTCTTCGCTGTCCGAAAGGGTATGTGCAGTTGCGATTTTTCCGTTAATATCACGGGCAACCTCATCTAAAAACTCGTAACGGCAATTTCTGCCGCAAAGCTCCTCACTCTCTCCCCGTTCACGGGAAAGAGACGGAATATCCACACTCTTAACATACAGTCGAACATTGAGTTTTTCGCACAAATCTGTGCAGAAATTCTCATCTCTGAGAGCTTCCTCTCCTCTGATGTTATGATTGAGGTGAGCAGCGTACACTTTGAGGTCAAGCTCTTTTGACAGGCTAATCAGCACATGAAGAAGCGAAACCGAATCGGCACCGCCTGACAGAGCCACAACAACGCTGTCGCCGCGCTCAAACATATTATTACGAAGGACAGTCTTCCTTACTTTATTAATCACGGTTATTCTCCGGTGCGGTAAATCGCATAAATTCACCCTGCCAATGAAGTTTTACCGAGCGTGCGTCACCGTGACGGTTTTTGGCTACAATACACTCAGCAGAATTTCTGTCGGCATTGGGGTTTGGCGCGTTGCCTCCACCCTCTTTATCGTAGTAGTTCTCACGGTATAGGAAGAGAACTATATCTGCGTCCTGCTCGATAGAACCTGAGTCTCTGAGGTCAGAAAGCTGAGGAACATGGTCACTTCTCTGCTCACTTGCACGGGAGAGCTGTGACAGACAGATAATGGGAACATTCAGCTCCTTGGCAAGTATTTTGAGGCTTCGGGTAATCTCGGAAATTTCCTGTACTCGATTGTCGGTGCGTCTGCCTGTAGTCATGAGCTGAAGATAGTCAATAACAACCAGGTCAAGACTGCGAAGCCGTCTGAGTTTTGCTTTGATTGCAGGAACAGTTATACCGGGAGTTGCATCAAGATAAAGATTCATTTTTGAGAGGATGTCTCCTGCTCCTATAATCCTCTGCCACTCTTCATCGGTAAGCTTGCCCGTACGCAGTTTCGTTCCCTCTACGAGAGCCTCTGTGGAGAGAAGTCTGGAGGCAAGCTGTTCGTTGCTCATCTCCAGGGAGAAGAAAGCAACTGTCTTTTGCTGAGGGCCTGCAACATTCTTTGCAATATTCAGCGCAAAGCTTGTCTTACCCATACCCGGACGAGCCGCCAAGAGAATAAGGTCGGAACGGTTGAGTCCTGTAATCACTCGGTCAAGGTCACCGATGCCCGATGAAACAGGGACCAAATTGGGGTCTGAACGGTTGAGCGCATCAAGTCTGTCAAAGGTTTGAAGAACAACCTCGTCAATTCTCTGAAGTCCCTGAACACTTTTGCCCCGACGGATATCGTAAATCATCTGCTCGGCGCTGTCGATAAGCACATCAGAGGTGTGTTCACCGGCTGTTGCCTCTTCAATCATCTTGCGGGCACTTATGATAAGCTGACGGACATCGTACTTGTCCCTTACCATCTTGGCGTAAATTTCAACATTGGAGGTGGAGGGACAGTTGTCCACAAGTCTGACAAGATAGGTTTTTCCCTCGGTGGGGTCAAAGTCCTTCTCGCGACGCAGTTCCTCGTAAAGTGTGACAAAGTCGATGCTCTTGCCGTGAGTAAACATGGAGAGCATTGTGCTGTAAATCAACCTATGCAGTGCAATGTGGAAAAAATCAGGGGTAGTGAGAATCTCTGCCACCCGAGGAAAACAGTCGGGTTCAAAGATAACAGCACCTAAAACCGCCTGCTCCGCTTCTGCACTGAAGGGAAGATTTAAGCCGTCATATTCAAATTTCGGAGTAAAGTCAGCCATACTACTCCTCCTTAGAAATTATATTGAGGTGAAAATTAAAGTTCTGCGGCGACAACTGTAATCTGAGCACTGATGCCGGAATGAAGCTTAATAACCGCTGTGTAACTTCCGCAGTTTTTGATGTCGTCCATCTGGATTTTTCGCTTATCCACATCAATTCCCATAGTCTTTTTGATTTCGGCGGAAACCTCTTTGGTTGTAATGCTTCCGAAAAGCTTGCCGCCTGCTCCTGCCTTTGATTTTATTGTGAAGGTTTTGCCGTCAAGCTGAGCCTTGGACTCATTTGCCTTTGCGATTTCCTGCTCCTGCTTGTATTTCTTGGAATTTTCGGCATTCTTAAACTCGTTCATAACCTGATTATTTACTTCCTTTGCAAGTCCCCTGGGAAGGAGAAAATTTCTTGCGTAGCCGTCGGAAGCGTTTACCATTTCGCCCTTCTTTCCGTGACCTTTTACATCCTGTAATAAAACAACTTTCATAAGTATTACCTATGCCTTTCTGACTACAATAAATATTTGCCCTGCCGTAGTCTGCAGGATTTATTCGCTGTCGATTGCGTCAATTAACATTCGTACAGCGGATTCAAAATTGACATTCTTAATCTGTGCCGCCGCCATGGAATGATGACCGCCTCCGCCGAGTTTTTCCATGATGAGCTGAACATTTCGTTTCCCGTAGCTTCGAGCCGAGATATTGATGACATTCTCCTCTGCTCTGAACAGTACAAAGGAAGCGTTTACGCCCTTAAGTCCCAAAAGCTCATCGGCTGATTTGGATGCCACAAGACGGATTTCGTCCATTTCCTCATCGGCAATAACTATGGCACATTTTTTGTATATCTTAGCTGTGGAGATAAGTTTGTATTTGTTTTGGTAAAGCTCGATGGAATCAGCGAAGAACTGACGCACGGAAACTGTATCCGCACCGTGTTTTTTAAGGTATGACGCCGCCTCAAATGTACGGCTTCCCGAATTAATGACAAAGTTCTTTGTATCGAGAATTATACCGGAGAGAAGCGCCTCTGCCTCCGCCTTTTTTAGATTCACATCGGGGAAATTGTCTATGATTTCCACGCACATTTCAGAGGTTGAGGAGGCACCCGGCTCATGATAGAAAACCAAGGTATTCTCTATGTGGTCCACACTCATCCTGTGGTGGTCGATTACGATAATATTCTTGCAAGCCTTGAAGAGTTCGGTGCTTTCAAGTCTTGCTTCGGACTGAGTATCAACAACAATGAGCAAGGTCTTGTCGGTAACCGATGACAAAGCCTCACGGGGAGATACAAAGATCTCCTCCCCTGCATATGCTTTGTAAAAATCTATAAGTCCCTTTGACATGGAGGTTTCAAAATCCACGGCAATTTGCACCGGCTTTTTCACAGATGAGGTAATCGCTCCGTAAAGACCTATTGCAGAACCGATACAGTCAAGGTCGGAGAATTTGTGGCCCATTACGATTACTTTGTCGCAGGACTGACAGGCGCTGACTATGGATTTAGCTATAACACGGACACGAACCTTGCTGTGATGTTCGGTACCGGTTGCTTTTCCGCCGAAAAATTCGTATTTGCCGTCACAGAGAATTGACACCTGGTCACCGCCCCGTCCCAAGGACATATCAAGGGCTTTTTTGGCACAGGCGTGGCTTTTGCGCAGATTTTCTTCGCCTCTGCCGATACCCATTGAAACAGTGGGACATATATCGCCGCAGCGAATAGCACGAATCTTCTCAAGAATCTCAAACTTTGTGCCGATTATCTTCTCAAGATCTTTTTCCTCAAAGATAATCATATAGTGGCCCTTTGCTGTTTTTCGGTAGTAGCCGTTGTATTCGTTGGCAAATTTCTGGAACAGGGACTCAACCTGAATAATAGCCTGAAGCTCGTTATCCTCATCCTCATCGTCGTAAATCTCGCTGTTGTCAATGACAATCATAGCCACGGAAATACGGCTTTCAATGTACTTCTTTTCGGTGTCCTTATAGTATGTATCGTCAAAAAAATACAGCACATAACCGTCATCCAGAGGATTTGCATAGACTGTATATTTTGACTTGCCGATGGTGACATTACCGCCTGTGCTGGAGCAAAGCTGCTCAACGCTGCAGCCTGATATGAGATTCAGGATACTGTAACCCGAAACGTCATTTTCATCACATACATTTGTGTAAAAAGCGGTATTGTACCAAAGGATGCTGTTGCTCTTGTCAACAGCTACAACAGGAAATCCAAAACGGTCAAGATACTTTCTGTCCACGGCTTTCTCCGAGGAGCTTTTAACCGCAATTCGTATAATCCTGTCGAACCTCAGATAGATTATCAGAGAGGCTATGATTCCCACAACAGCCAAAGACATTTCAATGTAGAACAAAGTCTTGCTGAAGAACAGAGAAACAAAAGCCGTAATCAGCATAAAGACGGAAAACAGCGCAAGATAGGGTGCGGTTTTCCAAAGCTTGTTTTTCATTATTAACCTCCCTTTAAGACGGGGATTAGACCTCCATCAAAATGGGTAAAATCATAGGATAGCGTCCTGTACGCTCGCTTATAAGTGAAGAAACAGCGTCTCTGATTTTGTTCTTGATAACGCTCCACTCACCGATGTTGCCGTTTGCACATTCGTCCAGAGCCTCTCGGCTGACCTTACGGATTTCATCAAGGAGATTTTCACTTTCCTTGACATAAACAAAGCCTCTTGACACAATGTCGGGACCGCTGATAACGTGTCCGTCGTAAACATCCAAAGAAGCTACAACGATGATAAGTCCGTCCTGACCCAAGTGCTTTCTGTCACGAAGAACGATACTTCCCACATCGCCTACACCTAAGCCGTCTACGAACACCTTACCGGCAGGAACGTCCTTGACCTCTTTGATTTGCTCGTCAGTAAGCTCAACACATTTACCCACATCGCCGATATACACATTCTCCTTGGGGACACCCATGGAAACAGCGATATCTCTATGGGCACGGAGATGCTTTTGCTCGCCGTGAACGGGAATAAAATATTTTGGCTTTGTGAGGCACTGAATAATTTTCAGCTCCTCTTTGCATGCGTGACCGGAAACGTGAACCTCATACATGGATTCGTAGATAACCTCACAACCCTTTTTGAGAAGTTCGTCAACTACGTTGCCTACGGTACGCTCGTTACCGGGAATCGGATTTGCTGAAATAATTATACAGTCACCCTCGCCTACAGAGACTTTTCTGTGGTCGGAATATGCCATACGGGAAAGGGCGGACATAGGCTCACCCTGGCTGCCTGTTGTAATGAGTACAACCTGTTCGGGTGTGTAACGGGAAAGCATATCAATATCAATGAGGATGCCCTCCGGCATTTCGAGATATCCCAGTTCCTTTGCAACCGACATGTAATTAATCATGCTTCTGCCTGAGAAGGCTACCTTCCTGCCGTATTTTTGGGCACAGTTGATAATCTGCTGAACACGACCCACATTTGAAGCAAAGGTTGCGATGATGATTCGCTTTTTTGCCGCCTTTTTGAAAAGGTTGTCAAAGCTCTCGGAAACCGTCCTCTCGGTAGGGGTGTTTCCGGGTCGGGAAGCGTTTGTGCTGTCTGCAAGCAGGCAGAGAACACCCTCGGAGCCGAGACGGGCAAAGGTGCTCAGGTCAATGGGCTCGCCCCAGGTGGGCGTGTAGTCAACCTTGAAGTCGCCTGTGTGGACCACCGTTCCGCCGGGAGTGTGAAAAGCCACGCCCACAGCATCGGGGATAGAGTGGTTGACATGGATAAACTCGACCTCAATAGAGCCAAGTGTGACAGTCTCTCCTGCCTTAACCTCCTTGAGCTGTGCAGGCTTGGGGAGACTGTGCTCACGGAGCTTGTTGCCGATGATACCGCTGGTGAGGGCGGTGGAGTAAATAGGAACATTCACATTTGAAAGGAGATATGGCAGACCGCCGATATGGTCCTCGTGAGCATGAGTGATAACTATGCCGCGGAGCTTATCCTTATTCTCAATGACATAGGAAAAATCCGGAATAACAAGGTCAACACCCAGCATGTCACCGTCGGGGAATGCCATACCGCAGTCCAGAAGCACCATATCGTCCATGCACTCAAAGAGTGTCATGTTCTTACCGATTTCGTTCAGTCCTCCCAGAAAAGAAATTCTGACAGGAGGTTTTTCGGCTGGTTGATTGTTCTGCTTGCTGCCGCGGTTTTTGGGGTTGTATTTCTTCTGATTTTTGCCGTAGGAGTTGTTCTTTTGCGCCTTTGACTGCCTGTACTGCTGATTCTGCTTTTTGCCGAAATCCTCGGAATGATTCTTGGCGTACTCCTTATAACTCTGTGTTTTCGGCTTCTTGGAAGCTGTAGGTTTAACAGTATCAACGGTCAGGGATTCGAGTTCCATATCCATGGGCTTGTTTGTTTTACCCTGAGGCTTTCGCGCTCTTGAAGCCTTGAATTTAGCGGACTTTGGCTTTTCAAAGTAGTTTTGGTCCTGTGGCTTATTTGATTTTTTTGTATTGCTCTTGTTTTGAGACACAATAATCCTCCGTTTCTTTGGATTCCCAAGTAATGCTTTGACCTCTGAACAGGCAAGCTGATTTTGCGGGAAAAGATATGTAATATACAGAAGCGGTGCACTCCGCTTATAAAGTCAATATGACGCTTAGGGATTAGGCTGAAAAGTGGCATACTTTCCTAACATAACCATTCAGTATATTTTACTATTTTATGAGCTTACTGTCAAGGCGAATAAGGAATAATAATAAGAAATATACTGATAATTAATAATTATTTCACACTATGATATATTCTTATTATAGGCAGAAACATTACCAAATATTGAATGAATGAAAAATACTGTGAAAATATTAAAAAATGCCCATAATATAGTTGCAAATGGAAATTTTGGTGTTATAATATAGGGTGGTTGATTATTGGAAATACAGTCAGCCGATTACATTTAAGGAGTGCCGCTTTTGAAACAGGTGGAAATCTTTACGGACGGTGCCTGCTCAGGCAATCCCGGTCCCGGTGGCTGGGGGGCAATTCTGAGGTACAAGGGCACCGAAAAAGAAATATCAGGCGGTGAGCAAAATACCACCAACAACCGCATGGAGCTTTTGGCAGTTATTAACGCATTGGAGCTTTTGAAAGAGCCTTGCGAGGTTACTCTCTACTCCGACTCTCAGTATGTGTGCAATGCACTTGAGCGTGGCTGGGCGAAAAACTGGCAAAAAAACGGTTGGATGCGTAACAGAAAAGACCCTGCTCTCAATCCCGATTTGTGGGAGAAGCTCCTTGCCCTTTACGACAGGCACAAGGTGAATATCGTCTGGGTCAAGGGACATGCCGGTCACCCCGAAAATGAGAGATGCGACCGCTTGGCAGTGGCGCAGGCTCAGAAGTTTATGTAATCCATTTTTCATAAGGAGAAATATATATGCAGATTTATGCTGACAACGCGGCAACCACCGCTTTATCGCCTAAGGTGTTAGAGGCTATGATGCCCTACCTCACAGAGGTTTACGGCAATCCCTCCAGCCTTTACAGAACAGGCGGTATTGCAAAGGATGCCGTTGAAAAAGCAAGAGAAAATATTGCAAATCTTATCGGCGCTAAAAGCGCAAGTGAGATTTACTTCACCTCCGGCGGTTCGGAAAGTGACAACTGGGCAATAAAGGGTGTTTGCAAAATCTTAAAAGATAAGGGCAAAAACCACATTATCACTTCGAAATTTGAGCATCACGCTGTACTTCATGTTTGCGAGTCTCTTGCAAAAGAGGGATTTGAGGTTACTTACCTTGATGTTTACAGCGACGGTCTTGTAAAACCCGAAGATGTTAAGGCGGCTATTAAACCCGAAACCGCCCTTGTTACAATTATGTACGCAAATAACGAAATCGGCACTGTACAGCCTATTGCCGAAATAGGTAAAATATGCGCAGAAGCAGGTGTACTTTTCCACACCGATGCCGTACAGGCTATGGGAAATGTACCTGTCAATGTAACCGACGACAACATTGACCTTATGTCACTCACTGCTCACAAATTCCACGGTCCCAAGGGTTGCGGTGCTCTCTATGTGAGAAAGGGTGTAAGAATCGCAAACCTCATTGAAGGCGGTGCTCAGGAAAGAAACCGTCGTGCAGGTACTGAAAATGTTGCAGGTATCGTGGGACTTTCCAAGGCTTTGGAGCTTGCTGTCTCAACTATGGACGAGCGTTGCGAGAGACTTACCAAAATGAGAGACAGGCTCATTGAGGGACTTTTGAAAATTGACCGTTCAAGACTTAACGGCAGTCAGGAAAAGCGTCTGCCGGGCAATGTGAATATGTGCTTTGAGGGCATTGAGGGTGAGAGCCTTTTGCTCCGCCTCGACCTTGCAGGTGTGAGTGCTTCCTCAGGCTCTGCCTGCACCTCGGGAAGTCTTGACCCAAGTCATGTACTGCTTTCTCTCGGTCTTCCCCATGAGATTGCACACGGAAGCTTGAGGCTTTCCTTCTCCGATGACAATACCGAGGAAGAAATTGACTATCTTTTAGAGAAAATACCTCAAATTGTTGAATATTTGAGAAGCTTCTCTCCCCTTTGGGATAAAATCGCAAACGAAAACAAGTAATCAGGAGGATATATATGGCTTATTCCGAAAAAGTTATGGACCATTTCGCCAACCCCAGAAATGTAGGTGAAATTCCCGATGCTTCCGGTGTCGGTGAAGTCGGCAACTCCAAGTGCGGAGATATTATGAGAATGTACATCAAGGTAGAGGGCAATGTAATCACCGATTGCAAGTTCAAGACCTTTGGCTGCGGCGCTGCTATTGCAACAAGTTCAATGGCTACTGAGCTTATTAAGGGCAAGACCATTGACGAGGCTTTGAAGCTTACCAACAAGGCAGTTATGGAGGCTCTTGACGGACTTCCGCCGGTTAAGGTACACTGCTCGGTTTTGGCTGAGCAAGCTATTAAAGCGGCACTTTCCGACTACTACACCCGTCAGGGCATTGACCCCACTCCGATTGTGGGAGTTATCACCGAATGCGACCACGAGCACGGTTGCGGATGCGAAAGCTGCGGTTAATATTTTTTGCACACAACAAGGGCTATGACCAAGCGGTCATAGCCCTTTGATTTTGTTCTGCATTTTTTGTTCTGCAACTCAACTTTTTCCTGAGAAATCAGTTCATGCGGGCATCGGTACTTGAGAAAAGTCTCCTAATTGACGCTCTCAGGCCTCGATATTTCTCACTGCTCAAGTCGGGTGAGTCCGCCACAATTTCCTCGGCAATCTTTTGGGAAAGAGTTACTCCGTCCATATCGGAGAAATCGGCAATGTTAAGCTTAGGCAGACCGTGCTGACGCTCTCCGAAAAAGTCACCGGGACCTCGCTGACGCAGATCCTCGTCGGCAATCCTGAAGCCGTCGGTTGTCTTACACATAACGGAAAGTCTCTGCTGAGTTTTTTCCCCCTGTGCATCCGAGAGCAAAATGCAATAGGATTTTTCTTTGCCTCTGCCAACTCTTCCGCGAAGCTGATGAAGCTGTGAAAGTCCGAATCTCTCTGCGTTTTCTATCATCATTACGGTGGCCTCGGGCACATCCACGCCTACCTCAATTACCGTAGTCGCAACAAGGAGCTTTGTTTCACCTTTTAGGAAAGCGGTCATGGCTTTTTCCTTTTCCGCGTACTTCATCTTGCCGTGAATTATTCCCACAGGGTAGTCGGAAAACTCCTTCAGCATAAGCTCGGCGGCATACTCCTCTGCGGCGGCAAGCTCACTCTGTTCATCCTCGGAAACCAAAGGACACACAATGTATGCCCGATTTCCCCTGTCCATTTCCTCTTTTATGAAATCAAAGGCTCTGTGGCGTTTTTCCCCTGTTATGAACATGGTTTTAACCGGACTTCTGCCCGGTGGTGTCTCATCAATTACGGATATATCCAGGTCCCCGTAGATAATGAGTGCAAGTGTTCGGGGAATCGGCGTTGCGCTCATTACCAGAAGATGAGGTGAATCACCCTTTGCAAGAAGTTTGCTTCTCTGAGAAACACCAAAACGGTGTTGCTCGTCGGTTATGGCAAGTCCCAAGTTCTTAAACACGGTTTGCTCGGTAATCAGCGCATGGGTTCCCACCACTAAATTGACTTTGCCTTCGGCCATTCTCTGACGGGCTTCCTTCTTCTTGGATGCAGAAAGTGAGCCTGTCAAAAGTTCGAGTTTTACATCGGTATTCTCAAAATATTTGGATAGTGTTTTGTAGTGTTGCTCCGCCAGAATCTCGGTAGGAGCCATAAAGGCAGCCTGATAGCCGTTTTTTACGACATTATAGCAAGCGGCGGCGGCAACAGCGGTTTTACCCGAGCCCACATCTCCCTGTACAAGACGGTTCATGGGATTTTTACCCCTTTGCATATCCCGAGTGCACTCATTGATAACCCGCATTTGAGCACCCGTCAGAATAAAGGGCAAAAGCTTCAAAAATTCCTCGGTAAAGTCTTTCTCAAGTTTTACATTCGAAACCGTATCCTCATGATTTTTCAGGGCGCGAATACCCAAATTCAGGACCAAAAGCTCCTCTACCGTCAGTCTTTTGCGGGCTTTTTGCAAAGATTTGCGGTCTTTCGGGAAATGGATATTCTCTATTGCCTCTTTGAGTGAGCAAAGGTCATATTTTCTGCGGATCTCCTCAGGCAAAGGGTCTGAAATCTCGGAAGGTAAAAGCTTCAGTGCTTCCCTTACAGCTCTTTGAATTTGATTATTTGAAAGGCCTGCTGTGAGCCTATAGACAGGGTGAAGTCCTGATTTTTCCGAATCGGCAGGAATAAATACAGGCGATACCATCTGAAGTCCGCCGAAATCCCGCATCAGCTTTCCCCGGAAAATGTACTGAGTATCATACTTGAGCATGGAGGTTATGTAGCGGTTGTTGAAGAATACAAGTCGCATCACATCTCTGCCGTCACTCACCTCGGCATTGACAAGATACCTGTTGCCCGCAAGACGGCTCTCTCGCATTTGAGCACTGAGCTTTGCTTTGATACAGCAAACCTCACCCACAACTCCGTTGCTGATTTCCGCAGGATTTGTCCAATCCTCATAATCTCGGGGAAAATGGTAAAGCAGAGCCCCGATGCTGTCTATGTCAAGCTTTCTGAAAAGCTCTTCGGACTTTGCACCGACACCCCTTAAGTTCCTTATCGGTTGTCTGAATAAAGATGCCATAAATTTCCTCGGAAAATACTGTAATATTTCGAATACAAATACAAAAAAGGCGGACAATGTCCGCCTTAAAGCTTTTGATTATTCTGCGGACTCAACACCGAGAATGTAATAATAAATCGGCTGACCGCCGTCAATAAGATTGATATCGACATTTTCGCCGTATTTGAGCATAAGCTCGTTCATGGTCTCCTCTGCCTCCTCGGCAGTTACGCCCTCACCATAGATAAGAGTTACAAAGGTTGTGTCCTTGTCAATCATGTTCTTGGCAAGCTTGAGGAGAGCCTTCTTGGGAGAAGTCTTATCGGTTACGGTGAGCTTACCGTTGTCAAGACCGATAATCTCGCCTTCCTTAATTTTCTTCATGCCGAACTCGGAATCACGGGCAGCAAAGGTAACCTGACCGGTAGAAACCGACTTAAAGGTATCGTTCATAACACCCTTGTTGATTACAGGGCCTACCGTGGGGTCGTAAGCCAGGAGTGCACAGATGCCCTGGGGAATGGTCTTTGTGGGGAGGATGATAACCTCTCTGTCCTCAACAATCTTCTGAGTCTGCTCTGCAGCCATGATAATGTTCTTGTTATTGGGTAATACGAAAACAGTCTTGGCGGGAGTTGCCATAACTGCATCGTAGATATCGTCCGTGCTGGGGTTCATGCTCTGACCGCCGGAAACAACATGGGTGCAACCCAGGTCTTTGAAAAGTGTCTCAAGACCTTCACCGCTTGCAACAGCTACAAAGCCTACCTCCTCGGTGGGCTCTACAGGCTCAAGCTTAACTTTCTTAGGCTGTTTCTTCTCGTTGTCCTTCTTTGCCTGTTCGTGCTGCTGACGCATATTCTCAACCTTAACGGTTAAGAGCTGACCGAACTCAAGGCCTTTCTGGAGTGCGTTACCGGGATTCTCGGTATGAACATGTACCTTGATAATCTCCTCATCGTCAACTACAACTACGCAGTCACCGATGGTCTCAAGAAAAGCGCGAAGCTCAAGAGGGTCTGTATCAATTTCGGCATCTCTGCCTACGATAAACTCTGTACAATAAGTGAAGTTGATAACCTCGTCAAACTCAGCTGCTGCGCTGCGGAACTCATCGTTTTCACTGCCGGCCTTTGACTCGCTCTCAGCGGCGAGTTCAATCATAACGCCGTCGCGGATGTAGCTTCTCATACCCTCGAAGATAACAAGTAAGCCCTTGCCGCCGGCGTCAACAACGCCTGCCTTCTTGAGTACGGGGAGAAGCTCGGGAGTACGGTCCAAGGATTCCTGTGCCGCCGAACAGATAACTTCCCAAATCTCAACCTCATCGGTGGTCTTTTTGACTGCCTTTGCGCCGGCTTCAAAAGCCTCTCTTGCAACAGTAAGAATAGTTCCCTCGGTAGGCTTCATAACTGCCTTATAAGCAGCGTCAACACCAAGGCCGAGCGCTCTGACCAAGTCCTTGCCGTTAGCACTTTCCTTTCCCTCAAGGCCGTTTGCAAAGCCTCTGAAAAGAAGAGAAAGGATAACACCGGAATTGCCGCGTGCACCGCGAAGCATTGCGGAAGCTACTGTTTTTGTAACCTCGCCGGCGCTGTCGCTGTCTACAGACTCAAGTGCCTTTACGGCGGCACTGATAGTCATACCCATATTTGTACCTGTGTCACCGTCGGGAACAGGGAAAATATTAAGGTCATTAATCATTTCCTTTTGAGAACAGATGTTATTAGCACCGGAGATAATGGCTTGCTTTAACTGAGAACCTGTCAGCATTCAAACACATCCTTACAATCTGATTTTATTATTATTTCCGTTAATACACAGATTAACACATACAATTATAATCCACCGATATAATTCTTTCAAGAGAAATTTTTAATAATTGTTTATTTGCATAAAATATTACACTTTCAAAAAGCACATTTGACATTTTAGTTAGGCGGATTTATACGGACAGAGCCTCGGCACTTACGGCTTTTCCGGTCTTTTCGTCAATCTCGAAAAGCACACAATCCATCATGCATTCGCCCTTCAAGGGTTCAAAGCGAATGGGCATTTTATCCCTAAAGCTTGTGATAGTTATCTGAGGATTCACGCCTAACACAGAATCCTTGGGGCCTGTCATTCCTGCATCGGTGATGTAACCTGTGCCCTCTGGTAGCACCTGAGCATCCGCCGTCTGCACATGGGTGTGGGTACCGAATACAGCGGAAACTCTGCCGTCAAGATAAAATCCGAGGGAACGCTTTTCACTTGTTGCCTCGGCGTGAATATCCACAACGATAACATCGGCCTTGAGCTCCTTGAGAACGTCATCCACAGTGTAGAAAGGGCAGTCAAGAGGGGAAGAATTAAACACATTTCCGATTAAATTTACCACACCGACGGTATATCTGCCCATATCAAGCAGGCAGTATCTCTTGCCGGGCGTTGTGCCCTTTGGGTAATTCGCAGGTCTGACGATGAAGTCGTTATCTTCAAGATACGGGTAAATCTCGCGTCGTCTGAATGCGTGGTTACCTAAGGTGATAACATCCACTCCGCTTTGGAAAAGATAGTCGGCGGACTGGGGTAAAATTCCGTTTCCGTCAGCGGAATTTTCACCGTTGCACACCACAACATCTATGCCTAAAGTTTTCTTGAGATTGGGCAGACGGCGGCGCAAATACTCGCAACCCACACTTGCTACCACATCTCCGATACAAAGAAGCTTCATAAGGTTTCCCCCTACATTCCGGAATATAGGGGTATTATACCACAGCTTGCCTCAATTTACAATAAATTCTTCTTCCTGCGCTATATCCTCAAGGCAGGTGTATGTCACATTCAGAGAAAAGCCCTTATTCGTTTCGCTTATCAGGGACGAACCTGCAATCTCCTCGGAATTTTGCAGGGCGAAAAGCCGATTGAGGGCGTCCTCAGCCTCAAAAATCTCTTTGGCTTTTTCTTTGGTAACTGTAGAAGTATTATTCTCATACGGAATAATTTTAGTACTTTTCAGTCCCACCGGCACCTGAGTATCATCAAGAAAAATCATCTCTGTTATGTTCTCTTCGGTGTGCTCTGAGCTTACGGACTGAAAGCTTACGGGAAAGGTCAGGAAACAGAACTTTACACTTCTTCGGTAGACTGACTTCGAAGCCTTCTTGTACTCAATCTCCTTTGGAATCTCAAAATGCAGTTTGTGACTTGTAGTTGCCATTACCTCGGCTTCTGCGTGTACATAGTCAATTTCATCAAGAGCATTGACCATAGCGGAGCTTACAAGCAGCTGTCCCTCTATTACCGCCGAGCCGCTCTTGACCGTGGCACTTCCCTGCTTTGTGACTATGCTCTTAATCAGTCCGTCACAGCCTGCTACTACATTATGCGGCACGCGATAATCGAAAATCTCAGGCTTTTGCGCCTTTTCCTTTATTTCTATCTCCGCTTTTGTGCCGATTACATTAACCGAAATCCATCCGATTTGTGAAAACTCCTGCATGAGCCTTCGCTCGACAGTTATAGGGTCAACGGAGTTTTTGAATGTCCCCGGCCGGAAGTTTTCTTCAAGAAGCACCGCCTCAAGCTCACTGACGCTTATGGTTTCCACACCTTTTAACTCAACCGTCCACAAAAAGCTCTGCATCACAAGTGAAATCACTATAAACAGAAGAGCACCTACTGCAAGTCCGCATCGGGATTTATACCTCTGCATAATAAAGGGCAGTCCAACCCGTTTTACATGCCTGAGTCTTACTCTGCCTCGCCTTGCCAGAGGTCGTATTCCCATATAGTCACGAAGGGGCATCGCCGCAAAGAAGCCCTCTGACTTCGGCTCTATCTCAAAGAGTCTCACCCCTCTGTGCATGCACAGATTAATGAATCTTTCGGGGAAATTACCCACTATTTCAAAGACAACAAAACCTGCTAAAAATCTCAAAAGTTTTTGAAGCATACAATCACCTACGCACAAAACTCAATATTTTCAAAAATCCCCTCAATAGTAAGCTCTGTGGGAGAAATGCACTTCAGATACAGGTTTATTCCCGAAATTCTCAGGGTAAAGTCACCCATATTAACCTTTATTTCCGTATTAGAATAAAGCAACACTCCGCGACTTCCCTCAAGTTTCAACCGTCTGTTTCCCTCTATCTCCATAAAGGGTTTCTGTCCTAAAATATCGTTTATTGTGTAGCCAAAACTCTCTCTGAGCGTTCCTGATTTCTTCGCTTTTTCTTTATTCAAAAGGGCACCTCGCAAAACTCTATGGAATTTACTAATTTTTATGCAGGAACTTTCATATATATTAGTCGGTGAAGAAAATGAAGCTTTATGTAAATTTCAAAAAGTACCAAGTGACGGTGGCTTTAGGCATATTCATTTTAGGGATGCTTGTGTTGATTTTCTTTCCTAAAGAGGTGCGTAACGGCGGTACCAACGGAGGATTTCTCTGTATTCAGGTGCTCATCCCCTCCCTGTTTCCCTTTATGGTACTGACGGACTTTTTCACTCTTTCGGGTCTGGGAGCAAAAACCCCGAAATTTGCAGGAGTTCTCACACGGTATCTTTTTAAGCTTCCGAAAGAGGCAGGTGCTGTCATACTTTTGAGTTTGCTCGGCGGTTATCCCGTGGGTGCAAAGGGAATAAAAAGTTTACATACACAGGGTTTAATAAGCGACAAACAAGCAGAGCAGATGGCGATGTTTTGTGTGGCGTCGGGTCCCGGCTTTTTGGTCACCTACCTTGGGGTTGTGATTATCGGAAATATCAAAATCGGTTACTTTCTGCTCATATCTCAGGTTATAACTGTGCTCACCCTTGGGATAATATCGGGACTTTTTACGAAAACAGACAAAACGAATACAATGACAGCAGTCAGGCAGGAAGCAAAAACTACAGACTTGGGTGACGCTTTTGTCATGTCGGTGGTATCGGGAATCAAATCCTTGGCAGGACTTTGCGGTCTGGTTATACTTTTCGGTGGAATTTGCGAGGTTTTTATATGTATTACCAAGGGAAATCCTGTTCTGACACCTTTGGTATCCCTGCTTGAAATCACCATGGGCACTAAAATAATGAGCAGTCACTATCCCCCGTATCTTGTGAGCTTCTTCTGTGGATTTGGGGGGCTTTGCGTTCATCTGCAAATATTCATGCAACTGAAGGGAATCGAATTCAGCAAGTCGTTATTTTTCTTATTCAGAATTTTACAAGGTGTGCTTTCAGCTCTCATAACATTAATGCTCACAACACTTTTTCCCTCGGCAGTAGAGGTGTTTTCAAACAGCAGCTCATCAGAGCCAAAATTTTACAGCAGTGCCGCAGGGTGCTTTTTGCTCATATTATGTTCAGGAATATTTCTGATAATTATTCAGAATATGGGCTGTAAAAACAGACATTTCAGGAGGTAACTATGTGCGGAATAGCAGGCTATATCAGTAAATATAAGGACCTATCACAACATCCGAAAATTCTTGAAAATATGTCAGGGACTCTTAAAAACCGCGGTCCTGACGAGGACGGTATATTTCTTCATAAGAATATTGCACTCATTCACCGCAGGCTTGCGGTGGTTGACATTGAAAATGGCAAGCAACCGATGATTTTCGCAAGAGGACAGGAAACCTATGTTATTGTCTACAACGGAGAGCTTTACAACACCCATGAACTCAAAACGGATCTGCTACTGAAAGGTTTTGAATTTAAGACGGAAAGTGACACGGAAGTATTGCTTAAAGCATACGCTTGCTACAAGGAAAAATGTGCAGAAAAGCTCAACGGTATCTTTGCCTTCGCAGTTTACGAACTGCACAGCAATAAGCTCTTTTTGTGCCGTGACAGAATCGGCGTAAAGCCTCTGTTTTACTCCGAGGCTATGGGTGAATTTATCTTCGGTTCACAGATTAAGACTATACTTGCAAGCGGTGAAGTAAAGCCTGTTGTTGGGGAAGACGGACTTTATGAGATATTCTTCTTAGGTCCTGCAAGAACTCCCGGAAACGGCATATTCAGAGGCATTGAGGAACTGCTGCCGGGAGAATACGGAGTTTTTGAAGACGGAAAATTCACAAAGGAAAAATATTATAGAATCAAGGCACAGCCACACACAGAAAAAGAGAAAGAAACCGTAGAGCATACGAGATTTCTTTTAAGAGACTCCATAGAGCGTCAGCTGATTTCCCACGTACCCCTTTGCACATTTCTCTCCGGCGGACTTGATTCAAGCATCATAACCCAAACCGCTTCGGACTACTACAAACTCGCAGGCAAAGGGAAGCTCAACACCTACAGCGTTGAGTACCGTGACAACGCAAAGTACTTTCAGCGAAGCCTTTTTCAGCCAAATGCGGACACCGATTATATCAATCTTATGATAGACAGTGCCGACACAGTTCATCATGAGGTTATACTGGAAAACTCCCGGCTCTGCGACGCTCTGAGTGATGCCGCGGTAGCAAGGGATTTGCCCGGCATGGCGGATGTGGATTCCTCTTTGCTGTTGTTTTGCAAAGAGGTGAAGAAGAATTTTTCGGTAGCCCTTTCGGGTGAATGTGCAGATGAACTGTTCGGCGGTTATCCCTGGTATCACAACAAAGATATTCTCTTTGAGGAGTGTTTCCCCTGGTCGCGAAGTCAGGATATCCGCAGAAGTATTCTGAAAAACGGAATACTTGAAAGAGGTGAAGAATATGTGCGCTCCAAATATGAGGAAACTGTCGGCTTAGCGGAAAAGCTGCCATCGGACACTAAGCTGAGTTCCCGTATGCGAGAGATGTTCATGCTGAACTTCTACTGGTTCATGCAGTGCCTTTTGGACCGGAAAGACAGAATGTCAATGGAGTGCGGTCTTGAGGTGAGAGTGCCGTTTTGCGACTATCGGGTAGTGGAATACGCCTACAATATGCCTTGGGAATTAAAGGCGCTGGGCGGCAGAGAAAAAGGCATTGTGAGAAAGGCATTCGAGGGTATTTTGCCTGAGGAAATCTGCTACAGAAAAAAGAGCCCATACCCCAAAACCCACAACCCCCTTTACATGAAGCTTGTGTCGGAAAGGGTAAAGAATATTCTCAACAAGAAAAATGCCTTGACAGAACTTCTGTCAAAAAGCGGTATAGAAGATATTATTAGTAATCCCGAAAGCATACCGTCGCCTTGGTACGGTCAGCTTATGCGTGCGCCTCAAATTCTCGCCTATATTGTTCAGCTTGACGCGTGGTTTGAACATTTCGGCGTGGAGATAGACTGTTAGCATATTGAAAAAACAAACACCCCGTGCTAAAATATAAGTGCGAGGTGAGTTTATGACGAAATCTCTTTACATTAAGATGACACAGTGGTTTAAGCACCACCCGGCGGCGTATAAAATGCTGTACTTTATCTACAAATATCTCCCCATGGTTTTCATGGCGGCGTATCCTCTGATGCTGATTTACAAAGCCGTATTCTCTTTAGACCGGGGTATTTTGAATTTGCTCATAGTGCCGCCCTGTGTATTTCTGAGCGTTACAGTGATGCGAAAACTCATAAACCGCCGAAGGCCCTATGAAAAGTTCTGCACTCCCTCTGTCATAGAGAAAAACAGAGAGGGTTGCTCCTTTCCCTCACGGCACACCGCATCGGCTTTCATAATTGCACTTTGCGGTTACACCCTTTGGCTGCCCTTAGGAATTGCTTTGACTTTCCTTGCACTATTCATAGGACTCAGCCGAATTTTAGCAGGAGTACATTTCATATCGGATGTCCTTTTTGCCTGTGTGTATTCAGTCCTATTGGGTGTTGTATTCTTCTTTATAATCTAAAACACAGCAAAGCACCGCTTGAGATAAACTCAGGCGGTGCTGTTTTAGTTGATTTCACAGATATCCTTTATAACCTCGGATGCGATTACAAGTCCTGCCGCAGAGGGCACGAAAGACACACTTCCCACCGTTCTTTTGCCTGTGTCCTCTATGGGACTTTCGGGAGTTTTGGGGATTTCCTTTGAGTAAACGGTTTTCAGATGGTTGATTCCTTTTTGGCGCAACAGTCTGCGGATTGTACGCGCCAGAGGACAAACTTCGGTTTTGCTGATATCCGCCACCTGAATTTCCAAAGGATTCAGTTTATTTCCAAAACCCATACTGCTGATTATTGGTACATTTTGGCTCTTTGCCCTTTGTATCAGCAGAACCTTGGAGGACACAGAATCAATGGCATCAACAACATAGCTAAACTGCGACAAGTCAATGGAATCAGCATTTTCGTGAGTGTAAAAAATATTGTGCTTTACAATTTTTATGTGAGGGTTTATACACTTCAAATGTTCTTCAAAAGCATCTGTCTTAAGAGTTCCCACCGTACTGTCGTCGGCAATTAGCTGACGGTTGATGTTGGTGACAGAAACCCTATCACAGTCCACAAGGTGAATCTCACCTACTCCGCATCGGGCGATTGCGTCAACCGCGTGGCCGCCCACTCCCCCGATGCCGAACACTATAACCTTGGCGCTCGATAGCTTTTGCATATTATCTGTGCCGATTATCGCCTCGGTTCGCAAAAATCTCTCCATCAGAGTGCACCTGCTTTTTCTATAATTTTCATGAGTTCTTCTTCACAAAGGAAGCCTTTTGACGCTCCGTTTTCTCCGATTTTGTAGGAAGCAAAGTAGGTTGCATATCTCAATGACCTCTCCGCATCCTGAGTTTTTGCATAAAAATGCAAAAAGGCGGCAAAGAGGCTGTCCCCTGCGCCCACAGTATTCACAACAGGTCGGGTGTAAACCGCAGGAATCACTTTCACATCATCTAAAGATGTGCGCAGGAGCGCACCCTTTTCTCCCATTCCTACCACAATTATTTTGTTTTGGTATTTTTCCATGATTTCCTTTGAAAATTCCACCTCTTTGCCGAGAATACTCTCGTTGCTGAGAAACAGTATGTGGGCAACGCTCATAAATCGGGCATTGTAACCGTCGTTTATATCAGAAAGGCAGTGAACATCACTTGCAATAAGGGCGCCGGTCGCCTTTGCACTTTCAAAAAGGCTTTCGCTGAAGTTAATATTACAAAGGCAGATAATATCGGAGTTATCAGCACTTTTTCTGAATTTATCTTCAGGGTAATGCAGATCCTGATTATCGGTTAAGTCGCAAATTATTGAGCGTCTGCCCTCTTTATCGTAGAGCACAACGGACTGAGCTGTGCTTTTATTCTCCGTGAGAATATTAGAGGTATCTATTCCATGACCTTCAAGCTCCGCCTTAATCAGTCTTCCGCTTGCATCGTCGCCGCAGAACGAGAAAAGCTTGACTTCATCGGAAAGCGTACCGAAAGCGAGAGCAAGATTATATCCCACTCCGCCGGGATTTGAAGATACACCGAAGAAGCGGTAGTCGATAGGTCTATATTCAAGGGGAAAAGAATCCACCGAGGCCGAGGTCTCCATATTGACAAGTCCGCACACTGAAATTTTGCTCATAATAACCTCCAATATTTGATAATAGCATTTTATTATATTTTGCCTGTTGCGTCAACTTTTTACCACCTAATTTCATTTATATACAGATTTTTTGGGGACAGAATATATATTGTTGACCATGGAGGGGAAAAATGAGAATCAAAAGTAAGTCAAAAAAATCTTTAGAAGCATCATCACTGTGGATTTTACCCTTTACCGCTTTGTCGGGAATAATGCTGATGCTTTCATATATATTAGAGATTATCGGCGGCGGTAACATAAGTGAAAACTTGGGTGAGGTGACAGTTTTCGGCAGGCTGTTTCTCGGTATATCACGGCTTTTGGAAGAACTCCTCCTCCCTGTAATCAGCGGATTGACAGCACTGAAAATTGCCGCCCCCAAAGCACTGCCGGCCGGTGTGCTTGGCGGATATCTCACGGCCGTGGGGTATTCCTTTCTAAATCCCTTTGGGGGCCTTTCAAGCACCACAGGTATATTCGGAGCCGTTGTATCGGGCGTAACAGCAGGATATTTAACAGAAGTTTTTGAAAAGCTTTCAGGGAGAATAACTGACAGATATCTGAGGGAGTTTTCGGTATCTGTACTCGGTACACTCTCGACTATATTATTCTCAATGGGAATTAACACAGTCTGGGGGATTGCATCTTACTATCTGAGCTTTCCTTTAGGCTATCTCGCTACAGTCAGCTCACCATTAGTTTATTTCATTTTGGGGATATTAATAAACCTTAATCCCGGAAGTGCCTTTTATGTTTCGGCAATATCCGTTTTCGGCACAATGTCTGCCTTGGGTACAGGTAACGCAACCGGAGCACTTTTCACCGCCTTGGGAGTACCTGTAGTGTCACTCTTTATATCCGCATTGGCAAGCCCTGAGGACTTTTCAAAGCCGGAATGGTTCACATATATTTTCGGTGTGCTTTTGGGGTTTGGCGGAATCGGTGTAACTGCCGTTCCCTACTATGTAAAGCATCCTCTCAGAGCCTCTGTCTGCTTTTCCTTAGGCGGTGCAATGGCATCCCTGCTGTCACTTCAGTATGACATCGGTACTACAGGCATAACGGGGGGATTTTTGGGTGCAAATTCGGAAAACCCCATACTTTTGGGACTGATTATATTGTGCTCGGCTTTCTTTTCTTCAACTGTAAACGCAGTCTGGGGATATTTTGAGAATCCGAATAGGTACAAAAAGTATAATGTGTTTTCATACGAAAGCACAAAAAAAGCGTCAGATTAGAGTCGTACTCTAAAGGACAGTAAAAAAGGAAGCGCGAAAATTTCGTGCTTCCTTTTCATTTTGTCTTATACCGTAACAAGCAGGATATT
>JAUNJO010000011.1 GCA_030533225.1 Eubacteriales bacterium
TCGCCGACGCTGCCGGGGTTTTGCGCCAGAGGACAGCCGTAGAGGTTCACCGCGGTGTTATTGACGAGGGCAATACCTTCACTGACCGTCTTCCCGCCGAGGCAAATGTTATAGGTCGCACCGTCCGTTAGCCGAATAATCTCTGAATCTGCCGTCAGATAGTAGCTGCTGCCGTTGCGATAGCCCTCCGCAAACACAATGCCGTCGTGGCAATGCGCGTCCTTCGGGGCGATCATGTGGGAATACTTCCTGCCCTCGTATTCGATGCCCGCGTCGTAGGCTTCGTAGTCTGTCGCAATGTCGCTCGGCGCCGGCTCGTGGCTGAAGTAGCCGCCGGTGGCTTTGCAGCCCTCAAAGAACGGTGTGCCCTCCTTGGTGACGAAGTACCCGCCGGAGATGGTGACTGTGCCGGACTTGGCGACGATAACAGGTTTATCACGCCAGGCGATCACCGTGCCGCCGGTGATATTAGTGTTACTGTTAGCAATTATTATGGGAGAATTTATGCCGGTTCCATTGTATCTGACTGTGCCACCGGAGAGGTTGAACGAGCCGCCGAGGGCACTCACAGCCGCGACCTCGCCGCCTTTCATATCAAAGGTGCCGGAGTTAATCTGCACACCCGGTATGTAGTCGCTCGTGACGATTTTGCCGCTTTCAAGGGTCAGCTTGCCGCCGCTCACCTGAACCGCCGCCGTGATAGTGCCTTCCTGCTTCTCCGAGCAGTCGCAGATGGTTACAGGGGCAGAGTTGCTGACTTTGATTCCATAGTTCCCGCCGGTGAGCGTCTTGCCGTTCAGGCAGATGGTGACATTGTTGCCGATGTTGAGTTCGCCGGTCAGGTCAATATCCTTGTCGAGGAAGTATGTGCCCTCCGCGAGGTCGCCGCTTGTCTGCGTCAGCGGGGTGAACTTCGTGCCGTCGGGGTGCTCGTGAACCTTCATGACCCGCCATTTGTAGATGCCTATCGGCGTGGTCAGCTGCATCGCCTCGCAGCCCGGCGCAACATCGCTGTCCGCGGGCTTGTAGTAGAAGTATCCGCCGGTGGCGTTGCAGCCGTTGAATACCGGGGTGCCGTCGTCGCGGTTGAAGAAATACCCGCCCGTAATCTCGGCGCTGCCGTTCGATGTGACGCTCACAGCGTTGGATATGCCGATAATCTCGCCGTCGGAGATGACTGCCTTGCCATTCTGTCCAACCGTCACCGGAGTGTTGACGGCGCCAAGCCTGCCGCCGGTCATGTTGAACTTGCTCCAAAGCGCCTCGCCGTTGGAAAGCTCGATGCCGCCCTCGATGCCGCCGCTTTGCAGATTGAATGTGCAGCTTCTCTTACCCTCTGTTTTAGGCGCAACCTTTACATTGGCGACAAGCACGCCTTTTTCATTCTCCGAGCAGTCGCAGACGGTCAGCCTGCCTTCTGTTACATTTACCGTGCCGGCTTCGCTGCCGCTGCTTTTCAGCTTATGCCCATTCAGGCAGATGGTGTTCCAGCCGGGGCTTGTAATCGAACCGTCAAACTCCCTGTCCGCCGGGAGGTAGAACTCGCCAAACAGTTCACCATTCACGCCGCCGGGCAGGGGCGCGAGGCTCTTGCCGTCGTGGCAGGTGTGCGCGTCGCCCACGATGCACACATATCTTACCCCGTCGCGGAACACCTGCAAGGCACCACCGGCATCATCAAACAGCGTTTTGCCCTCGGCAACGACGGCGTTCGAGGGGAGCGAACTCACCGTAAACACGCCGCCGCTCACGGTGATATTGCCGCCATCCATGAGAGCGTCGCAGTTATAATACCCGCCGTTGATGTTGAGGTTAATTCCTACATCAGAATTAACCAGCGTAACCGCCGACACGCGCCCGTCTGTTTCTCCGAGCAGTCGCAGATGGTCAGCTTGCCGCCTTTTGCAACATCGATGCCCATACCATTACCCGACCCGCAGTCGAGCGTCTTGCCGTTTAAGCACAGGGTGACATCGCCGTCTTTAATGTTGAGGCTGTCGGTCAGGGTGACCTTGTCGTCGAGGAAGTATGTGCCGCCCGCGAGGTCGCCCTCGGTCTGCGTCAGCGGCATGAACGGCGTTTCGCCGTGCATATGGGCGGGCAGGGACAGCTCCTTGACCGCGCCGGTGTATCGGGCTACCTCGTCCGGTGTGTCCGAAGTCGCGATCCATGCGGACTTGTAGTCACTTTCGATACAATTCACAATCTTGTATGTCTCAGGCAGGTAGTCTGTCGGCAGGGAAATCAGCTCTTCCGTGGAAGCATCATCGTGCTGCACCAAAATCGCCGTTTTCAAGCCATACGCCCTGATTTGGACGGCGGAGTCCGTCACCTTGAATAGGTTGGCTACAACGATGCCCGTACCATAAAAATCATAGAGCTCCTCCTCAAGCGTAGCCCTGCCGGTAACAGAGCCGCCATTCACGATCAGACCTGTGTCTTCTACAACGATGCCATAGAACATGCCCTCGCCGGTAAGGTCGCCGCCGTTTATGGTCGCTCCGCCATGCGCGTAAATTCCGGCGGCCGTTCCCTCGCCGGCGACGGAGCCGCTCTCTACGCTCAGATCGCCGTATACCTCGATACCGAAGGCGTAGTAATCTAAGGCGGTGGTTTTGCCGGTGACGCTGCCGCCATAGACGGTCAGATTGCCTTTTGTCACGATACCGCAGACGGAGCGGTTGTTGCTGGTGGCTTTGCCGGTGAGCGTGCCGCTCTCTACGGTCAGATTGCCTGCTACCGCAACGCCGTTGCCATAAGGAACCGTCGCCGTCAGGCTGCCGCTGCCGGTCACGGTCAGGTTTCCTTCTGTGTAGAGCCCATCGCCGGTATCATTGACCGTGATAGTGCTGTCGCCTATCAGTTTAAGGGTCAGGTTATCAAGCTTGGAATAGATTCCGCAAAGGTATGTGTCATCAGTCTCGGTGATAGTCGCTCCGCTCAGCGTCAGGGTGTTGCTCGTCGCGTCGAAGCTGACGGTAGGCTCGCCGTCGCCGTTAGTTTTGTTCAGTACATTGTCGGCGTTGGCGCTCGTCACCTGCACGCCGTCCACCCAGAGGTCGTAGGGGGTGGTGGCGACCTTCACGGTAAACTCATATGTCAGCGGCTGCGCCGTGGCGTAGTCGGTCTTGTTCGCGCCGTTCCACTGCTCGCCGTAGACGGAGAGGGTATAGCTGCCCGCTTCCAGACCTGTGGGGAGGTCTATGCTTGTATAGAACTGCGAACCGTCTTCCGGAGGAGATCCTCCAATACTGCCGTAATAGACAACCTCGCCGCTGTCGTTGTTTGACAGCATGGCGGTTATGTTGGTATAGCCCGCAATCCTGCTAAAAGTACTACATATATCAAATTCAAAATCGTTAGGCCCGTAGCCGACGGTCAGCTCCTCAACCTTATTCCAGCTGCTATCCTGGAGCTCGACACTGCCCTCGATTATGGCGTTCGTGTCCTTTAGCGTCAGCTTCCACTCGTTGCCGGTGTAGGACTGCACCTGCTTAAAGCCGTCCGGCTTTGCGCTCCCGGCGGCGGAGGTGAAGAGGACCTTGGACAGGTCGAGGTTGAACGCGGGGCGCGCTGCATTCTTTTCTTTAGTGATATTGCCGTAGCTCACACTCCCCTCGTCAGTGACCGCGCCCGTCATGTCGAAACGACCGCCGTCGTATGCCGACCGGAGCCACCACCTGCCGGCTGAGGAACTGTTGGCGGGCGTTGCCCCCAGCCCCGGTGCTTCGTGGTAGTTCCCAACATACTGTGCCAGTTCCTCTGCGGAGAGAAAAAACACCTTGTCGCCCGTCAGCTCGCCGGTACCCCAGTCCATGCTATAATTAGTGGATGGGCCATCCTCTTTTGTGGTTGCCAGCAGCGCCGCCTGCTCACCGCTGTTAAAGCCGCTCTCAGCAAAGGTCTTCGCCCAAATCTGAGCGTCGCTCCCTTGCCACGCGTTGGCCGGGGCTTCGGTGACGCCGCTCTGATGGCTCGCTCCTTTCCGATACACCGTGTAGCCGCCTTCTATACTGTCAATGTGATGAGTCTGCTGAAAATACACTTCGCTTGCCAGCAGGTGCTCCGACAGCAGGAACATTCCGGCTGCGCCTGTGTTGGCTTTGTCCGCGTCCAGAACACGCCACTTGATGGGAGTGCCGCTATTCTGACCGAAATAGATATAGCTGTTTGGGGTATAGTATGTTCCCTCTGTATTTCCCTCTGCTGTCGGGTCTTTTATGCCGCTTGTACCCGCCATGACGGTCTTGACACTGCCGGTGGGCGTGGCTGAGCCGCCGCCCGTGGCAAACGCCGCCGTGGGCAACATTCCCACGCACATTGCAAAGCAGAGAATGAGGCTTAAAAGCTTCTTAGCCCTTTTCATAAAAAAATAGACCTCCTTCAAATTATCGCTAACTCGAAGAAGGTCATGATTATTCCGATGTTTTCCTCCGAGTATTAGCCATCGAATGCCCTCGGAGGTGTTGCCCTCGGAGGTGTTTGACTACTTAACATAATTATTAAAAATAATACCACATTTTCCGCGAAAATGCAATGTCTTTTTCTTGAATTTTCCGATTTTCTCATTTCACAATCGCAGCGAAAGAGCCATACGGCCCGACGCTTTCCGATACCCTCTATATCCTCGTACCGCACCAGTCTAACAGCAGTAAGACGTCCCCAGCGCACCCCCCGGTTATGTCCAAGCGTTCTTCTCTCTTTATTGAGGCAACCGCAGCTTCTCGTGTGCCCATTGCGCAGGTACGCTGCAGGAACTTCCTTCTCACCACCACACTGACATTCACATCGCCACACATTCCCTTTCCCGGGGAGGGTGCGAACGATTTCTTTTGCTGTAAGACGCCCGACCATCATACCCGTCAAGTCTATCTTCATACGTTTCATGTCACCGGCAAAAGCAGCTTTGCCATGATATCCTCCAGTTTGACATAGGGGTCTTCCCAATAGCGAGAATCATAGGAATCCAATGCATTGTCGCCCAGGACGTAAAAACAGTTTTCGGGAACTGTTTCGGTTTGACCGTTGTGGACAATCTGTTCGTCTTCGGTCGCTGCAATGCGCTTGATCATATATGTGCCATCGTGTCTGAAGATAATGATATCTTGGGTCTTAAGCTCGCCGTGAATTCTCAATCCCAGTATGAGAGAACCGGTGTCCAAGGTGGGCTCCATCGATGCACTGGGCACATACCCGAGCATAAAGATACTGTGAAATAAAATAATCACTGCCAGTGTGACAGTGATTGGAATAATAAACGGTTGTATCTTACCTAATAATTTCTTCATAATGACCTCCAAATGAAAAGATGCCTGAAGCTTTTACACTCCAAGCATCTTTTTCTCGTATTCAGTTGTTTACCAGTGCTGCAATATCAGGTCTGTTCCTCAGGTACTTACGTGCTTTTGACATCCACGCACACACAAGCTTATCACTTGCGTTGTAGCGCTGACCAATCTCTCTGCAGGTGAAGCCCTGGGACATCAGTCTGAGAGCACGGATACCTTTGGCTGTGGATGGCGGAGTTGCGGCTTCCGCTTTGTCCAGCATCTCTTCTATGTCATACCCGATTCCTGATAACTCATCGATTTCCTTTGGCATCTCGGGAAGCGTTTCGTAACTGGTCTCGTATCCCATGCGACGCGTGGAGTAGATCAGGGCGTCACAGATCTGATTCCATATCAGTCTGTAGGCGTATGTAGAAAAGGTGCCTCCTTTATCGGTTGCTGCAGCTTTGCAAAGGCCGATGCATCCAATCTGGAACAGGTCATCCCTGGTATAGATGCCGAGCTCATACGGTCCGTGCACCTTGTCATTAATGACCTTATTCACAAGACCCAGATTCTCCTCAACCTTTCTTTGCTGCTCTACATTCAGTTTCATGAGGCAAGTGCACCTTCTCTCACAACTTGAAAGCGGTGGCAGTCGCGTTTCTTATTGCGAGCGAGAATCTTGCGACTTTCCTCAATAACCTGCTTGCAGTAATACTCGCCGAGGTGTCCGATATGTGCCTCGGAAAGAGGAGCACAAATCAAATCAGCAAGCCACTGATATGCATCCTGCTTTGACATAAAGCCGGATTCATGCAACTGGTCGAAATAATGGTGAGCTGTACGCCTAAGCGCACGGAGCTCCTGGTTTGCCAGACTACCGACCGGGATATTGGTGCCGGCGTGAACTCTGACATATGAATCGCATTCGGGATAATTGCTGCATACGTACAGCATCATACCTTTTTTGTTCTCGTGATAGATCCCATCTGCGCCGCGATATACAACAGTGCCGCCGCAATAAGGACAGCGCATGCTGCTCGCATTAAATCCCTTTCTTTTTTTCTTAGTATGTTTACTCATGTTAACCTCCGATAGAAATGAAAAAAGCCGGAAGGTCTGCAAAATAAACATACAGAGCCAAAGCACTGGAATTTGGTCGTCTCATCCAGTAGTTGACTCTGTAAGTATTAGCAGCCTTCCGGCTAAATATTCAATTGACCTGCGTTATTGTGGATTCGCTCATTGCACGGATCCGTAACGGTTCCTTATCCTCCTTTGGATAAGTCTGACGCATCTCTTGGCGTACCGAAAGCCTGAACGCAAGGCCCTGCCACGACTATATTATAGCCTATGGTTTTGTAAATGTCAAGCCCTAAAGTAATATTTACAGTTTATTCACACAAACAATATTCCCGTAGGGTTTGCTTTTTACGTTCAGGCCACGGTTTTATGCCTTATTCGTCATCGTCCTCGTCATACGCAGCATCATTCTCACGGCGTTTCTTCATTACGTGCATCGTAACGAGTACGCCGATTGCTACTACCATACCGCCTCCGAAGAGAAGGATATGAGAAATAGGAATGCCGGATACGCTCGCTTCTTCTGCCTTTTCGACACCAGTCTGGGTTTCAGTTTCCGGATTCTCTGTTGTGGCAGGATCTTGCGTCGGTTCCGGTACCTCTAATGCAGAATTCATACAGGTAAGGATGTAGGTTTTGCTTCCACCAATCTCGGTTCTGAGCACACCGTCCTGACCTACAACTACGGTACCGGGATAAAGCCCTGCATCCGTCTTCATCTGAAACTCAACTCCTGCCCAATCGGCACCAAGCTGAATTTCAAGCTTGCTGGCTTCCATTAATTGAAGCTCATCACCGTTTGTGCCTTGCTGCGTCTCTGCTATAACCTGCACAGGAAAACAGAGAACGCAAATGAGCGACAGAACGATGAGTAAGGATTTCATTGTCTTACTTTTCACTTTTTAACCCTCCAGTTCTTCGCGCTTTCTTCTGCGGCCGTAGAACACAGTTCCCGCCATACCGAGAAGGCTTAGTGCGAGCAAGCTGATCCACAGACCCATATGAGAATTATCGCCGGTCTGAGGAATGTCCACGGTAATCTTATCGTTGTGGACGTTAACCGTTAAGGTTTCATCGGCCACAAGCTCAACCTCCACAGGATCAGGACGCTTATAATCTGCGCTGACACTGTCTTCTACCTCAGTTACGGCATATTTGCCGATTCTGAGGTTCTCGATAAAGATTTCACCCTTGTCGTTGGTTACGAATACCTTATCGTAATTATCGCCGACTACTCGGAAGGAGAATCCTTCGAGACGACCGTCGGAGGAGGTCTTCGCGATTTTGAGATTACCAACCATGTGGTTATTGATGAAGCCAACGCCGGCTTCGTTTTCTACTTCTACCATCTCACCGTCGTTTACGATTTCGAAGTAATGATAGGTGTCGTCCTTGACGTAGTTTGCAGGGGCAACCTTTTCGTAGAGGAAGTAGCCGCCGTATCTGAGTTCTTCGAGCTCGTAAAGGCCGGGCTCATACTCAACCATTTCACCAACCAAGGTATCGACGTCTGCGTCAAACTCCTTGTTACCGTTTACGTCAAGATAGATTTCAAAGGTAGCGCCGGCAAGCAGGTTGTCCGGATAATCCATATCCACCTTAGTGGTGTGGACCATACCGTAGATATGTCTGTTTTCGGCCTTGATTTCAATCACGGCGCCGTCAGTGGTTACGTCGATCGGGAACTCAGTTTCGATGATCACAAAACCGGTTGCTGGTTTAAGCTCTTTCACAATCCATTTGCCAAAGCGGACGTCTTCAAAGAGGAAGATACCATCTGCATCAGACTGAGCTGTGAGAACTGCGTTTTCTTCAGTGAACTCAGTGTCACTCTCGGTGAATAGACCAAAGAGCGCACCTGCGACAGGCTTACCGTCTTCATCAACCTTGTAGCCCTTGATGTCGCTGCGGATGAACTTATTCTCAAAGGAGATTTCGATTACTTCTCCTTCGGTCTGGATATTCACTTCGATAGGAGTTTCACCCAGCACGTAACCTGTGGCAGGAACAAGCTCGCGAACAATCCACTTGCCAAAGCGAATGTCTTCGAAACGGAATTTACCTTCGGAATCAGACTCGGTTACGAGCACTGCGTTTTCCTCGATAAACTCAGTTGTGCCAGGCTTAAAGAGTCCAAATTTAGCACCTGCAATAACAGTGCCATCTTCGTCAACCTTAAGACCGGCAATGTCGCCACGGATGTAACGGTTTTCAAGCTGAATCTCTACAACTTGACCGTCATCGGTGATGACAATCTGATATGCCTTCTCGTTGAGCACGAAGCCTACGGCAGGTTGGATCTCACGAACCACCCAGGTTCCGTAAGGAATATTCTCGAACTTAAAGGTACCGTCTTCTGCGCTTTCTGTTACCATATACGCATTTTCACGAGTATACTCATTTTCATCATTGCTGAAGAGACCGAATACAGCGCCTTTGATGACCTTGCCATCCTCATCGAGTTTCAGACCCGATACCGAACCGTACTTAAGGTCGTTTTCGATGGCTGCACCGTTATTGACTGTAAGTTCTACGACGGCAATTTCCTGTGAGCCGTAAGTAAACTCAAAGCCAAACTTTGCATTGTTTAAGATATAGTGGTCATCGGTGCTGCGTTCCTTGAGGTAGTAGCTGCCGAGAGGAAGGTCGGTGCTGACAATTGCCATACCGTTTTCATCAAAGGTGATGATCTCGATAAGACCGTCCGCCGGAATCTTGCTTCCATCCGCTGCTACCAAATCTGTCTGGGCATAAAGGCCAAAGGAGATATTGCCCAGTTCTCCGTTCATACCAATGCCGAAGAGTTCGTTCTGTTCAAGAACCTTGCTCAGACTCACTTTGACTTTTTGGCGTTCGTTATAAAGGTTTCCGGAAGTTTCAGTGATGGCAATCTCTTGGCCGGCGTAAACCAGCTGGGCAGTCTGAACCTTTCCGTTCAGTACCATACCGTGAGGTGCTGTGATTTCCTGGATTGTATACTTGCCCAGGTAGAGCTCCTTACTGGTAGCCATTCCGTCAGACCCGGTCGTGATTGTGTCAACAAGCTCACCCTTCGCGTAATGCATCACGCCATCCAGAGTGTAGATGTCTTCTGCCGCACGGATCTCAAATACTGCGCCGGCAAGTCCCTTGATTTCGTATACCGGTTTGTAGAGATTATCGGTCGTTACGACAGACTGGAACACCTCGCCGGTCTTCTCAATATGGATGACGCCCTTCTGCGGCATATTGGAACGGGTTACGTTCACAACGGTAATACCGGCTTCTTCTTCCGAATCAGCTTCGGTAATATCGAAATAAACAGGGTCCGAATTCAATACGTAGCCGTAAGGCGCCTTCACCTCAACCAGATAATAGTCCTTACCGTATCCCAGTTTCTCAGGAGTGATAAGATAACCATCTTCGTTGGTATAGAAGGTGTCGATTACAGTGACTTCCGGATAGGTATACTGCATGGAAACCAGAGTTCCATCCGGGTTGTACAGCTGGAATGCGGCTCCGGCATAAGGAATTGGAAGCCCCGATTCAGCATCGGTCTTCTGCACCTTTACATAGCTGGTAAACGGCGCGTTATTGATGATAAATTGCTGCCAGGTCCAAGCTTCCTCAATGAAGACGTCAAAAGGCTTCAACAGTTCTACTCCCTCGGAGCCCTTCACTTGCTTCACAGTATAGACACCGTAAGGCAAATAGTCGATTTCGGCATATCCATACTCATCGGTAATGAGATAACCACGCTCGGTTTCCTTGGCGTTCTCATAAGAACCTGCGGACTTCAGATAAACTTCGAATTCCGCGCCGGGCTCCTCAGTTTCGATCTGAGTATCACCGTTATCCTTATGCTTGAGGAGGTAGAAGCCACCCATAATGATATCTTCGTATACATCAAGTTCTTCGGTGTTGAGTTCTACGGTATAGTTACCCGGTTCTACGTCAAGCCAATACTGATTGTAATCGAGAAGATATCCTTCGGATGGAGTAATCTCACGGATGTTCCAACCCTCACCGCAAGGATAATAGTCGGTAAGGAAGTAACCGTTCTTATCGGTGGTATAGGTGTCTACCAACTCATCGTATCGATATACTCCATACACTGCTCCCGCGAGGGATGCATCGCCCTGAGACTCACCGTAAGGAGAGCCGAGATCCTCGACAATTGCGTCGGAATTCAGAGACAGGCGCACGTGAACAGCGCCACCGCCACCATATCTCAGACCGGAATCAATCTTGAAGACGTCCGCACGCCATTTCTTGAGAACATTGTCAAACTCGCGTTCGCTTACCTTGTTCCAGTATACGTTCACGGTCTGATTCTCAGGGATGACGTAGCGAACAGGCGTGTTCTTTTCAGCAATTACATAGTCCTCTCCGATAGGAACGCGTTCGAATACGGCAACACCTGCAGCATTGGTGGTGGCTGTCATACTGACTTTCTCACCGTACACAGAGGTGCCGTTGAGCGTGAATACCAAGCCTTCGACAAGTCCGTCTTCAGCGGTTTTGACAACCTTCACGCTGCCATACTGACGAAGGTTTGCAACGTCCAGAGTAATCAACGAACTGTTGTCATCCAGTGTGATACGCCATTCGGCGTCACCGTCAGCCTGATAGTTAGCAGGAATCTTGGTCTCCTTTACGATATAGTCGCCGTAGATAATCTCACCGGATTTCGCATAACCGTCCTTGTTGGTAGGACCGATAACAGCAATCTCTTCACCTTCATAATCGTAAACGGTGAATTCAGCGCCGCTAAGGTCTTTACCAGACTCGGCATCGGATTTCAAAATCTCGATATGACCCTTCTTCAATTGGTTGCTGGCATTGATGGTTGCCAGTGCACCCTTGGCAGTATTGATGGTAACTGTCCACTCAGTCTGACCGGCTGCCTCGTAATTAAACGGGAACGTAGTCTCGACTACCTTGTAGGTGCCATACGGAATATCCGCAGACTTGGCATAACCACGGTCGTTGGTCGGACCAATGGTGGTTACTTTGGTACCAGAGGAATTATAGACAGTAAAAATGGCCCCGCTGAGTGCGGCGCCGTCGGTGTTCTTCTTATAAACCTCGATATTACCTTTTTTCAGTTCGTTCACTGCATTGATGGTAACAACGCCATCGTTGGCAGAGCTTACAGTTCTGGTCCATTCTTTTGTGCCCGAGTAAGTGTAATCTGTCGGGAACACGGTTTCTACGATTTTGTAGGTGCCGTAAGGAACGTCTTCCTGTGTGCAAGCATAACCGTTGTTGTTGGTAGGACCGATGATAAATTCATCGTTGGTCTCCGTATTGGTGGCCTTGAAGTAAGCACCGCTGAGTGCCGCACCGTTAGGATCCTTTTTGTAGACTTCAATCTTACCGGACTCCTCAACAAACTGAGGTACAACAACCTGTACAACGGCTTCCGGATAATTGCCCTTGCTCATACCGACAATGGTGCTGAACTCAGGACCACGGTCGTTACCGGTATGGGTTACGAAGTGGTTTCCGTTGTAGCAACCTGCGTAGATGGCAACGTGAGCGATATCGCCGGTCGGAATGTGCTTGAATACGATCAAGGAACCAATCGGGATTTCTTCACGCGGGTTAAAGTTGTCTCCGTTCAAGCTCTGTGTGAAACTGATTCGGCGAGCCGTACCCGCATTCACCCAGTTATTCGCAGCTGTATTGTAAGAGCTTGCGGAACGAGGGTTGGACGGTCTTGCCACACTGCTTGTGTCAATACCCGCAATGTTCGGCAGGTAGTTGTAATACACATACGACACGTAGGATGCACAGCAAAGGCCGCTGTTTTCAAAGCCGGCAATGTCCGGAGCGAGTCCTGTGGCTGTGTCAGATTTGGTTACGGTTTCGGTACCGTACTTGGTAAGACCGTAACTGATGTCGGAGCCATATGCTGTGGCTCTGGGGCCATAGGTCTTATAGATGGTTCCGTCGTTCTTTTGGGCTTGCACCTGATATCCGGTATACGCCAAGGCATCCAGATAGACATTATCCAACATCTCATCCGGGATATCGGATGCAGGTGCTGCGAATATGGTCGTTGGGATCATCGAGACGATCATCAGCATCGCCAGGAGCAACGAGACAATTCGCGAACTGGTTTTCTTTCTTGTCATGATAGGTCAGTCCTTTCTAAATTTTGATATGAAAAGAGCCCCACCGATTTGGTGAGGCTTCAATTCCTGGATTGGGTTTATAACTCATCTGTGTTTTGGGATGCAACTGTGATGGTACAGTACCACATACCGCTTTCATAGGTAACACCGACACCAATATAGGTATACTCGGATGAGCCGATGTATTTCCAGTGGTTCGGGCTGTTCTTCACGAGATTTGCCAACTGTTTTGCCACGCTATCTACCGTGCCAACGTAACCTGCTTGGGCAATCGCTTCACGGGCATTGGCTCTGTAATACGGTTCGCCGCTGCCTCCATAAATGGTTGGATCCATATATTCTCCATACTGAAGTGCGGTTGCTGCGGCACGCTGGTCAGCAGTGTCATGCGCAAAGTTCGAAACAATCTGTCGGCTTCGATACTGGGCATACCCTGTAAGACCGGGAAGATTCGTGGCAGTGGTCGAACGGTACTGGTTGACGTATTCCAGAACTCGCTGAGCTACTGCATTGCAATCTGCCTTGGTAGCATTCGGCTCCTGCGGCAGGGTTTCTTCCTGGGTCTTTTCGGATTCCCTCTGGGTTGGCTCAGTCTGTGAGGTTGTGGTTTCCGATGGAGTTGTCTCCTGTTTCGAAGTAGACTCGGTCGGCTTTGTGCTCACAGTCGAATTGTCCTTACCGGATGACTGCGAAGGAAGGGTGTCCTTTGAGGTTGTGTCCTTATCCGCAGTTTTATCTGCAGTGTTAGGCGCCTCAGGAATTCTCTGGGTATCCTTGGTTTCATCTCGGTCTGACACAGATGGTGTATCCGAGCTCTCTTCGGTCGTGACATCTTCGTCCAGCTCATTCCTTGGGTCAGTCTGGGAGACTGTGGTTGAAATCGAGCTATCCGGGATATCTATTCCCGAAGGGTTTGAGTTATTTTCTCGGTCTGGTGTAGAGCAACCTGCAAGGAGCAGAATGCCAATGATTAAAATAACACTTAAAAGCTTTTTCATGACGCGTTTCCTCCTATAAGTCATTTCAACCTCATTACACGACTCAGTCTGGAGAAATACAACTTTTAGTGATTAACAGGCGAGCTTCAGGAACCCTCGGTTCGCCTCATCCACACACCGATTGAGAATTTCGAAGAATCTCTCGGGTTCCATCTCCGTGTCAAGCCAGTGAGTTGCACGGTAAGAATAGCAGCCGACTTCGTCATTGATGGCGTGGCTACCGAGAATGCTTCTTAGGTTCAGCTCGTTGGCAATTTTCTCTTGCTTGGCTGTGTTGGGTTTGGTGATTGCCTTTGCCAGACAGAACACCATCAGCGGGTGCAGCTCGGAAAAGGAAATCTGCAGGTAATAATCTCTGTACCCACACATAACGGAGGTTTCATCTTCCGCATCTACGTGCAAAAGGTCAACCACCAATGCACGAGTGTGGTCTGCGATTTCTTTGCGCCGCATCTGCTCGGTTTGAGTCAGATTACACTGGGTCATCATATTGGTCTCCTTTCTTGGAATTGAATCATATTGCAGTGGACGTATGTGTGATTACGCCCCAGATTCGCTGTCTATCTCGGTCTATGCCGAGAATCCTAACCGTTACCTGCGCACCGATTGGCGGACGACCTCGTTTCGGATAATCGCAAAGGCAATCGACGCCGCCTTCCAGTGCGACGAATACACCGTTTTGATCAACCATCGTGACCAAACCGATGTAATGGCTACCGGTAACGTATTTCTGTACCGCTTTTTCGAACGGGTTCATTTGCGCTCTCTTAACTGACGCTGCAACCGTGACGTTGTTCCTGTCGCTGCGATCAACTTTCAATATCCTCACGATGATACGCTGTCCCGGTCTGTAATAAGCGCTCGCATCAATAAAACGCTGGTAACTCAGCTCTTTCATTGCGATGAAAGATTCCACGCCGAACAGATCCGCAAAGATACCCGACTTAATAACCGAAACAATTCTGGCTTCGGCGAGAATGCCTTCGTATATTTTGTTGTTTCCGTCCCATGTGCGCGTGAAGTAGTATTCCTTTTGCCTTGCCTTCATTGCGTCCAGTCTGGAAGCAACAGCAAGTCCGCTTTCCGGATCCATACCGCGAACGATGTAGTCAAACTCAGCACCAAGGCGCTTGGTTAGCATATATCGATGTACGACCTCAGGCTCTTTGCCTCTGTAATCTTTCGGAGGGATAATGGCTTCCAATGCGGGAATGATCACCTTAAAATCGCCGTGATACATGACTGCGGCGTAGCTGCCGTTAATCTTTTCAACGCCTTGGACAAAGTCGGTCAAAATACGATCTGATTTATAGGACTCCATCAGGTCCAGCAGATGATTCTTTGCTTTATCAGACTCGGTTTGAGCATCTCTATGCTCAGCAATGGAAATGACCGTTTCATCAGAGGGCGAGGATTGTGTTACAAACTTGGACTTTTTCTGCGGTTCCGCTGTCTTTGACGCTGCTTTTTTACTTCTGGTCGTTGCACCAGACTGAGTTTTCTTTGGTGTAGCTTTGGGTTTGGCCCGTGCTTTCTTATTGCCATCCGGTTGTTCATCCTGCACGGTCTGTTCCGGTTCCTCAGCAGGTGTTTTCGTTTTCTTCAATGCCATGGTAGATAACCTCCTTCTTAAAAATCAGCCGGCGGCTTTGCCGAGCTATATAGTTTTTTGCTTGAAGACTTCTTCGGTTTGCTCTCCGAAGTGGGTTCAGTTTGGGGAGGAGCAACCTCCTCATAGGTTGAAGCCGGCTTATAATCCAGAATTGACCTCTGAACAATATGCCTTGCCATTGGGTGTTTGATAAAATCCAGTTTGTCAAGCTTCAGTATGTTGTGGCCACGAATGATGCATAGCATTTCTTCGTTCGGTAATCTCAGTACCTCGTCAGGTGTAAGGAGTCGGCGTCTTCCGTGGCCCTCAAGACTTCGATACTGAGGAATTACCTGTGCCAGTGCCAAGGTCTGTCGCACTGTCATAGTGGATTTGACCTGTACTGACATATCTCCCGATCGTGCGGAGAAGAACTCAGCGGATACGTCATCAGAACAGCCCATCATAAGCTGGATATCACAGTTACCTATGATTTCAGACCAAAGGTTTTTGGGATATCGGTTCTGCAGCTGTCCCAAGCTTTGTACAGCTAACATCACACGAATATCTCTGGATCTGACAACCGAAAGCGAACGGGCAAAGTCTGAGCCATCTTCAGCTCCGCCGATACGTCCCACGTTGTTAAACTCATCCAAAATCAGATTTACGGGAACAGGACACCGTCCCCCGGGTTGCACGTCGGCAAATCTACTGAGCTTAATGAACATACAACTGAAAAACAGTGACGACAGGAAGGACATCGTCGCATCCTGGTCGCTGAGTATGATGTAGTACACGCATTTCTTTTTTGCCGGTGCCACCAAATCAATGTCTGACATGCTGGTGATTCGTTGGACTGCTTTGTTCTGCAGCACTTGAAGCCTCGTGCCAAGTCCCAGTATGATACCGGATTTCACCGTATCACTGGACTGGGAAAACAAATTAAACGGGGCACGTGCCGGATGATCAAGGGGTAGCTTATTGAACTTTGCTATCAACTGCCCCTCACTGTTTTGAGTGAGCATCTGATAAACAGCCGTCAAACTCTTCTGACTGGGATTCAGCTTCTTATCTTGGTCAACCATCAAGATGAGAGCCTTGAGGAGATTGCCTTCACCATTGTCCCAGAAGTGATCACCTTTGCCTGAACTGGTATTGCCGATAATGACGTTGGTCAGAACCTGCGCCATTAGAGTGTCGCCGTTTAGGTCTGACATACAGTTCCAGGAATCGCCGTGCTCAGGGTTCACGAGATTGAATACTTTCACCTCATAACCTGCATTGCGAAACAGTTCTACGGTATCGGTATACATTTCGGATTTGCTATCGGTTAAAATAGCAGACTCACCACGCCTGATGATTTGGAACAGTGCGTTCCGGATAATTGCGCGTGATTTCATGGTACCGGAAGCACCGAAGATGGCAATGTGACGGTTGAGTCTGGTGTCCTTAGGCATACAGACTGCTTTTCCTTTGTACTCGCCGAGGATTGTGCCCTCGATCTGTCCGATGGAGGACACCTCCAGTACTTCGTGCATTTCTTTTTCATCCATCCAGTTTGCCGTACCGTAGATACCGCTGTCACTCTTCGTAAAGCCTCTCGGGTCTTGCTGCTTACCGTCAAATCGGTTATACAGTTTGTAAACCACAAAGATTGCGGCGGCAATCAGTACCATACCGACAATGGATTTGAGTCCGCCCACTGTGAATGCCATCCGGAAGCAAACAAAGGGGTTCATATTGACCGGTTTCATCATTGCCTGTCCGGTGAGTCCGCCGGTGCTCATCCAAACGGAATAGTTGCTGAGCACCTGGCTCATCATTCCGCCAAGATAAAGCACAGCAAATGTACCGAGTACCACTGCCAGTATGATACCGACAAGTCTTTTCTTATCCTTCAAATAGATTCCTCCGTTCCGGGCCAATCTCATCTTCCACCGTGTCAAAGTCGATAACCTTCAGCTCGACCAATGGCCCAAAGTATTCACGGAGAAAGCCAATCTGGTATGCAAAGCACAGTACGACGACCGGGTCCTGCTTTTGTGTGTTCAGGGTTTCGTGAAGTCGCATCAGTCTGGCAATATCTGCATCCAGATAAGAAAATATGTAGACGTCGTCTACGATAGCGTCATACTCAAATCGACCTCGGTTGTACGCTCGGTCTTCCGGGTCGAAGAGCAGATTCAATATTTTTTCTTTCCAATCCGGAACAGTAAGGAGGCGTAATTGCCGGATGCCATCCTCACTAAGCGGAATGAAATATATGTGGTCATATACGGAATCAAACCTAAACTCGTGCTTTTGGGATTTGTCTGATTCCAAAATGGTGTTCAGAGCGACTGTGCCAGACTGACCGAAAAGAATCGCCGAATCAACAATTGATATCCGAGAATTCATATTGGCCAGATCTGATAAGGAGTCCTTCGCCTTAAACTCACCCTTACCGGACCATTTCATCGTGGCGCTTCGCGTGTTGTACATGGCATAGCAGGTTCCGCACGCAAACAGCGCACCAACCATTCTGGTGAAACTGGTTTTGCTCATCTCGTCTTCGCTGAGTCTCTTAAGATCCTTGGATGGATACATAACGGCTTCGCTGGGTATGAGGTGAACGAACTCTTCGTTTTGAAGTTCCGGTAAAAGAAACGGTCTTGCTTCAATGCCGGCACGCATACACATTGTCACAGCCTCTCCGATGCGGTGATTTCGTTCTCTGTGTGAGACTGACCCGGAGAAGTTGTGTCGTTGGAAAGAATTCAGGTAATGCTTGTGGCATTCAGGTGAAATCCATTCCAGTATGGGAAAGGCGGGTTTATACAGGCGGATGTTTCGATTCCTATCGTCACCCGAGACACTCAGGAGTCGGCAAGTCATCGTGTCGCCGGTCTCTGTGTTGTAAAAGGTTTGCGGTCGATTCAATTTGTGTACAAGGTTTTTTAGGACAGCCTTGTTACCGAGCAGATGTCGTGCACTAAGTGGGTATTCACCAACGATTGAAAGAAGCGTGATGAACTGCCAGACCTGACTGCCGGGAGTGAACTGAACCATCAGCGAAGAAACCTCGTGTTGAAAGAAATTTCGGCACGATGACTGCACTCTCCGCCTAAAATCCCGTCAGTCGGTAGCTCGGAAACCCTTGATTTGCAAAGACTTTTCGCTCTTTTATTCCGTGTTACGCAAATAGGGGTCAAAAAAACGGCCTTGCGTAACATGGGATTAAGCCCCGCAAATAATGTTTTCATAGAGCACAACCCCCTTATCCGGCATCGCTTTTTCTTCTACAAACCACATTGGAAAATCGTGCTTCGGGACCACATAAACCTCGGTACGATTTTCACTTGCCGATGCGCTGCAATAGTAATGCGAGCACACACCCGGGTTATCATCTGGCATCACCTTCGAGGCAACAATGTCTGTCACCATATTCACCTCGATATTATCGTGATCGCGCATTCTCTTTTCCGGCCGCGTCCTCTCGTAGACGTGCCGTACTATGAGAACGCAATCTCGGTACCGTATCTTCGGATGACCCTGGAAGAACTTATTCATTGCCGGCAGTAAATAAGTTCGGACATAATCGTGAGACCCGGAGGATTTCTTGGGGAGCAGTGTCGGTATCCTGAGGCAGAACCAACCTTCTGCCGTAAACCCGATTTCCACCGGGATTGTTTCAGCGATGATATCGGCCACATCTTGCTTGGCTGTGCGATACCCGGTATAAGCAGGAAGCACTCTTGTTAAAAGCGTTGTCTTTTCCGTAACTGCTTCCAACTTGAGCGCTTTGTCATAGGCTGTATTCAAATCATCTGCTTCCAAATACCACCGCACAGCTGCGGCCTGTTCGCTCATCCGCTTGATGCCGTTTTCGATTTTTACCAGCACCTTATAAAATTGACTGTCTTTATTCATTGGCAACATCCTCCTGTGAATAGAAATGAACCGTCGGCTCATCTTCTCCATCAAAATCGATGGTTGCAAACAGGCACGGCGCTTCCGGTACCTTTAGGCGAGGTATCACCGATGTGTTTGGCACCACAACGATGTATTTGAGATCTTCACCGGGTTGGAGAAGCTTTAACAAATGTTCTTCGCCTTCATACAGAACGATGATTTCATATCCGGTGTCTTCCTTCAGGAAATACAGTTGCGCAGGATAGGTTGCCGGATAATGCGCTCTGGGATCCACCTGATCGATAAACTGAAGGAGAACCCAAATCGCAAGCTCGATTCTCGGTTCGGGCTTACACAGCCTGTCAAGTCCCCAGTAGTAACCGCCGCCAACCTCTTGGATTTTTCGGTGCCTTTGTAGATTCTTCAAAATCTTTTCTTCGGCAACCTCGGGCGCTTGCAGAAGTTTTGATATCTGCAGCTTTGAAACGGCACCGTATTGAGAGAGCCACTTGATAACGTTTTGCTCATCTTGCAGAAACACTTAAAACACCTCCTTGTGCGTATTTGGTATCATAATGAGTATTTTACTCGGAATGCGTTTGTTCTCTCTGTCGTTCCCGTAGGATTGCTTCCAGTTCAGCACGGTCAGTGGTAATCATTTCGTGCTCAACTTTAGAAGCCTTTACAAGAACAGGCACTTTGTTATTGTTGGAATAAATCAATGCCTCGCCACGTTCGAAGCGTATAATGGATTGAATCTCGGTCTTGGTCAATTTCAGAACGTCCTGAACGTACTTGGCTTCATCGGGCTCAAGGTTTAGAATAATTTTGTTCTTGGAGTTATTGATAATAGCTCTTCCGTATTTACCGTCCTCAAGGCCAAAGAAGTCGCTGAGGTCCTGTGTGGCAGAAACGGCTGCGCCACCAAAGCCACGGATGGTTTTGAAGATGGTCAAGCAGAACTCTGCGGCTTGCTTGTTGGAGCTGGTACCAACGAGCTTCCATATCTCGTCGATCATAACTGCCTTCTTTTTGGTAAGGTCCTTCTTGACCGAGTCCCAAATGTAATCCAGGGCAATCATCATACCAACAGGAAGCAATTTGCCTTTCAGCTCCGACAAATCAAAGACAATGTACTTGTTGGATAGATCCACATTAGTCTGTCTGTTAAAGGATTGCGCCGAGCCGGTTACGAAACGGCTGACGATAACGGCAATGCGCTCAGTCATCTTATTTTCAAGAAGACGCTTATGCAGATCTCCGAGAATAGGCATTTGCTTCATCTTCGGTGGATTTGCCGTTGGATCCTCATAGACCGATTCGTTATCGTGGGTAATACCGAAATCAGCATACGTCTTGATGAGTGCTTCATCCAGAAGTTGTTCCTCTTCGTTTGTCATATCCGGAATCAGCAAGGAGAAGAAAATCATAAGCTGCTGGATTTTATTTGCGAGCATCGAGCCGAGCTCTACATAGTCCATAGCATCAATAAGCTCCATTTCGGGAGCAATCGTATGTCTGATCTCCATAATGTTGATACAATGCGGAGAGCCGGGAGCAATGCGAACGAACTGACCACCCACAGCGTTACAAGCCCTGCGGAACTCGTGTCCCTTGATTGGTGCCAGGATAAAACACTGAATGCCGCGCATTCGCATTCGCAAGGCTAAAAGCTGAAGCGTAAAGGTTTTGCCTGCGCCACTGGTGCCGATAAGATTTAGGTTGGCATTCTTGTTCTTTTTGGTGTTGAACAAGTCCACGATGCACAGCGAGTTGTTATGACGGTTAATACCGAGCAAAACGCCCGTATCATCCGAAAGCTCATAGCTTGTGAACATATAGGTGGATGCAGCACCGCTGGTCAATACGTTGCGCTTGGCCTTCTTCTCAAGGGAAGGCGCAATCTTCAAAAATGGCATGACCGAACGGAGTGCTGCTTCCTGTTGGAATCGGCAATCGCTAACGTACATATCCATTGATTTGAGCATATCCACCATCTGTTGCTTACGCCACATCAATTCTTCATAGGTTCTTGCCGACACCGTAATAAACACAGACATATAAAATAGGTCTTCGTTATAATTGGCAATACCGTGCTTGATGTAGTAGCCTGCCTGAATGGAGTTTGCAAGTTCTTCATAGTCCGTGCTCGTATCCTGCATACTTTTGATTTTTGTTCGGTTGAGTCGGATACGTTGGGCGACCTTATCAATGGTCTTGCTTCGGTTTTCTCGGCGCAGGAACACGTCAATGTCAACGCCTTCACCGGCATTGATAAGAGAGCTCATCCAACCGGCACGAACACGGCTCGGATAACCGTCTCCCTTAATGAAAAGGAAGGAGTAATAAAGTCCGTCCATAATCACATAGTTGTGATGCTTAAGGTCAATGCCGCGTGGGGCAATAAAATGAGCAAATCGGATATGGGGTACTTCATCGATGCCGATAACCTTGTTTTTAGCTGCCATCGTATCTATGACCACACGCTCCACACGACTGGAAAAAGGTTCTTCCACACAGGAACGGCGGTTAAAGAACATATACAGGATTTCTGCCGTTGCTTCGTCAGGATCTTCCGGCTGAAGAATGGAGTTGCCGCACTGCATAAAGTAAGCGCGGGCATTCTGCTCAGCCGTCTGCATCATACTGTAAATTTGCGAGAAATCATCCGTCTCGTTACGGCGGAGCTCTTCATACTGGAAAATCAAAAAGAAGCGTCTGGTCAACGCTTCTCGGCTTCCGACGTCCTTGATAAGATTGATATAATCATCTCCAAGGCGTTTACACTCTTCGCTTGGTTCGGCTTCCAGTTCTTCACGAACCATCGCTACGTGCTTGTCGGAATCAGCACGGCGAGTGATAGATTTGAACTGTAATTTCATTGGTGAGATTTTGAGCCAACTTGCAAAAGTGGAGATGATGCTGAATTGCTCATCGTCAGAACGAAGCATAAAGTTAATGGGCTCAATCTCAAGAATCTTGATATACCTGCCGTCTGTGGTTTCGATGATGCCATGACGCAGGTCTTTAATTGGAATAGAGTCCTGTACGAACTCAAGCTTTTCTGGCTTTTTTCTTCGCTTTTTTCCTTTTGCGAAGCCTTGCTGTGTCATATTTATATCCCACCCTTCTAAAAGTTAGTCTTCTGCGGCTCATCATAAAATAAATGATGTGGCCTAAATACTGGAACAGTGAATCTCCGTCAATTCCCATCATTGCAACCACGCCGAGAGGAATCAGCGTTACGGTCATTACAACGATGCGAATGGTACTCGGCATCGGTATCAGCATCAGCTCCGGATAGCCAACGAGCACAATCAGTATCAGTGCTTCGATAGCATTACGGGGCTCAAGCATACCACCCAGGATCTTACCCGAGTCTGTGTAGTTTGCCGGTATAGAGAACACATTACTGAATTCCTTATCATCCATAGCTACACCTTCTTTCCTTATTCGACGTCGGGGACAACCGACGAATCTTCAAAGTTAACTTCCTTGGGCCTGCGCAGTGAAAGACTCGCTTCATAGCTTGGAGTGTTTAGGATAACGCCTTCACCACCGGAGGAGTGAACCCACATACGCTCACCGTTTTCACCGTATCCGGCAAATATAAGCACGTGGTTCCATCCTTGACCATCGGCATCCATAAGAAATCCGAGGTCTCCGGGAAGAAGCTCGGCGGCTGTGATAGCATAGGACTCATCCCATTGGCTCCAAGTGCCGCCGTAAAGACTGACACCAACAGCGGTTTTGTAGGTCCAATCGGTAAATCCGGAGCAATCCAGACCGAAAGGACGAATCGTACCGCTTGTGGTGGAACCTGCAGCTGTAACAAGCTTTGGCGTGTTCCATTCATCATTCCAACCTGCAGCCGATTTGCCTCCCCAGAAGTAAGGCACTTTGCCAACCAGGGAAAGACCTGTTTTTACAATATGCTTTCTGGTCTCACTGCAATTTTGTCTTGCAAGGAATGCGATGAGCTCGGTATCTGTAAGCGGAACTGCGCTACCGTTTGAAGCAGTACCGTACAAAGTCATTTTCAACGCTTGTGCTCGACTATCAATGACCTGTCCGTAAGTAGTACCAAACTGACTGTATTCGGCATTCAAATCCAAGCCAAAGGCATTGGAAATCACCGTATTGTCAAAGGGATGAATGGTGCATTCCAGATACTTGACGATTTCCTTTGTCGGTGTCAGCGTTTGCGTTCCTGCCGACTGGTAATAGGTTGCCGTTCTGGTACCGGTAATTGTTCCACCCGAGTATACGGGGAGAGTAACCGTTGTAGCTGTGTACATATCCACCTCAACCGCAACATCCGAAGTTTTTTCTTCATCCTGCACATAGTAGGTCTTCTCGGCGGTTTCATATCGGTATTGAGGAACACCGTTAATCGTACCGGTTTGAACAACACGGGTTATGACCGTCATCGTAACCGGCTTATAGGTATAATAAGTAACCGGTGTGATAACCTCATTTTCTTTTTCAACAGATGTTACAGGGAACATATTTCCGGATACGTTTGTTAGCTTGGCCTGCAAATCACTTTCGGTTGCGTCCAATTGAGCTACCGAGGTAGAATAGGCCGACATAATATACGCCACGTCATAACCGGCGGAGCTCTGTGCATGATTGACTAAAGCATTCATCGAAAGGTCGTAATCATATCCGCCATCGGCTATGAGCGTTTCTACCTGCGTCATTGAAGAATCGTATCCAAGCCCTATGATATTGGATATCACATCCGTTACCGTTTCAAATACAGTTACGATTGTAACCTGTTCGGTAGGCGCGTTACCGTCAAGGCCCAGTGCCTTGTTTATCAGAATTCCGGGGAGCTCTACTATGAGCACAATTAGGAATACCACACACAAACAGATGCAGACGAGAATCTTAAAAAGTGTGTGGCGCATTGCCCACGCCGCCGCTATGATAGCACCCCAAGGTCCGCCGGAAGCTGTACCTGCAGCGATCTCAGCAACAGCCTTACCGCCTTCCACACCAGCCTTCACCGTTGCGGCTGCGGCATTGGCAGTGGCTTCAGCTCCTTTGGCGGCGGCAGTTTGTGCGGCAGCTTTTCCTGCTTCTTTTCCCGCATTGGCCGCTGATTTTGCTGCTTTAGCAGCGTTTTGCGCTGCGGCACCGTAATTGTCGGCACCGTCACCGACTTGTTGTTTGTTCGGCTCTGCCATTATCTGCACCTCCTATATCTAACTGCATTGGCAGTATTATTTTCTACTTTAAGATAAGCAAACAGCCGAACCGGAGATACCGATTCGGCTGTCGCTGTTTGTTTACCTCTTACGCTTCGGAGACTTGATTTCGCCATCAGATCTGGCTTCAGGCTCTCCGTAACGGGTAGGTGTTGATTTATAGCGAACTGTATCAACGTTGACCGTTCGCACGTTATCACCGTCATAAACGGGCTTGCCGTTTTCAAAGACGGGTCTGCGATCCACAGCAGCCTCACCGTGAATTGCATACCATTGACTTCCGTTGACATCCTCGTATACCTGATAATCTCCACGCGGGGGAGCAAATTGTGAGGTGTCGTAGAACATCGTACCGGAACCGTTCTCGTGTCTGACTTCGAAGTGTCCGTCAAGCCTTTCGGAGCCATCCACAGAAGAAACAGGCTGATCGAATCCTGGCATAAACTGTTGGAAATACGCCTGGTTGTATGCATAAGCGTCGTCACCGGCCTCAAACTGAGGCGCATCGGCGTGCTGATTCATAGCATACCAGTCTACACCGTTTGCAGCTGTCATAACCGTATGAGGCGCATCCGGCTCATCATAGTAAGCACTGTTGTACCACATAGTGTTGTGGCCATCGTGACTCGCTTCGATAACGCCGTCGCCCACGGTTCTGAGGGTTGTTCCATCCGCTGCATCCGGGAATGTGGCAGCGACCATAGCAGCCTCTCCAACACCACCACTGAACTGAGGTGCATCGTAGAATGCTCCTGCGCCGGGACCGTTGGCAACCTGATACCACTGACTTCCGTCCGAAGCCGTAACCATTGAGTACGGTCCTTCAGGTTTCTCAAATTGACCTGTGCTGTAAAGGCCAAGCGAGGTTTCCTTGCCATCGCCACCAACAACCGTTGCGATAATTTGACCGCCGGTAATCTCGGTATCGGAAACCTGCATACCGTTAAGATGCGGCATATAGTTCGCGAGGCTTCTATCCGCAATATCTCCGGCAATGGTACCGGACATATTCGGCGTTCGTGCTGCGACGGAAGCGATAGAGTCACCAGTCAACTGCGCACCGTTACGTGCGGCAATACCACCGAAGGTTCTGCCCACAAATCCAATCGTTCCACCGGCGCCCATTCGTTGACCGCCTTGTACAACAGCATCTCGAACATAGCTGTTGCCCTTGAACTTGTTGGCAAATCCGGAAGCAAAACCGCTTGCTGCGGCGCCGGTACCTGTGGCAGTAGCACCACCAAATACGTTACCCGCACTCCTTGCACCGTGTCCGATTCCTGTAACAACTCTTGCTGCCATCAAAAGCTCCATACCCATACCGGAACCGGTTTGGGCAACGTTAAGGCCCATTGCCGCCAGATAAGAATCAAACTTCTGAGCAGTTTTGAGAAATGCCAAGGCGCAGAACAACCAAAGGAATACGCTTCCGTATCCGGTAGATAAGGCACCGCCGTTTCCGATGTAGGCACCCATCGAGGAATTAAATCCTCTAAGGAACCACACATTCAAAACGAGCAATAAGAGCTGGGATCCAACCATATGACACCAGCTTCTGAATACCGGTGTCGTGACTTTTGAGGCACCCATGGAAAATGCCAGAGGTGACGTATAACAGAGCACACCAACCACGATATACCGTTCCACCGTTTCAAGAAGTAGCTTGAAATAGTTCCAGCCCAGTGCGATTTCCAGTATAACAAGAAGCAATAGACCTACAACGGATATTGTCGCTATCAGCGTCGTTAGTCCGTTCATCAGCATTGCCTCTATACCTGCAAAGGTAAAATCCTCTGCGGTCATTTGGATATCCATCAGGGCTGTATACGGTGCCGTGGCGATGTTCAGGCACGTTGCAAATATCGGCTTTGCATAACCGATAAGCAGTGCAAATAAAGCACTTCTGCCAATCAGTGCCCACGGGTTTTCCGCATCTGTAACCGGCCCACCGAATACTCGGAATAATTGCCAGACTGTGATGAGGAAGAGAAGAGCCCAAGCCGTATACTGCATAACAGTAAAGGCTTTTGTTACGAAGGGGAAATATTCTTCCATGGCTGTCATGTCTGTGCCAAGCGCCTGCAGGAACATACCTGATACTGCATCCATCAGGTCGGTTACTACAGAACTGACCCATGTAATTATCCCTTCAAATATCCAGTCAAGCATCGGCTATCACCTCCATTCCTGCTTGACCCGGATGCTTAAATGGTGACAATGCCACCACCGCCGCTACCACCGGGCGAGTAGTTTCCGCCGGCGATGAGAGGCTGCAAATATGCAACGATGAAGCCGAGAGAGTTGAGAATGATCCATGTGATCACAATTCTCTTGAGCCACTGCGTCGCCTCGTCCACTGCACGCTGATTTCTCGAAACCATTCGAATAATCAGGGCAATGGCACCTACTGTGACTGCCACGATGGTACTGATCGCCACAATCTGACCGTAAATGTCCTGCATAATCGCTGAGAAGCGATCCCAGATCGTTGCGGCCATAACAGGGTGCATAGAAAAAATCATTGCAGCCGCCGTTCCGACGAGCGACCAATAGGCGGATTTCACTTTGTCACCGCCCAGCCTGAGTTGCTTAATCATGCCTGTGTACCTCCTTTTTTACAGAATATCGGGCAACAAAAAAAGCCGTCTCTTTTCAGCATTTCTGCTTAAAGAAACGGCCTCGTCTTCACCCGAGCCCAGTATTGGACGATACAATTATAGCACATTCCCATTCTCTTGTCATCGGCAAAACTGTGCCAATTTCGTGCCAATTTACTGTCATCATTCAAGGTTTTCGAGAAGGGTGAGCATATCAAACCAAAAATCAATTCCAACAACCGGCGTTGCCCACAAACGAATTGAAAGAATTGTGATTGCCTGCTGACGAAGCCGATAATACGTTCTCTTGGAAATATCCAATCGGTCAATCATATCCTGAAGCGAAAGAGGCTTAGGATCTATGTATGTCAAATACACAACGTCGTACAGAATCTTTCCGTTTCCCGGTTTGCTTTTCAGTACAGTCAGAGCTTCGTTTACTCTGTCGAAAAGAAGCCTTGACTTGCGAACACCTTCCATTCGGCCTTCAAGCTTACGATTTCCTATGGTCATTTCCATATCGACCTTGTCAATTAACTGGTCGATGTTGCTAAACGGGGTGTCCAGCTCCTCGGCAACGTCACCGGGGAAGCATTCCAGAACCCAAGAAATCGTTCGGTAGTGTTGAAGAAGCATTTTGGTGTTGTGATAACTGGTTTGCCTCTTTTTTTGCTGTGCTGTGCGGATTTTCTCGTTATCAATCTTGTGATCACCGAGAATCCCGCGCTTTGTCAGAAGTGAAACAAAAGCGTCTGACTGCGCTAATATACGGTCTTCTTGCTGCTCATACAGCGATTTTTCGTCTGTTTGGCGGGTCATACGTAAACATCTCCTTTGCAATTATCGTTATATCCACCGAGCCACATGGCCCTCGAATTTTACTCGTATCTATAACCGGAGGGGAATATATACACATACCCTTGCAGTCATATATACACTTCTTACAATTCGAGTGAGAAAAATACGCGCGTAATATATATGGGTCAAAAAGTGCAACGCGATTTTTAGGCGGAGTATTTTCACTCTCATCTGCGCATTCCGTCAAGAGCTGGTGACTATATAAAGCAATCAGTCTGCCCATATTCTCGTGATCGGAACCCACTTTCTGCTCATTCTTTGCCAAAATGCGTATTTCGGCAATTATACGCTCAATTTTCTCAGACTCCGGCATTGTAATCTCCGATGCTGTGGGATACAGCATATTGAAAATGAGGCAACCATAGGCGCCGGGAAGACGGTGCAGTATAAAAGCATCCTTATACTTTTGAAAAAAACGCCACACCTTTGTCTTTTCCCAGTTCCATCGTTGTCCCAGGGTTTCCAAAGTCAATACAGCACCGAATTTGCCAAACTGCACTGTCGGTGCTAAAAAAGAAAACGCATTGCCTAAATCCTCGGATACCGTGTGGCACCATAGATCAAGCCATGCGTCTGCTTCATCAAATATGTAGTTTTGCTCGACCAGTCTATCTGTAATGCTGCGGGGAAGGCATAGGAATCCATAACCTTCGGTTGCGTAAACAGATCCATTCATACACTCCTCACCGGAGCACTCGATAACCCAGTCTGTTATTTGGTATGTAAGCTTTTTCGTTTTTGTATTCAGTGAATATCTTACATATCCAAGCTCTGATAGCTTAGATAGCGTCTCAAGGCTTTGTATGCGGCTTCTGGAGCCGAGAATGCTCTTGAGCCCCACAACACCACCAGACCACATTCCCGGGCTTACAGCGTTAATATGGCCGCAATAGGATGCTTGTCCCTTACGGAATGCTGCACGTGCTGCAAGCTTCGCCCAGGCACTCATAATGCCTTTGCCTTCAGGCAGGTGGTTGCGAGGCAATTTTACCCATTGATATTTCATCAAACATTTCATAAGGGACAACTCCTTTCTTTGATAATAAAAAAAGACGACATCGCTGTCGTCATGGTTTGGCTAATCTTTAATTCTGACACGCAACCCGTTTAGAGTTGCAATATAGACTCCTTTTAGATACCAGAAGTCTCCAAGTTCAATCGTGGTGGGGACCCACACGTCTCCGATCTTGACCTCAAGTGGCTCTCCGCAGTGTAATCCGCCGTAGTATTCCAATAGGTCAACCCGGATATCCATTCGACCACTCTCGTGATCATAAACCAATACACCTTCTCTCATAAGTGCCTCCTTAATCAGTATATAAGGCAGAGCGACCCCTGATAATAGAAGTCGCTCTTAAAATATCGCTATTAAATTCTCACAACTAATCCTGCGAGATGCTCTGTCTCAATACCCACAAGGTACCAACCGTCATCCATTTCAATCCTGGTTGGAATCCATTCACCATCAATAAGAACATCCATACTTTCGCCGCAGCGCAAACCGCCGTAATAATCTGATAATCCAAATCGGATATCCATTCGACCGCTTTCCTCATCCACAAACAAAGCGCCTTGTCGCATGGTAAGCTCCTTATCATACAAATCACCATCAGGAGCTTTCTCTGACTCTTTTTTATAGATTGTTCTGAGATATGCATCGAATATCGTCCTGCGAATCAACACTTTTTTCCCGATTTTATATACCGAGCCTGCTTCACGCGCCAAACGTGTAAAAAGCTTCAAGCCAAGGCCATAGTAATCGGCGCCTTGATATAAGGTGATAAAATCGTGCTTTTGCATTTCGATGTCTTCATCATCGAGCATATCAGAAAACATCCAGAGATTCCCACTCATACCGGATCCTCCTTAGTCTTTAAGGTGCTCGGCTCATGAAACCTCTCCAAATACTCTTCAAAAATGTCACGGTTAATCAAAACCGTACCATCCATACGGTAAATTGCACCGGCTTCGCTGGCAAGCTCTAATATTTTCTTATGCTGTAAGCTGTAAATAATCTCAGCATCTTTATATCGCAAAAATTGCCGACGAATTCTTTTGGCGCTCTCTTTTACATCATTGCGCTTCTTAAGGTCATAATATGCCTTTGTCTCTTCACTAATCATAAATTCATTTCCTTTCGGTTTTGATTTTTGTCATGACAAAAGCAGACCTAACAAAAAAAGAGAACACCTCTTGAATATCGTTCAAAAAGTGTTCTCTGAACAGCAAGTGCTGTATTGTGTTTTTTCCTGTCAACAATTCATTCTGCGTCACAACTCTCCATATTTGTATGAAAAATTGTTGTCAATTTGTTGTCAACTCGGATTTGAGATGCCGAAAACCCTTGATTTTACTGGGTTTATTTGTCCAGCGGCTTCATTGTGGGAAAGATGATAACATCGCGGATGGAGGCGGAGTCGGTGAGGAGCATAACAAGTCTGTCGATGCCCATGCCCATGCCGCCTGTGGGGGGCATGCCGTAGGAGAGGGCTGTGAGGAAGTCCTCGTCAATCTCGTTTGCCTCGTCGTCACCTGCGTCGCGGAGCATCATCTGATGCTCAAAACGGGAGCGCTGGTCGATGGGGTCGTTAAGCTCGGTGTATGCGTTTGCAAGCTCTCTGCCTGTTACGAAAAGCTCGAAGCGGTCAACCATCAAGGGATTGCCCTCCAGACGCTTGGTAAGAGGTGAAACCTCGACAGGATAGTCGGTGATGAAAGTAGGCTGAATCAGGTTATCCTCAACATATTCCTCAAAAGCGGTGTTGAGAATATTGCCCCATGTATCGGTGGACTTAACCTCAAGATTAAGCACCTGAGCAACCTCTTTTGCCTTCTCGGTGTCCCCCATAAACTCGGAGAAGTCCACATTGGCGTACTTCTTAACTGCGTCAATCATAGTCATTCGAGCAAAGGGGAGCTTGAGGCTGATTGCCTGTCCCTGATACTCAATTTCGTCGGTGCCGTTAGCCGCCATACAGCAACGGTTGACAATCTGCTCGGTTCTGTCCATCATACCCCGAAGGTCGGTGTATGCTTCGTAGATTTCTATGGTGGTAAACTCGGGGTTGTGGCTTGTGTCCATACCCTCGTTTCTGAAAAGTCTGCCGATTTCGTAAACTCTCTCCATACCGCCGACGATGAGACGCTTGAGGTAAAGCTCGGTGGCAATTCTCATGTACATGTCAATATCGAGAGTGTTGTGGTGGGTGATGAAAGGACGCGCGTTAGCACCTCCTGCGATAGTGTTGAGCACAGGAGTTTCAACCTCAAAGTAGTTCTCGTTGTCAAGATATTTTCTGATTTCGGAAATAATCCTGGTACGCTTTCTGAAGGTTGACATAACCTCGGGATTCATTATCATATCAACGTATCTCTGGCGGTAGCGAAGGTCGGGGTCCTTAAGGCCGTGGAACTTCTCAGGCAGAGGAAGAAGTGACTTTGCAAGAAGCTTAACAGCGGTGGAGTGAATAGAAACCTCTCCCATCTGAGTTCTGAACACAAAACCTTTAATCTCAACGATGTCACCTATGTCCCACTTCTTAAGACCTGCATAAGCCTCCTCGCCCAAATCGTCAAACTTGGAGAAAATCTGAATTTTACCGCTTACATCCCAAAGGTCCATGAACATAACCTTGCCCTTGCCACGCTTAGACTTGATTCGTCCTGCAACGCAGACGGTTTTCTCCTCGAACTTTTCAAAATTATCGGTGATGTCCTTTGCGTAGGTGTCGCGGTCGGAGGTGTTCACCATAAAGGGATCGTTTCCTGCGTCCTGCAAGGAAAACAGCTTGTCCATACGAATCTGTTGCTGTTCGCTGACATTTTCCATATTTACTGTACGGTTCTGATCGCTCATATATACTTTCCTTTCACTTAATAAATCAAGAAAAAAGGCGACTTGGAGCCGCCTTCTTATTGTTAATTATAAGATTTCAAGCACCTTAAAGCCCATTGTACCGCCGGGGGTTTCAACCTCCACAACATCGCCTACAGTACGGCCCAGAAGAGCTGCGCCCACGGGGGACTCATCGGAGATTTTGCCCTCTTTGGGGTTGGCCTCGCTGCCGCCTGTAATGCGGTAAACAACCTCGCGGCCCATAGTGATGTTCTCAAGACGAATCTTTGAGCCCACATGGATGATTGAGCTGCCTGCTTCGTTTTCGTCAATAACAACAGCTACCTTGAGAGTTGCCTCTATAGTTGCGATTCTTGCTTCAAGAATTGCCTGCTCGTTTTTGGCATCGTCATATTCACTGTTTTCGGAAAGGTCGCCGTAGGAACGCGCAACCTTAATTTTCTCTGCAATTTCTTTTCGTTTTTCGCCTTTTAAGAGGTCAAGCTCCTCCTCGAGCTGTTTGATACCTTCGGCGGAAATCATAATGGATTTAGCCATAACAGACCCATCCTTTCATTTATATATTAATAAGATATATTATATGTTTTATTTTCATTTATGTCAAGTGCTGACTTAAGAGGGATTTGCAAAGGGAAAGATAAGTTTGAGTATCCCCGTCGCCCGAGCAGAGAAGAGGCACCGCCGAACCCAGAGAGTGAAGCTTGCAAAGACTGTAAAGCCCACCTGCCACCAAGGCTGTGTCCTCGGTAAATTCAGAAAGCTCCGAATAGGGTTTTGGAAGTTTTACCGCATATTTGTAGTAGACCTTTGCCCCGGTGTCAAACATTGGCTTCGAAACAGTCAGCAGCACACTGTCCCGGCGCAGAGCAACAGGAGATTTCAATGGGGCAGGTGCGATAATCAGGTCACAGTCTTTGAGACTGTCCGCCTTTTTGCAAACCGACAGGGGAGTTCCCATTTCCCACAAAAGTCTCCGGCTTTCATCCCTGTAAACATAGGTGTTTTCCGTAACCACCACCGCTTCCCTGGAATGAGCGGCAATCAGCTCCGTAAAATCCGCAAAATCTCCCTTGGGGTCGTAAAGTCCCACACGAAGGGGATAACCGTTTTTCCCCATTATCTGCAGGCAGGTGATTCCCAAATTACCGCATAGTCTCCCATAGTATTCTAAAGGCTGAAACACACCGAGGCCTTTGCAGTCAATAGGATATTCCCCTGCGTAAATCAGGTTTCCGAAGTCTCCTTTACAAGCGCGTTTCAGTCTGCTCATACTCACCCTGCCGCCGCGGATTTCGTAGGCGACCGTTTTGACGGAAAATTCCCCCACATTCACTTTGCTCACCCGAAGTCTGTTACACGGGAGGCGGCAAAAGGGTTTTCTCTCAAAAAGGCCCCCTTTACCCTCCGTTATCTTAAGTATTGTCAATGAAAAAACCTCCCACATAATTTATATGCAGGAGGTTTATATTTAATTATCTTATTTCTGCGTTGCGTCCGGGCAAATGACGATTACATCCCCGTTTGCAAGTTTGGTCTGTACATATCCATCGTCTTTTGGGTACTTGCTCTCATCATATTCATCCTTACCGATGTAAAGCACACCGTCACCCAAAGAATCCGCATACGCTTTGCAAAGCTCGGTGCTCAGTTTTTCCTCGTCGATTTCCCCCGTGTACTTTTCACGGACAAAGTTATCCACAGAGGAGAGATTGCCGTACATCGCCTGTTTCTCCGAAAGATTCTTCAGACGCTTATTTGTAACGGCATTCGAGATAAGAAACGCACAAGAAAAGGCAAGGGCAGCCGCCAAAAGCGCCGCTGCCACGGCAATGGGAAGTGAAACCTTTTTTGTCATGGTACTGCCTCCTTATTAATACTCATCCAAGGGGTTATACTTAGTGCCGTAGTATCTCGCTTCAAAATGAAGGTGAGGTCCTGTTGAATAGCCTGTTGAACCGCCGTAACCGATAACCTGACCGGCTGAAACGGACTGTCCGGCATAGACCGAAGCAGAGGTAAGGTGAGCGTAAATAGTCGCTTTTCCGTTGCCGTGGTCAATCCACACATAGTTGCCCCAACCGCCGTTACATCCGCAGGAACCGTACTTGCCCCAGTTGTGAGAGCAGTAGTTGTAGCTGTCTATAACAGTACCCGAAGCCGCCGCAACAACGGTGCATCCCATGAAGCCCGAGCCTGCAATATCAATTCCGCCGTGATAGTAAGAGCCTCGGTCCTCGCAGTAGTAGGAGGTTATGTAGTGATGAGCAGGCACCGGCCAAACCCATCCGCCGCCGGCAGGAGGAGTTACTCCGCCCGAATCTCCGTTTGAGGAGCCGTTGTCGGGCTTCTCAAGGCTTGCGTAGTAGTCCTGAATCTTCTGCTCATTTTCGCTTTGTGAAGCCTCGATAGAGTCAAGCATAACTGCCGCCTCGTCCTGCTGACCGAAGAGAGTGGCAAGTTCGGATTCGTGCTTTTCAAGAAGGGAGTTAAGCTCTGTCTGTTTTTCCTCCAAAGCCTCATGCTCAACCTCAAGGGCTTCCTTGTCGGCACTGAGCAATTCAACCTCCTCATTGATGCCGTCCATTTGAACCTCGATATCGTCAATAAGTTCGGAATCCTTCCTGTTCATACTTGAAAGAAGCTGAAGCTTGTCCACAACATCGTTAAAATCGCTTGCGCCTAAGATAATTTCAATGGCGGTAACATCGCCCGACATATAAATAGCGCGGAGCCTCTGACGGAAAAGGTCCATATTTTCGTCGGCCTCATCCTGCAAAGCTTCTATTTCGCTTGTTTTTTCGGAAATCTTTGTTTCATATTCGGAAATTTTGGAACGGCTGAGGGCAACATCCTCGTTTGCAACCGCAACCTTTGCCGCAACAGCGTCAACATACTCCTGCTGTTTGTCGATATCGTCCTGCAGGGAGTCGATAAGGGCCTGGTACTCCTGTGCTTCCTGATCGAGCCTTGACTGTTCGCTTTGCAGTTCGCTCAAGGTGTCCGCAACAACCGCATAAGTTGAGCTCAGCACCAAAATTGCCGTTATGACTATACATAATATTTTCTTTAGCATAAAAGTCACCTCTATTACCTGCATTACCAGCCGAGAAGTTCATTTCCCTCTTTTCTCAAGTATCTGCTGATAGAAATCATACTGCCCAAAGCACCGATAAGCATACCTGCAAGGATAAATATGAGGCTTGCCCAAATGCCTACCTGACTGTAGGGCACAAAGTTAAACTGTGCAATGTTCTGCACGGTTTTCATAATAATATCATAAAGGAAAACAAGGAGCACAGAGGTCACCACACCGGAGATAAGTCCGATAGTCATACCCTCAATCACAAAGGGAATTCGCACAAAGGTGTCGGTAGCACCTACGGATTTCATAATGCTGATTTCGAATCGGCGTGCGTACATTGTCATCCTGATAGTATTAGAAATGATAAACACCGAAACAATAACCAAAGCAAGCACAATCCAGAAGCTCAGGGTATTGACAAGACTCTGCAAGCTTGTGAGTTTTTCGGCAATATCCTTGGTATCGCGGACCGAATCAACTCCGTCAACGCCCAAAATTAAGCCGATTGTTTCATCGTAACGGGCAAGGTCGGTCATGGTTACATCCACCGCATGAGGCAGAGGATTTCCCTCTCCGATAAGCTGGTTAAAGATGTCCTCTCTGAGGGTATCTTGGTAGTCCTTAATGGCCTCGTCCTTAGAGATAAACTCGGTTTTTTCCACATTCGGCAGATGGGCGATGTCCTGCTCCACAAACTTGGCTTCCTCATCCAAAATGTCCAAATCAAGAAAAACTCTGGTTACATTTGTGCCGCCCACCTTGTCCACTGCGTTAGAAACATTGAGGGACAAAAGGGATGCAGCTCCTGTGAGCAAAAGGCATGAGATAAGCACACCCACAGAGGCTATGCTCATCATACGGTTTGTCCAAATACTCTTAATGCCTTCTTTTAATAAATATCCAAATCCACTGAACTTCATAGCTTACTCCTCGTCTTCCTTGCTCGTCCTAATCTCCATTGTGTCCTCAACAACAACACCCTTGTCAATAGTGATAACTCGGCTGTCGAAGCTGTGTACAAGCTCATGCTCATGGGTAACAATGAGGATAGTTGTGCCGCGCTTATTGATTTCGTGAAGAAGCTCGATAATCTCATAGCTCATTTCAGGGTCAACATTTCCTGTAGGCTCGTCGGCAATAATCATCTGGGGGTTATTGACAAGTGCTCTGGCAAGGCCCACCCTCTGCTGTTCACCGCCCGAAAGCTCCGCAGGATAGTTGTTTGCCTTATTCTCAAGTCCAACAAGCTCCAAAATGTAAGGAACACGCTTTTTGATTGCTCTGGGACGGGCACCGATTGCGCGCATTGCAAAGGCCACATTGTCGTAAACGGTCATTTTATCAATGAGGCGGAAGTCCTGAAAAACTATGCCCATGGTACGGCGAAGCATAGGCACCTTCCTGCGCTTCATTTTTTCAAGGGGCATGCCGTTTACTATAATCGAGCCCGAGGAGGGTATCTCCTCACGCATAATCAGCTTAAGAAATGTACTTTTGCCTGCACCCGATGAGCCGACAATAAAGACAAATTCGCCTTTTTCGATAGTGAGGCTGACTTTGTTGAGGGCGTGAGTGCCGGTGCTGTAAACTTTTGAAACATTACGAAATTCTATCATACTCTGACCTACCTTTATCTGAACAGTTTACTACACTTATGTGATAACTAACTGATAAAATCCTGCAAATTTTTGTAAGATAACGGAATACATACCAAATTTTCCCAAAAAGTCCGATATACTCAAATCGCTTTGCACGAAGCCTTCATAATAAAGTTACGTACAAAGCGACTTAAAATTTAATCTTAGAATTTTGAGGGGCTTGCTGTCAGGTACTTCTTAACCATAAGAGCTACCTTAAACACGATAGCATCCTCAAACTCGCGAAGGTCAAGACCTGTGAGCTTCTTGATTTTCTCAAGACGGTAAACAAGGGTGTTTCTGTGAACGAAAAGTTTTCTCGAAGTTTCGGAAACATTAAGGTTATTCTCAAAGAACTTCTGAATGGTAAAGAGTGTTTCCTGGTCAAGGCTCTCAATGGAACCGCGCTTGAACACTTCCTTTAAGAACATATCGCAAAGAGTGGTGGGAAGCTGATAGATAAGACGTGCGATACCCAAATTATCATAGCTGACAACAGTACGCTCGGTGTCGAAGACCTTACCTACCTCCAAGGCAACCTGAGCCTCCTTGAAGGAGTTAGCCAAGTCCTTGATGCCCACAGCGGCAGTACCGATACCCACACAGCAGTGAGTGTAGAACTCGCTGGAAAGAGTATCAACAATAGAACTTGCCAGCTTCTCAAGATCCTTGGTGTCAATGCCTGCTTTGATTTCCTTAACAAGAGCAATGTCGGTTTCGTTGATGTTGATAACAAAATCCTTGGTCTTGTCGGGGAAGAGATTTTGGACTATATCGTATGCACTTACATCGGTCTTGGATGTAATCTTAATCAACATACAGACTCTTGTTACCTCACTTGAGAAGTGAAGTTCGCGAGCCTTGATATAAATATCACCGGGGAGGATATTGTCAAGGATAACATTCTTGATAAAGTTGCTTCTGTCGTACTTTTCGTCATAGTACTGCTTGATGCTTGCAAGAGAAACTGCGAGAAGCTGGACATATTTCTGAGCTATCTCGTCTGTGCCTGAAACGAAAACGGCATACTCGGCACGGGCGCTGTTGCCGAATGCCTTGTAGGTGCATCCGTTGATAACAAAAGGAACGGTAGCGCTCAAGGTTTCGGAATTGATGTTCTCCTTAACCTCGCCGATTCGACCCAGCTCCGAGCAGGCGATAACAACCGAAGTTTCGTCTACAACACCCACAACTCTGTCGATAGCATCCTTCATCTGATGAATAATACCCTGGAACAATCTGTTTGACATAAGCTCTCCTCCGTATATTTGTACAGTTTAGTCAATACCTTTGGGGAAATGATACCAAAACACAAGTGATATCATATACATATTACACAAAAAAAATAAAAAATGCAACCTTTTTTCGAAAAAAAACTTATTTTTTTATAAAAATTGCTGAAAATAATCCCAATCAGCTGAAAATGTCTTCGACAAAATAGGTGTTATCCCGCGGAAAACCCAAAAATGAGCAACGCTTTCCCAAATCCTGCCCCAAATCCGATGTATCTGATATATAAGGAAACAAAACAGCAGCCGACAATATCGACTGCTTTTTGGTTGCTTCGGTGCGATTTGAACCAACGACCTCCGCGTTAGATAAGCGGCACACTAACCTTGCTTTCCTAAATGAAGAATAATACATTATGCTAAACACAATTTCAAATAAAAAGAAATAGCTCCTGAATAAAGTGAAAATCAGGGGCTATTTCTTCTTATTGCTGCGTCCTATAAAATAATCGGCAGAAACATTATACAAATCACAAAGTTTAATTAAATCCTCAATTTTCAGTTCTGCTCTGCCTGTCTCAATGTGATTATATCCTTGCTGCGATTTATTTATTGTCTTCGCAACTTTTGCTTGTGTTAAGTCAGCGTCTTCTCTTAGATCTTTCATTCGTTGTCTATAATCCAAAAAAATCATCCCCTGTATCTGGATAATAACATACTCATAAATTGAGTATTGCCATTTACTCAATTTGTGAGTATAATTTGATAAAACTTATAGAGGTGATTTATATGTGGTTAGTAGTCATTCCTTGGATATTAATTCTGATTGTTATTGTTGGTATTGGAGCCGGGGTTTCAAGTGCATTAAGTGTAAATATAATGCCATACATATCATTTGGTTGTTTAATACTTTCTATTATCTTTATAATAAGTGCTTTCAAAGCAGAAGAAGGAAATAAGGCAATACCTGTAATTATCGCGGCAATAGCTTTTCTTTTCTTTCTTTTTACGATTGGAGCAAATGTAAGTTCCGGCGATATATTGAGTTGGGTATGGTACCATATTTAAGATTGATTAATTTATTCCGTATGATAATAACAGCCCAACATATCCCTATTTGTTCGATTACAAAATAATGATAAAATTAGTAAAACCTCCTGTTGCCGTTAAGTAATGCGTCATCAAACACATTATTAATACATCAGGAGGTTTATATTTGCTAACGCTTTTTTATTATTCCTAATTGAGAAGAGGATATTCTCTATCTCAAAATGGCACCAAAAAAAACAGCAGCCGACAA
>JAUNJO010000057.1 GCA_030533225.1 Eubacteriales bacterium
TTAACGGCAAACCTGCTTATGTTTATGCTGTTGAGGAGGCTTCAACCTCTAAAATACGAGTATCTATGGACTTTGGCGAATGTAATGATACTATTATTGAGAATATTAGAATTGAGGTAACACCGCCAAAAGCAGGCGAACACCCTGACTATACTGCAAGAGTTCTCGGCACAGGATACAGTATTAATACAAGCAAAAACAGTTATTATGATGCTTATTGGGCAAATCAAAAGTGGTACTATGTTAAAAACGGTGTTTCCTGGTGGGATGTAACCGACGGCGGTTATAATGAAGTTTATGACAAAGATGTATTTTTACCCGACCATAAGTATCAGTGTGAGGTTCATGTTAAGACGGATCAAGGGTATGAGTTTTTAATGAATACGAAAACAGATCCTCCAACTGTGCCTTCTGTTATAGTAAACGGAAATCCCGGTGCCCATACTACCCTATATGCTTCAGGCCTTCAATTTGAACAAGAGGTTAAATATGTATTCAATTGTTCAGCTCAAGTGCTAAGTAATGTTGGTGTTATAGAGCTTTCTCAACCCTTGGCAGGCGGCACACCCGATTATGTTGCCACCACCCTTGCACCTCATCTTTATGATATAAAGAGCATAACATGGTATGATGCATTAGGCGAAGAACTACCTGCCAATGCAACCTTTATTGCAGGTATGGTTTACAGAGTGGCTGTAAAAATACAACCCATTGAAGTTCAAGGCAAAAAAGTAGCTTCCTTTAATTCTGATACTAAAGCTTCGTTAAACGGAAATCAGCTTGATATGATAAGTTATAGTAACGCTAATAAGGAAGATGTGGAAGAGCTATTTAGCCATGCATATTACGAAAACAATCAGTCAATATATCTGTATTACACCTTTAAGCCTGCACCGCAACCCGCTATCGGCTATATGACCGTTTCCGGCACAGCCACCAGCTTCGGCAGCAATACCGATGATGTGACCATTCAGCTTATCAAGAGCGGTGCCGCCGAGCCGGCTTATGAAGCTGTTGTCAAGGGCAAAACCGCTGAGTATTCCATCGAAGGCGTTTCCGCCGGTACCTACACCTTGAAGGTAATGAAAGAAAACCATGTCACCCGTGAATATACCGTAGTTGTCGGTAACAGCTCCGTTATTCAGGATGTGAAGATTTGCCGGTTGGGTGATGTAAATATGGATGGCACTGTAAGTATACTTGACGCTACCGAGATTCAGAAAGGTCTTGCAGGTTTAGTATCGTTAAATGAGTATCAAAGCAAGCTTGCGGATGTGAATAAAGACGGAAGCGTAAGCGTTATTGACGCCACTCAAATCCAAAAATACATAGCAGGTATAATTGATAAGTTTTAGATATTAGTCAAAATAAATTAAAATTCTCAGGAGGAATTAATTATGAAAAAATTAGCAGTAATCTTTATGGCTCTTATTATGACAGCTTCACTTGCAGCTTGCGGAGGCAACGGCGGTGAAACATCCGACAACAACTCTTCAATAAGCTCACAGTCCGGCAACAGCAGTTCAAATGAAAGTTCTTCAGATGCAAAGGCTGACCTTTCAAATCCCTCTGTTGTGGTTGAGCTCGGAGATTTTGACGCTATTGAAAAGTTAGCCAAAGATATGCAGAACTTTGCAGTTGAAGAAAATACGGTAATTAAAATCACAGGCTTGTATTCCTGCCCCGGTACTACTCCGAGCATTGTTGAAGAAGACGGTACAGGGAAAACTAAGGTTGGAATTAGTATGTACCTTGAAGACGGAGTTGAAAAGCCTGCTGACGGTACAAAGATTGAGGCTGTAGGCATAGCAGTTAAGGGTGATTACTTCATGGAATTCCATGTGTCTGCTGACGGCTTTAAGGTATTGGAATAATATTTTAGTCCGGACAGATAAATACAGGAAATCCAGTAAAAATATCATCATCAAATTTGAATAGGTAAAATGATATGCTGCCGTTAATTGTTTTGACGGCAGCATATAGTTTTTCCGAAAAGTTTGCACTAAAGTACGATGTGCCGGACTATATAAATCTGTATAATAAAATGTGTAGAGGTATCGGAAGGTGAAATGACCAACCCCCAGCATTCTATACGGTATAGCCGAATTAATCCCGTTCTTGTAGAGGAACGATAAAAACTACTACTTTTATATTATACGAGGTGAAATTTATGGGATTAGGCAATTTCTTTAAGAACACTTTTGGAAAAAAGACCTGCGCTTTTTGCAAAGGCGAGTGCGGAATGCTAAACCGCACAAAAATCAAGGGTGATGAATACATATGTGGGAAGTGTGACGATATGTGTTCATTCCATATTCAGAAATACAGATTTACAAAGGATGAGTTAAGAGGGCATATGGAGTATATGAAACGCTCCGATCGCATCTACAAAGAGGTTGCTTTAAGCGGCGCAAGATCAAAGAGATTCCCTTCGGCTACCGCAAGACAAGGCATAGAGTTCTTTGATGACATCGGAATGTTCCGCATCATAGACGGCTCAAAAGATAATAACGAAAAATACCCCAAGGAGCTTTTCCGTTATGACCAGGTGGCAAGCTATAAGCCATATATCGAAGAATCCGAAGAAAAGGATTCAAACGGAAAAACTGAAAAAGTGTTTGGCGAAGGCGGTATCAAAATCACTTTGGTTGGTGGCAAAGATGATACAAGTGTTATGAGAAAAGGACTTCGTGCACATCCTTATATAACCGAAGAAATTACTGTTTGCTTTGCAACAAACGACAGAGAAAAAGAAAATTATCTCAAATATGTGGATAATGTAATACATCACTTCAACTATATTTTCGGAGTCAATGATGACACAAACGGATTATTCAGTTTTGGTATGAATAAAAAAGAAAAGCGTGATTTAATGGGTGCGATTGGTTTTGCGAAAACCGCAATCGATGCTGTAAAGGTTGCAAAAGACGGTGGCGAAATAACTGACGAAAAGAAAGCAGAAATTCAGGCAAATATGAACGCAATGGACGATGCTCAAACCGGTGGACTTGCAGAATACACAAGACGCGCAGACGCGGCAGAATCAAAAATCAACTAAGGAGGCTTTATTCAATGAAAAAGGTTTTATCAGTTTTATTGGCAGGAATTATGATCTTCACCCTTGCAGCTTGTGACGGTGGTGGTAAGACAGTAACAATTACGCAAATATGCGATGATGATGAAACTATGAGTGCAACAGTAACAGTTGGATATAAAGATGGAACCACTCCTTCTGAAACAGGTACAGATGAGGCAGAGCTTATAAACGAAGAAAAGGATTTTTCTGTAGAGTTTTATCTGTATTTCGATAACGGTCTTGATTACTTTGTAGATGATGCCAAAGAGGAAGAAACCTATAAAGAAGTAAAATATTCTGGATTTGACGGTTACATGTATCAGTGCGATGATTACGAGTATGAAATTTGCCTATATCTTGACGAAAAAGATGATTACGATGTTTATCTTTTCGCTTATGTGGCACCGGGCAGTGAGCTCATTGATACAGAAACAACCGATATGGAAGCTCTGTTCAATCAGGAGGATGTACAGAACATTTTAAATTCTGTTAAATACGAAGGCATAGTAAATAGTTCTAAATAAAGCAAAGATATATAATGCTTACTGAATAAACAGCAACACGCCGTTGCCGTTTTGTAAAATCGCCGAAAATTTAACAAGGGAGCTTTCGCTCCCCTCATCTCAAAACCATTCAATATGAGGTTGGAGGACTTTTTATAAACCCATAAGAATTTTACAGATAATCGGTGAAATAATTATTCGGGAGGCTTTGAATGGAAATAATTGTCTTTTTGTTGTTGGTCTTTTTGACGTTGATATGCATTGCCGTTTTCTGTTATACAGGTTGCAAGGCAAAGGAAAATCCGAGATATACAGGTATGCCGAATCCGGAGTATATTCGCAAACAGAAGGCTGTTAAACAGGTCAGTATGGTGTATGGTACAGACAAATTTCCGATAACGCTTTATAAGCCGGATGATGCCTATTTTACTATTGCGCCCGGGATTGCACTTAATGCGGGAGACAGAGTATGGCTTCGGGCGAATAATTCGTCTTGGAGTGCAGAGGTTTTTGGCGTGGTATATTTTGAGAGTAGTGTGCAAAACGAAGCTTTCGTGGAGTATTACTATAAAGGTGAACTGAGCAATTCGGATGAAAAGTTTGAATGTTTCCGTCAGGAAGTAACGGACCTGGGTATTACATATATGAACAAACCCGTAAAGCGCATTAAAAGCACATATAAAAAAGCAAATGAAAAGGAGACCTACGAGGCATGTTTTGTCGGATTTGAATTTGACGATACAAGCAACGGAGTTCCCTCCGGCAGAGGTCTTATGGGATTTAAGATATACAGTATCAAAAAAGAAATTTCAATCAGTTACATCAAAAGTATGTTTTGCGAGCTGTTCTATCCCGAAAGATAATTTGTAAGGAAGTTCTTTGATCATTATACAAATCACACAGGAGGTTTAGTTATGAGCTATATTGGAAAATGGGTTTTTGATTCTATAGGAACGCATGATGATGAAAAAGGTATGATTTACTTAAACGGCGATGAATATCTTGCATCACCTATGCCCTATGTTGATGAAACTGACGAAGAAGCAGTTGCTGATGAAATGAACGAAAGAAAGAAAACTATCGGTATGCAGGTGAAAATTTGCGATGACGGCAAACTGTATTTTCTTATGCCTATACCTGACGGAGTATCAAAAGCAGAGCTTAAAGAAGTCATAGACACGGGAGAATTTATGCTTATTGATGATATGCTGACCGATAAAGCAATAGCGTGGGAAGAAAGAGACGGCGAGCTTTGGTATGATACCGGTATAGGAGACGATTCGTGGACAAAGGCAATAGACGAAAACGGTTTTTTCGCATTTATAACAATGAGATTTAAAAAGATTGATTAACGGAGGTTTTGTTATGGGAATTTTTGATTCGCTAATGAAAGCAGCAGAAAACACTATTAAAAAAGAGGCTACAAAAGCAGTAACCGGTGCGGCTCAATCCATAGGAAAGGGTAAAAATCGTTCTGAACGCTTTACCTTTTCTTCTCTGCCGACAAGCTTGAGCGAACTGCAGGCTCTGCCCGAAGCAACGCTTGATTCACCGTTCAAAACAGCGGCTTTAACTCTTGCTGTACTTTGCAGATATAAAGAGGATTGTGATGCAACATTTGAAATGCTTGATTTTCTCAAGGGTCCTGAAAATGTAAGTGCATACGAAAAGCAGTTTATCAAAGAACGGCTTGAAGAGAAATTCTATAAACCTTTCTCGTTTTTTAACGGTGCAACTCCCGAAAACGGATACAAGCCATCAACACCATATACCATAGCCATATACGAAAACCCATACTCGTTTGACAATGAAAATTGGGCAACTCTTTGGGTTAAAAGCGGTGGCGGTGATAATATGAGGTCTATAAAGCTTCGCAAAAAGCCATCTACAGGGCAATGGTTTTTAAACGAAATTCAATGCCTTTCCGATATAAGAGTGCCTGCAAGTGAAGATCCCTGGGCGTAATTGAAAAGTCTGCTGACGGCTTTAAGGTATTAGTATTATTTCGGAGATATAAAGACAAGAAATTCAGTTGATATTTAACCATAAAATTTAAATAGGTAAAATGATATGCTGCCGTTAATTGTTTTGATGGCAGCATATAGTTTTGAAGAGGAAATACAGGTAGGAAAATATTATTAGAAAAAATAGAAATAAGAAAAAATTACGGAATCAAAAAAGTAAATATTATTTATGTTACCACAGTGCAAGTTGCATTGTGGTATTTTTTTCGACTTTTTTCTATCTCTTTAGACACTATTCAATATTCTTTGTGCCTAAGTGTATTCTTCAAGAAACTTTAGGAAGCTTTTATTTTTTTGCCCATAACTGCGAATTTTGTTTTATCCGTGGACCTCCTGTCCTGTTTGAACGCAAAAAGTCAAACAGAACGGAGGAATGTCAGGTGAATTTCACACCTAAGAAAATTTTTATTTTAGAAAACGGAAAGCATAAAGAAATTACATATCAGGAGTTTCTCAAACTTAAATACGATAAAAAAGCTTTTGGAAACAGAAAGTTTGTTGGTGTTCACGGAATGATATTTGAGGCTGAAGAAAAACTTTATCGCAAATTTTATGCGTATAAGCGCCGTCTTTTATATATTGCGGAAACAGCAGAGGAAGAAAATATTGAAGAAGTCTCATATGATGCTCTGACTACCGCTGAATTCAATGGTGAAAGTATCATTGTTGATACAGAACAAGCTTTCACAGAGAATGTTGAACTCGAAATAATGTCCGAAAAATTGCATAGATGTATAGATTTGCTGTCTCCGAGAGAAAAGGAGCTAATACAGGCTATTTATTTTCAGGGATTATCAGAACGTGATTTTGCAAAAATTGAGGGCGTTTCTCAAAATGCAATCAATAAAAGAAAGAAACGAATATTGGCAAAACTAAAAAAATTTTTAGAAAAATAAAAATTTTGGGTTGTCAACACCTCGATTTTTCGGATAAGAGAAGTGAAGGGGTAATTTTACCTCTGTTGCTCTTTGATAACTGAATATCAGCACATCAGATACCTTCCTTCTGCTGTCCGAACGGACAAGCCACATGAGCGAACATATTATATTTATCTTCAGGACTCAGACTTTGAAAGGCAAATTCAATGACGGCGATGACAGGCAGAAGGGATAATGATACTTCCGTCAAGTCAAAAGTCGAGCGTGATAAAACCGTCGCAACCAAAGATGGCGGCTGTGGGAGATCCTCACGGTGGTGAAATTCCAATGGAGTCAAATGCATGACCGTCTGATGTGTTCCCGGTTGGGGGATATTGAGGATAAATACCAACAAAAGCAAGGCAGTTTCATATTCGGAGAAATCCCAATGCCTAAGTAACGGCACATTATATGTCTTACAGATATTCAAACCGTATGTACCGACAAAGGTGTTATTTATGTAAACCGCCTTGCAAAACGATTGATATATGACAGCAGGCAGCGGTTATGTTCTGCATAACTGTTGCTTGCTGTAACAAATTATAATTATAGATAGGAGAGATTTATATGATAGGTTTTATTATTGGTTTATTTATAGGTGCGTTCATAGGAGTAGCTGTTATGTGCTTATGCACGGTTGCATCCAAATCAGATGAAGAAATTGAAAACCACACAGACGATAGAAAATAATTCAATTATAAACGGAGGAAATATAAAATGAATTTAGTAAATGAAAAGCAGAATTGCAATAATGCATATTATTTTGAAATCTGTATATTGCAGTCGCTCGTGCATATGGGATACATAAGCGAAAAAGATTATAACAGTATTGCAGAAATTGCAGCCGATGACTACGAAGCTACTCTTTTATTAAATTGATTTTATTAAAAAAATCGCTGGATATATTCGAACCTTTGTAGTATTGTGTTGTTGCGCCGAAATAACGGCAGAAAAACGAAAGGAGAAAAGCAATGAATCAAAGTTCAGTAGTAACAATTGAACCTGCATTAAGTCGTGAAAAAGTATTGCGTGTTGCTGCATATTGCAGAGTATCAAGCGATTCGCAGAATCAGCTCCACTCCTTTGCTGTACAGGTACAGTATTATTCCAAAACCATAAGCGAAAACAAGCTTATGGAGCTTGTAGATATCTATGCAGACGAAGGCTTGACAGGAACAAAAACTGCAAAGCGTGATGACTTCAACCGCCTTATAAGCGACTGTAAAAAAGGCAAAATTGACAGGGTGTTAACAAAATCAATGTCAAGATTTGCCCGAAATACAGCTGACGCTCTTATGTATGCACGAATATTAAGAAATTGCGGTGTGAGCATTCTGTTTGAAAAGGAAAATATCGACACTGCATATATGTCAAGCGAACTGTTACTTGCAATATCCGGTGCGCAGGCACAAGAGGAATCAATTTCTATCTCAAAAAATATGCGATGGAGTATTGAAAAGAGAATGCAGAACGGCACATTTATAGCAAGCTGTCCTCCGTATGGATACAGGCTAAAGGACGGAGAATTTGAAATTGTGGAAGATGAAGCTGAAATTGTCAGGCTGATATTCAAAAGCTTCCTGTCGGGTATGGGTAAGTATGCAATCGTGAAAATGCTTAACGAGAGGAACATTCCTAAAAATCCCGATCGTAATGGATGGAGAGTTAAAACAATCGACTATATTCTTCGCAACGAAAGATATATCGGTGACGCAAGGCTTAAAAAGAAATACAAAACGGAAACCTTGCCATTCAAGACTATAGTCAATCACGGTGAAAAGCCTCAATACTATGTTGAGAATATGAATGCACCGATAATCTCAAAAGAGAATTTTAATGCAGTGGAAAAGCTCCTGCAAAATGCAAGTAGTAAAAGCACAGGTAAACATCACCATTACCCACTGTCCGGGAAAATTATTTGTGAATGCGGAAAAACCTACAAGCCGATTGCAATTAATGATAAACATTACTGGGAATGTCCCGTTCATAATATGGACAGCACCAAATGCAGTTCAAAGCGAATTCCCGAAAAGGATATTTACGAGGCTTTCATAACTATGGTAAATAAGCTCCGCAACAATTATAAGCAAATACTTCCGACAGCGATTACGCAGACTGAAAAAATGCAGATGAAGTCTGGTGAAACTGAACTTCGCATAAAGGAAATAGACAGAGAAATTGCCGAGCTTAACGGAAAACACCTTGTCATAGCAAGACTTAATTCAAAAGGAATCATGCGTGCCGCAGAATATACGGAGCAGAGCAGTAAAATTACAAGCAAAACAAATGCCCTACGCTGTGAACGCAGACGAATTTTGAACGAGCAGGACGAGAACAGTATTTTATCGGGACTGCGAAAACTGAGTGATATATTATCTGAGCAAAAAGAACCGCTGACAGATTTTGATGAAATGTTATTTGAAAGTATTGTACATCAGATAACCGTGCCTACAAATGCAGAACTATCTTTCAGGCTAATCGGCGGCTTACAAATCAGAGAGTCAATTCCCGAGCAAAGGAGATGTTCAAGAATATGAAAAACAGACGGTTTCCGTATGGTTATGAAATGCGGTGCGGTAAAATTCAGATCTGTAAATCAGAAAGTAATATCCT
>JAUNJO010000058.1 GCA_030533225.1 Eubacteriales bacterium
GGAGCAGTTTACCGAAACTCACAACGGCACCGAAGTGTCGAACCTGTCTAACAAATGAATTATTTTCTATTGGGCGTTGCACTTCAAATTATAATACGCCGAGGCGAAGTGCGGTTTACCGACACTTGATGTCAAAGGGAGGCGAATTTAGTTATCAAAACACATAAGGCTGTGACAAAAGTCACAGCCTTAATTATATTTGTTCGGTTTTTGTTAGCTTACAGAAGCTTCAAAGCGCCTGTGGGACAAACCTCGAAGCACTTACGGCAGTTTTTGCAGTCTGCAATGGTTTCGGGGTCATTAAACTCAGGCTTGATAACGGTGTCAAAGCCTCTGCCAACGAGACCTAAGATACCCTTGTGAGCAACCTCGTCGCAGGTGCGGACACAGAGGTTACAGAGGATACACTTGTCCTGATTTCTCTCAATAGCAACAAGTCTGGTTTCAAGGAAGCCCTTGTGGGGAACGCCCTCGAAACGCTCGGGATGAATCTCATAGCGATTTGCGTGGCGAATGAGAGAGCAGTCCTTGTAATCGTGACAACCGCACTCAAGACAGCGCTTAGCTTCGCTTCTTGCGGTTTCCTCGGAGAAGCCGAAGTTGATTTCCTTGAAGTCGTGCTTTCTTTCCTCGGGACTTCTGTGGGGCATTTTTGCACGGGGAAGTTTCTCCTTATGTGCCAAATCCTCGGCGGTTACTGTCTTTTCGGAAACGAAAGGCTTGATGTAGGGAACTATGTCGCCCTTGAGGAAGGAGTCGATAACCTTTGATGCCCTCTCAGCCTCGCCGATAGCGGCAATGGCAATGGAAGCGCCTCGGTTGGTGGCATCGCCCACTGCGAAAACATCGGGGAGGTTTGTGCGGAAGGTGAACTCATCGGCGCTGATGATACCGCGGGAGTTAAGCTCGATTTCCTCAAAGCCCGTGGGGTTGACCTTCTGGCCGATAGCGGCGATTACCGTGTCGACATCGAGAGTTTCGAACTTGCCCTCAACCGCAACGGGAGCGCGTCTGCCGGAGGCATCAGGCTCGCCAAGCTCCATAACCTGAAGCTTCACCTGAGTGACTTTTCCGTTTTCGCCCAAATATTCGTCGGGGTTTGTGAGGAACTTGAACTCTACGCCCTCCTCCATTGCCTCGGCAATTTCTATATCCTCGGCAGGCATCTCGGCACGGGTTCTGCGGTAGATAACATACACATTCTCGGCGCCCAGGCGTACTGCGGTACGGCAAGCGTCCATGGCGGTGTTACCGCCGCCGACAACGGCAACATTTTTGCCCATGCCGGTGTCTTTGCCCAGGGCGACCTTCTGCAGGAAGTCGATACCTCCCACAACGCCCTCAAGCTCCTCGCCCTTTGTGCGGGTTGACATGGAGCTCCATGCACCGATAGCAACCAGAGTTGCGTCAAACTGCTTTCTGATTTCGGGGAAGCTGATGTCCTCACCGATTTTAACGTTATTTTTCATCTCAACACCCAAAGCCTCGATGAGTGCAATCTCTTTGTCAAGCACAGCCTTGGGGAGACGGTATTCGGGAATACCGTAGCGAAGCATACCGCCCATCTTGGGCATTTTATCGAAAATTGTGACCTTATGGCCCATGCTTGCCAGGAAGTATGCGGCGGTAAGACCTGCGGGGCCACCGCCCAGAATTGCAACGGATTTGCCGGTTGCAGCTGCTTTTTCGGGCATGAAGGGTGTAGCGCTGTTTAAGTCATTGTCAGCGGCAAAGTACTTCATAAAAGCAATGGACATAGGCTCTTCAACTAAAGCTCTGCGGCAGTTAGACTCACAGGGATGAGGACATACTCGGCCGATGGAAGCAGGAAGAGGAAGTCTTTCCTTGATAATCTCCACAGCTTTTTTGTCGTCGCCCTGTGCGATTGCCTTTATGTAGGCCTGGCAGTCGGTGCCGGCAGGACAGTTGAGTGAGCAGGGAGCCACACAGTCGCCCACATGGTCGCTCATGAGAAGCTCCAAAGCCACCTTGCGAGCCTTTACAACTCTTTCGCTTTCGGTGTTAATCACCATACCGTCGGCTGCCTTTGTGCTGCAGGCACGGAGAAGCTTCGGAACACCCTCTGCCTCAATAAGACAAAGTGAGCAAGCGCCGTAGACCTTCACGCTCTCGTGGTGACAGAGAGTGGGGATTTCAATGCCGTTTGCCTTGGCAACATCCAAAACGGTGTCACCTTGATTTGCAGTAACGCCGATTCCGTTAATAGTAAGTTTGATTTCGCTCATTGTGACACCTCCTTAAGATTTCTTAACTGCACCGAACTTGCAGACATTGATACACTGTCCGCACTTGATGCACTTTTCGGTATTTATAGCGTGTGGGTTTTTGAGCGTACCCTCGATAGCGCTTGCAGGACACTTCTTGGCGCAGAGCGTACATCCTCGGCAAGCGTCTGTGTCGATTTCGTAGTTTATGAGATTTACGCACTCACCGGCAGGACATTTTTTGTCGTTGATGTGAGCGTCGTACTCGTTTTTGAAGTAGCGGATAGTGGTAAGCACAGGGTTTGGCGCAGTCTGACCCAGACCGCAGAGGGCGCCGTCCTTGATGGAGTTGCAAAGCTCGGTGAGAAGCTCAACATCACCCTCCTTGCCCTTGCCCTCGGTGATACGGGTGAGAATTTCAAGCATTCTCTTTGTACCGATTCGGCAGGGCACACACTTACCGCAGCTCTCCTTTGCTGTGAAGTCAAGGAAGAACTTAGCCATGGAAACCATGCAGGTGCTCTCGTCCATAACAACCATACCGCCTGAGCCCATGATTGCACCTGTTGCGCCGAGAGCCTTGTAGTCAATTACTGTGTCAAGGAGCTGTTCGGGGATACATCCGCCTGAGGGACCGCCCATCTGTACAGCCTTGAATTTTTTATCGTCTTTGATGCCGCCGCCGATGCCGAAGATAACATCGCGGAGAGTTTTACCCATGGGAATCTCAACAAGACCGCCCTTTTTGATTTTACCTGTTAAGGCGAAAACTTTGGTACCCTTGCTGTTTTCTGTGCCCATAGCGGAGAAAGCCTCACCGCCGTTCAGGAGAATCCAGGGAACATTTGCAAAGGTTTCAACATTGTTGATGTTGGAGGGTTTCTCCCAGTAACCGCTTTGAGCAGGGAAGGGAGGCTTCAGGCGTGGCATACCTCTTGAGCCTTCAAGGGATTCAATAAGTGCGGTTTCCTCACCGCAGACAAATGCGCCTGCGCCGGCTTTAATCCGCATTTTACAGCAGAAGTCTGTGCCTAAGATGTTGTCACCCAGGAAACCCTTTTCCTCTGCGTCCTTAATGGCTTTTGTAAGTCTCTTAATTGCGAGAGGATACTCAGCACGGACATACACGATAGCCTCTTTTGCTCCGATTGCGTAAGCGCCGATGAGCATACCCTCAATAAGGTTGTGGGGGTCGCTTTCGATAACGGCTCTGTCCATGAATGCGCCGGGGTCCCCCTCGTCGGCGTTGCAGATGAGGTACTTTTCCTCTCCTGCGGACTGACGGGCTGCGTTCCACTTAAACCATGTGGGGAAGCCTGCACCGCCCCTGCCTGCAAGTCCCGAAACCTTAATGGTCTCGATAACCTCCTCGGGTGTCATGGTGGTCAGCACCTTTTCAATTGCCTTGTAGCCGTCTGTACTGAGATAACCCTCAATGGTGTCGGGGTCGATGATACCGCAGTGACGCAGAGCAATTCTTGTCTGCTGAGAGAGGAATTTTTCGTCCTCCTCGGTGATTTTGAGGCTTTCAACGGGGGACAAATCCTTACTTTCTGCGGCGTTCACAATTGCCTGTGCGTCCTTTTCGCTTACATTTACAAGACGAGCCATCAGAGTATCATCTTCATATAAATCAACAATGGGCTCAAGGTAACACATACCGATACAGCCTACTGTTTCAAGGCCTACATTTGCTCCTTTTGAGGAAATTTCACTTTCCAAAGCGGCAAAAACCTTGCCTGCGCCTGCGGCAATACCGCAGGAGCCCTGTCCTACTTTAATAATCATGCGTTTTCCTCCTTTGCGCGGATTTCCCTGAGAATGGAAATGGCCTTTTCGGGAGTGAGTGAGCCGTATGTATCCTCGTTAATCATCATAACGGGAGACAGAGAGCAGCAGCCGAGACAGGCAACGCATTTCAGGGAGAAAAGTCCGTCCTCGGTGGTGTCGCCGTCCTCAATTCCAAGCTCCTCGCAAATCGCACTTTCGATTCTCTCGGCACCGTTTACATGGCAGGCGGTACCCTTGCAGAGCATGATGAGGTACTTTCCTACGGGCTTCAGTCTGAACTGAGTGTAGAAAGTAGCAACACCCATTACCTTTGCGGGAGTATTACCTGTTTTTTCGGCTATGTGGTAGATTACATCTGTGGGAAGATAGCCGTAAACGTCCTGTGCTTTCTGTAAAATTGTGATGAGTGAACCTTTTTGCTCTGCGTATTCCTCGAGTATGGAGGAAATTAAGCTCAGGTCACTGTTTTTGTAGTTACAACACATTATTAACACCTCTCTGTTTGGGCGATAATACCCATTATTCAGTATACTATTCAATTTTACTGCAAACGCGCCGCAAAATCAATGGTACATCCTCTCAAAACCGCCTGTTTTTCGCACTTTTTATTGGTAAATATTACATTATACGGCAAAAAAAGCCTACGCAAAAGCGTAGGCTGTAAATCCGCGTTTTTATACAAAAGGGAACAAAAGCGCAAAGCAGTCCCTTGGTGATGAATAAACGGACAGATTATTTGAGTACGTTTCTCCAGTCAAGGTCGCCGCGCTCAAGTCCGTGAATGAGCACCTCGGCGGTGGCGATGTTGGTTGCGACAGGGATGTTGTGCATATCGCAAAGGCGGAGAAGGTTCATATCGTTAGCCTCGGAGGGCTTGGGATTCAGGGGATCACGGAAGAAGAGGAGCATGTCAATCTCGTTGCAGGCGATTCTTGCCGCAATCTGCTGACCGCCGCCCTGGGAACCGCTTAAAAATGCGCTGATTTCAAGACCTGTTGTCTCAGAAACCAACTTACCTGTGGTGCCTGTGGCACACAGATCGTGGCGGCTGAGAATACCGCAGTAGGCGATGCAGAACTGTACCATAAGTTCCTTTTTCTCGTCGTGAGCAATAAGGGCTATATTCATATTCTTCTACCTCCGATAGCCGACATGGTTTATACTATGCACGCCGGCGAAAATATGCTGGTTAAAGACCTAAGGAAACACTGAATAAATCACATCATAAGATTGTTTGCACATCTTGCTTGCATATTTCCCGTCAGCCTGCCCAAAAAATCCTCGTAATGCGTCAGCATTACTGCGGTTTGTTTGTGCAACCTGACGAAAAATCTGACGGCGCAATATGCACAAACGATTTAATCAGTATTTCCCTAAAATTTTGCAGTTGAGGGGGACATTCTCGCCCTCGATTCTCCTTGCAATATTAGTGAACGCCCCCATGGATGGGACGGATTCTTTACCTGTGTTGCCCTTTTGGGCGATGGCGGCAATTTTCACATCCTCGGGGACAATGCCTATAAGTTGAGTTTCGGATGCATCAATGAGTCTGTCTAAATCCTCATAAATACCCATGGCTTCAAAGCGGTTTCTGTCGAAACGGTTGATGATGAGGCGGACATCCTCGGTGCCCTTTTCAACAAGCTTGCGGTGGATGTTGAGACAGCCGCGGACACTTGTGGGTTCGGGATTGATGACAATGAGGGCTCTGTCGGCGGCGGCAGCTGCGGCGTCAAAGCCGGTGCCTGTGCCTGCAGGGGAATCTATGAGCACATAGTCGTAGTCATCTTTGATTTCACGGATAAGCTGACCCATGATTTCAGGTGCCACTTCATCGTCGGGAGAGCCGGGAGCAGGCATCATATACAGTCCGTAGATGTTGCTTGTAACATAGATGGCGGCAGTTTTGTCACATCCTCCGCACACCGCGTCGGAAACATCGTAAACCAGCTCTTTCTCCACTCCGAGCATAAGGTCAACGCCTCTCATACCGCTGTCGCAGTCAACCAAAAGCACCTTTTTATTAAGTTTAACCAAAGCTACGGCAAGCCCCACCGAAACAGTGGATTTGCCGGTACCTCCCTTGCCGGAGGCCAATACTATCACTTTGCTCATAAATAATACCTCGTAGTCATTCTACCACAAAACATACTTTAGGACAATTGCGTATAAGAATTATTAATGTAAAAAATATTGTTAAAAAATTGGGCATTATTGATAAAAATGGGCGTTTTTATCTCTGTTATCGGTGAAAATGACTGTCAAAGCATGGTTTTGCCGAAATTACTGTACCGCAGGTGCGGTGGTTTCAACAGGTGCGGGGAAAAAGTAAGCGTCAAGGAGGGCTTTTGCAACGGATGCCGAATAGATACCGCTTGCGCCGTGCTCGATTACAACCGCAATGGCAACCTGGGGGTCATCGTAGGGCGCGTAGCAAATGAAGGAGGTGTGGTCGGAGCCGGGGTTTTCCGCAGTACCCGTTTTGGCGGCAATATCAACGGGATAGCTTGCGAACATATAGGAAGCGGTACCGTCTGTGGCAACGGTGCGCATTGCGTTTTGCACTACCTTCAGGTTGTAGGCGTCAACATTCAGCTTTTCCACAACCTCTGCGTTCTCCTCGGTGGTTTCGCTGAGTACCGTCTTGCGGTCGTAGGTGGTGATTTTATCCACAAGATGAGTGCGAAGCCGGGTGCCGTTGTTTGCGATAGTTGCACAGTAGGTGGCGAGCTGAACGGGGGTGAAGGTGTTGTCCGACTGACCGATAGCCGCCTGAACCGTGTTACCGGGAAGCCAGGTTGCGCTGTCGCGTCCTGCGAGAACACCGCTTGATTCGGTGATTTCAAGGCCTGTTTTTTCGCCCAAACCCATCTTCTCCATGTAGAGATACATGGTCTCGATGCCAAGCCGTCTGCCCACCTCCGCAAAGTAGTAGTTACAGCTTTTTGAAATTGCCTCGGTAACTCCCAGATATCCGTGATAACCCATGCAGTTTACCACATTTGAGGGATAGTAGTCATAGGTTTTCGTACAGTTTATGGATGTGACCTCGGAGATAATATCCTCCTCCAAAGCCGCCAAGGCAACTGCGGGCTTTACAACCGAACCGGGGGCAAAAGCGCCCTGAAAGGCTCTGTCATACAGGGGGAGGGTATCGTCTTCTATAAGGGACATATAGTAGTCCCCCTCGTTGTATTTTGTTATGTCATAGGTGGGGTAGGTTGCGGCCGCAAGGACACCGAAGGTCTTAACATCAAGCATTACAACTGCTCCTGCAACGCAGTCCTCACCCTGATATTTTTCGCCTAAAGCAAGGCTGTCTGCCTTGCCGGCCTTTTGTGCGGCGGTTACATTTTCCTTGAGGGCCTTGCCGGCTACCTCCTGGAGCTTGCTGTCGACAGTCAGGTAAACCGTGTTGCCGGGTTTTGCAGGCACAATGTCAACAACATCTATAACGGTACCATCGGAGCTTTTGGCAATGACTTTTGTACCGCCCTCGCCCCGAAGCTCCTCCTCCATGGCGGCTTCAATGCCGAATTTACCTATAACATCGTCATAGTTGTAGCCCTTGTCCTTATATTCCTCGTACTCCTCGGCGGTGAGAGGTCCCGTAATGCCCAAAATGTGGGGCATGAGGTCACCGTCGGTACACACACGCTCACTGACGGTCTTTATATCAATACAGGGCATGGACTGAGAAAACTCGGAGATAATGGCGGTAAGCTCCGGAGAAATATTCTGAGCAAAGGTGTAGGGGTTGGTGGACGAAAACATATTCATGTCCATGTTGAAGCGGACGGAGACCATGTCTCGAAGCAGTGCCTTGTCCGTGTACTGCTCAAGGTCATATCTTTTGGAGAGTTCCTCCATATACTCCTCGGCGCCTGCGTAAACTCCCAAGTCGAGAAAATCCTCGGACTGAAGATAGTAAAGAGCGTTTCTCTCGGCGGAGTTTTCTGCCTCCTTAAACTGAAAGACACCGTCTTTATCAAGATAAATGGGAAGTGTGTCAATCCACTTTTCATCGCAGGCGGTGAAAATCTCAAAGAGCTTTGCGATAACCTCATTCACCGAGGTTCCCGTGGGGATGTAGAGCTTGTCAATAATAACGGAATACAGGGTGGTGTTGGTCTCAAGAGCAACACCGTTTACATCAAGAATCTCTCCTCTTGTAGCGTCGGAGTAAACCTTGTAGTTGGCGGTGGTGGCCACTTCCTCCCGGTAGTAGTCGCCCTGTATGAGCTGCCAGTCCGCAAGCCTTGCGAAAAAGCACAGCATAATCACAACAACAAGGCAAATGCAGATGAAAGGCCTGTTATATTGTTTCAGAAAGCTTTTGAGCATAGTGTTTCACCTTTCTAAACCTCTGCGGTTATTCTTTCATAGATGAACGGAAAAGTCTGTTAAACCAAAACAGGGGCGGCAGAAAAATTCCCGTAAGCACAAAGCGAAGCAGGGTGTATTGCAGGAAGTAAAGCCAAAGATCGGGCATACCCTTAAACACTCCGAATATGAGAAAATTAAGGAGCAAAATACTGAAAATGGAGGCAAGTCCTATAACTGTGGCGTTTACGAAGTTTGTGACGAAAAAATTACGCTGACAGTAGCCCAGGAAAAAGCACAGGGCGGTCAGGGTAACGGTATAAAATCCCACAGAAGTGCCTGCACCTGTGTCAAGGAGCAAACCGCACACAAGTCCGATAATCATAGCGGGGATTTCGTTTTCAAAAACCGCAACGGTAAGGGCAACGGGCAAAAGCAGCAGGGGTTTGATTGACAGAAAAGCGGGCATAAATCCCGGAATGCCGCAGAAAATGTAGAGAATCAGAATCTCAAGTCCGTAAGCCGCATACCTTAAAAATTTCAGCTT